>JAKFXY010000161.1 GCA_021731165.1 Acidobacteriota bacterium | reverse complement strand
GTTGGAGATGAACCCCATCGACACGATGAACTCGTCCGCCGGCACGCCCTTGAACACCTGGATGTTCTTGAAGACTTCCTCGGCCATTTGCCGTCGCGGGCCTGACCCACCCTGGCCCGCCGCCCACGCCGAACTCAGGGAGAACACCACGGCCGTCGTGATCAGGGCACCCAGGATCATCCGGCGCGATCTGAAGTTCATTGCTTATCTCCGTTCGGTACGCTTCACGGAACCGCTGGCCCTGGCGTCCCGCGAAGCAAACATCACCGTCGATGGCGCCAGCTGAGCGTCGATGGCACTCGCAGGAGGCAATCCGTGCGCCATCGGCGCGCCACCCGTATCTGCTGGATTTCTCGTTGACCCTTTGTCGGAGGCATCAGACGACGGAAACTTTCCGCGACGTGTTGCGAATTTTTCGGCGCCCGCTGCCTACGTGCCGTGCCACAGGCACTTCTCGCCAGCGGCGACCGGGGGGCAAGACGGCACTGGTGTGGCGCCGTCTCAGTCTGCGCGCTGGCGCGTCGCACCATGGCGGCTCCGCTGACATCGGGAGTCCTCGAATATGTGCTCTCGAGTGCTCTAAGCTGATGGCGTGCAGCTGGTCGCCCACCGCGGCAACGCGCGCGAGTACCCCGAGAACACGCTGCCGGCGTTTCAGTCCGCCCTGGCGCTCGGCACCCGTCATCTCGAACTCGACGTACAACTCTCCGCCGACCGCGTACCCATCGTCTTGCACGACGCCACGCTCCGGCGGACGGCCGGGCGCGCCGGCCGTGTCTTCGATCTCACGGCAGCGACGCTCTCGCAGATCGAAACCGCGGGGCCCGGACGACTCGGCGAGCGCCACCGCGGCGCCACCATCCCGTTGTTGGCCGATGTCCTGCATCTCATCGACGACCGTCCCGATGTCACGCTCTTCGTGGAGATCAAACGAGAAAGCCTGAAGCAGTTCGGCCTGGAGGAAGTCGTCGGGCGCGTCGTGGAGACGTGCTCTCCATGGCGGACTCAGTGCGTCACCATCTCCTTCGAGCTCGCCGCGATCGCGCGGGCGCGCGAGCTCGGCGCCGCCGCCATCGGCTGGGTCCTCGGCAACCTCCGCGATCGAACGCGTCTCGCGTGCGAAGCCCTGGCGCCAGAGTACGTGTTCGTCGACGTGAAGAAGCTGTCGCGAACGGACCCACTCTGGCGCGGCCCCTGGCGATGGGTGGTCTACGAAGTCGATTCGCTGCCGGTTGCACGCGCTCTTGCGGCGCGCGGCGTGGAGCTCATCGAGACGATGGCGGTCGGGCCGATGAGCCGCGCCCTCGGTGAACCGCGGTCACCATTGTGAGCGCGCCGTGGGACGTCATCGTTGTCGGCGCCGGCATTCACGGCGCGGGTGTCGCGCAGGCAGCCGCCGCGGGAGGCCATCGCGTTCTGGTCCTGGAACAGACCGGTATCGGCGCCGGGACGTCGAGCCGCTCGAGCAAGCTGATTCATGGCGGACTGCGGTACCTCGAGACGTATCAGCTGCGGCTGGTCCGCGAGTGCCTGCGCGAGCGCGCGATTCTCCTCGCGATCGCGCCCGATCTGGTGCGACTGCAACGCTTCCACGTCCCCATCTACGGCCACACGCGCCGGCGGCCGTGGCTGCTACGCACGGGGTTGTCGCTGTACGGCGTGCTGGCGGGACTCGATCGCAACACGCGATGGGGTCAGGTGCCTCGGGCGCGATGGAACACGCTCGACGGCCTGGACCTCAACGGCCTGCAGCATGTGTTCTGGTATCAGGACGGACAGACAGACGACCTGCAGCTGAGCCGCGCCGTCATGCGCTCGGCGCAGGCGCTTGGCGCCGAACTACGGATACCAGTTCGCATGGTTGGCGCGATGCTCACGGCCGACGGCATCACCGTGCGTTGCGACACTCCACGGGGCACTGAAGAAATGCACGCGCGCGTGTTGATCAATGCCGGCGGCCCATGGGCAGACGCCGTCGCGCGCCGCATCGCGCCGGCAGTGCCCGTGCCGACTGTCGAGCGCGTGCAAGGATCACACATTGTTCTCACGGGAACGATCGCGCAGGGCATCTATTACGTGGAGAGTCCGCGCGACGGCCGGGCGGTGTTCATCATGCCGTGGCACGGACAAACATTGGTCGGTACGACCGAGGTGCGATTTCAGGGCGACCCGGCCGATGTGGCTCCGACCGCCTCTGAGCTGCGCTATCTCCAGGGCATCGCGCGCCAGTACTTTCCTCGCTTCCGCGCGCCAGAGGCGGATCGGATCGCGTCGAGCTTCGCGGGTCTGCGCGTATTGCCCGGTGGCGACGGCCACACGTTCCATCGATCGCGTGAGACGCTCCTCGTTGCTGACCGCGAGCGATCGCCGCGCGTGCTCTCCATCTACGGCGGAAAACTGACGAGTTATCGCGCAACGGCGGAACAGGCGATGGCGCGCATGGCCGGGTCCCTGCCGGTGCGGGCGCTTGTGGCGCGCACGCGGGAGATCCGACTCACGCCGGACTAAGCCGAGTCGGCGTGGGGCCTCATCGGGGTGACGGCTTCCTGCTCCCCACGAGCGCGGACAGGTAGGCCAGGATGGCCGCGTCTTCCTCGACAGTTGCGTCACCGTGATCCGCCAGGAACGCACCGAACTCGCGGAGCCGGACGGTTGAATCATTGGACGCATTCGCCTGGTCGGCGAGCGCGCCGGCGGAATGGCACGTGCCACACCGCTCCTCGAACAGGCGCGGCCCGGCGAGCGCGGCCTGACCCGCGGCGGCGCTTCCCTGAGCGGTGGGTGCAGCCGGGCCCGGCGACGCCGCGGCCGCCGGCGCCCCGGTCGGGCGGGCGAGCCGGGCGAACTGCCACGCGCTCACGAGGTATACGGCGACAAGCGCGATCACGAAGCGTGTCACGAGCACATGGCGCATAGCTACAGTGTCCCTTGACTCTTGACCCCCGTGTCTCCGTGGCCCGTAGACATCACAACGGCACTAGACCAGGTCGAAGCGTTCCGTGTTGATCAACCGCCGCGGCACGCCGATGCCGATCAACAGCCGCTCTGTCGCGTCCATCATCCCCCCCGGACCACAGACGAAGTACTGGAAGCGCTTGAAGTGGTGAGGAAGATGGCGGCGAAGCACGCTCTCGGTGATCCGGCCCCGCTCCCCGCGCCACTCTCCGTTCGCATGCTCGAATACATAGACCAGCGTCAGGTTCAGCGACCGCTCCAGCGACCTGAGCTCATCGCCGAACACAGTCCGGCTCGCGTCGTTGGCGGCGTAGAACAGTAGGACCGGCCGCACGTCGCCCCGATCGCGCAGCGTCCTCAGAATTGACCTCATCGGAGAGATGCCGATGCCCCCGGCGACGAGCACGAGCCCTTGTGCGGGTTGGCGTCCCTCTGTGAAAGCGCCAAACGGGCCGTCTACCCAGACGCGGCTGCCTGGCACCAATGCCGGCACTTCGTTCGCCGACCAGTCGCCGAGCGCCTTGATGGTGAAGTCGATGGCATGCTCGTCGTTCGGGGCCGCGGACGACGACATGGACAACGGATGCTGCTGGGCCAGCAATGGCGAACGGCCGGTCAGCAACCAGGCAAACTGCCCTGCCGTGAAGGTCATGCCGTCGTGCCCCTCCGGCCGCACACACAGCGTGCGCGTGCTCGCCCCTTCGTCACGGTTGGCGACAACCCGCCACGGTCGGCGCATCAGCGTCAGTGGACGGGCGACCCGGTACCACGTAGCGAGCGCAAGAGCCACCGCCCCGTATCCAATAACCGCCCCACGCACCGACGCAGCCCGCGAATAGCCGGCTATGGCGACGATGTGCGCGGACGCGGCGATCACGATTGTGATGGCCGCCGCGAGGTGGATGACCTGCCACGCTTCGTAGCGCAGTCGTACCCGCCTGCGCACGACGGATGAAGCGACGATGAGGAGAGTGGACCAGAGCGCAATGGCCCCGCTCCGCATCGCCCACGAGCCCGAGAAGGGATCGAGCGTCGGCCATGAGGCGCCACGACCGGCGAGCAGCAGCACGTGCAGCACCACGAAGGCGAGCGCCACAATGCCCATCTGCCGGTGGAACTGCATCAGCACGTCGGTGCCGAACCCTGCCGAGAGGGCTCTGAGCCTCGACACCAGTGCGAACTGCGCGAGCAGCAGGGGGAAGGCGATGAATGCCAGCGCCACGCTGGCTTCGACGAAACCGGAACGCGGCAATGCAAACGGATCCGCGGCGAGAGCCACAAATGCCGGAACGAGCGTGATCGTAAGGTAGAGCGAGAACCAGGCCAGGCCGCGGAGAGAAAGTTGCACTGTCCTCCATGGGCTGCAATGGCTGTTCCCCGACTTCGGCTGGAAACCAGTATGAATACACGGCGCCGCCCCAGCGTCAACGGGGAATCTCCCACAGCGCGGGGAATCCTGCGCGGGATCCTATACGTCTTTGCGGCAGTCCTGCTGGCCCTCGCGGGCCCCTCCGGCCTCCTCGCCGAGGAGATGCGGAAGGAAGGGCCGATAGTAGGCGCGGCCTTCAGCTACACGGTTCGACTCGGCGACTCATTGGTACGACTTGGCGCGCGGTTCGGTGTCGCTCCAGCGACCCTCGCCCGGCTGAACGGCCTGAGGCCCAACTCCATCATTCATCCCGATCAGTTACTTCTGATCGACAACAGACACATCGTCCCGCGTCACGTTGCCCTGAGCGAAACCGGCCGTCAGATCGTGATCAACGTCGCCCAGCGGATGCTGTTCTTCACCGATGCCGCCGGCACGAGCGCATATCCGATCGGCGTCGGGAAACGGGACTGGCCGACACCGCTGGGGTCGTTCACGGTGATCGACAAGGAAGAGGACCCTGCCTGGGATGTGCCGCCGTCGATCCAGGAGGAGATGCGGCGCCAAGGGAAGCCCGTCATCGAGCGGATGCCGCCGGGGCCGGAGAACCCGCTTGGCGCCAACTTCATCCGGTTATCGTTCCGGAGTCTCGGCATTCACGGGACGATCGAGCCGTCGAGCGTCTACCGCTACTCGACCCACGGCTGTGTCCGCATGCAGCCCGACGACATCGCGGCGCTTTATCCGCGGGTGGATGTCGGCATACCGGGCGTCAGCGTCTACGAGCCGGTGCTGCTCACCGCGGCACAAGGCCGCGTGTTCCTCGAGGTGCATTCGGACGTCTATCGGCAGGCGCCCGCGCCCCTTACGTACGTGACGGGACTCATCACCGGCCAGCAGCTCGACGAGCGTGTGGACTGGGCCCTGGTAGGGGACACGATCCGCGACCAGGCTGGAATCGCGGTGGACGTGACGAGGAGCGATTGACGCGCGCTCGCGCGGTTCTCACTTGCGCGTCGTATGTCCCTTTGCCCACAGCCACGGGCCACCTTGTCTAGCGTCCCAACTGCTAAGATTCACGGCCACAGCGAGATGCCAGCCGTTTGCGCACGTGGTGCTTCACGCGGTTACGCGCGTGCGGGCAGCTGGCGTCCGAGCGGGCTTGGCGTTGAATAACGGAATCGACGGAGTCCTCAGCCGGCATCAGCTCTAGACCGAGACGGACGTTCGAACTCCACGCTCGTTGACGAGTGCGAGAAATGTAGAGCCAAGCCTTGAAGCCCATGGGAGAACAAGATCAGCCGACCGAGCCGCCTGTGCCACCTTGGAGGGCACAGGATTATTCCGAGGTGCAGGACTGGCCGGGGTACTTCGGGGCCGTCATGGGAAAGGGAGCACGCGAGACCCTGGTCGCGGCCCTCGATGCGTTTGCGCGGGAGGGATTCACCGGAGGTCTCGCGGTTGACGTTGCCGCGGGCGAGGGGCGCGACACTCTTGAGCTGCTCACCCAGGGATGGCGGGTGGTGGCGACGGATGGCCACCCGGACGCGTTTTCGTTTTTGTGGCCTCGGGTACCAGAGGTGTTGAAGCCGAACTTGACGGCTGTTGTGGTGACCTTCGCGGACATGCAGGTGCCCCACTGCGATCTGGTGAACGCGAGCTTCGCGTTGCCGTTTTGCGAACCTCGACACTTTCCGGCGCTCTGGAGTCGAATCGTCGCGGCCATTCGCCCTGGTGGGCGGATCGCTGGGCAGTTCTTTGGGGCGCGCGACTCGTGGGCGTCGCTCCCCGATCGAACACACCACACCAGGGAGGAGGTCTTGACGCTGCTGGAAGGCTTCGAGATCGAGATGATGAACGAAGAAGAAAGGGATGACCCCCCGGACGTGCGGAATCCCAAGCACTGGCAATTGTTTCACGTGGTGGCCAGGAAGAGCGGCCGCTGGTGAACGTCGAGCGTCGGGCGGACCGGAAGCAGAGAGGCGCCTCTCTGTCGAGTCACCTCAACGCGGATTATGGTGTTGGAGCACTCCAGGTCCGACGTGGATGTCACGAGGGAGAGAGCGTGAGGCCAGTGCCATGACCAAGAGAGCAGGTCCAGTCCTCGAGCGGCGACAATCGAGAAAGCGTGCGGACTACTTTACGGGCCTCGTGATCGTGGCGTGGCAAGACGACGGTCGGGAGATGCGACTGATCGAAGACTTCACGTATACCGATCCGGGTGGGGTCGTCTGGGTCGCACCCAAGAAGGCATACATTGATGGCGCGTCCATCCCTCAACTTCTTTGGAGCGTGGTCGGTTCTCCCTACATCGGCAAGTACCGGAACGCGTCGGTCGTGCATGACATCGCATGCTGCGAACAGACGCGGCCTTGGAAGAAGGTCCATCGGATGTTCTACAACGCGTGCCTCTGCGGTGGCGTCTCGCGCGTCCGAGCGAAGGTCATGTACGCCGCTGTCTACCATTTCGGCCCACGGTGGGGCACAGCCGCGGAGAAGGGCCGCCGGGCGTTCAAGAAGGAGCAAGAGTTCGACGAGCTGCGTGAATTCATCGAATTCAACGATCCGACGCTCGAAGAGATCGAGAGCTACAAGCGCCGTCACTCCCTAGGCCTGGACTGCTTCAAGCCGTAGCATTCGGGTCCACAACGAATCTCGCGTCTCCGGCACTGCGTTGCTCAAGGCGTGGCGACGTAGGTGAAGCTCACCGGCGAGGCGCTCGCTCCGCTCGGATTCGTCACGACGACACTCACGAGCCCGGCCGCATGCGGGGGCGTCGTGACAGTCATGCTGTCGAGAGAGACCGCCACCGACACATTCGTCGCGAACGTGCCGCCGAAACTTACGGTCGCTCCGGGCAGCATTCCCGCACCGCGGATCGTCACGACGGTCCCGCCCGCGGTCGTCCCGGTATTCGGCGTCACGCTGCTGACTGAGAGGGGGACGATGTAGAAGAAGCTCGCTGGACCGGCGGCCTGCCCGTTCGGGTTCGTCACGAAGACGCCAACGAGCCCGGCCGCATGTGGGGGCGTCGTGGCGGTCATGCTCGTGCCGGAGCTCGCCACCGAGACATTCGTCGCGAGTTGTCCATCGAACGTGCCTCCGAAACGTACGGTCACTCCGGGCAGCATTCCCGTACCGCCGATCGTCACGATGGTCCCGCCCGCGGTCGTCCCCATGTTCGGCGTCACGCTGCTGATGAGGAAGGGGACGTTGTAGGTGAACCCGTTGTTCAGCGCGCCGCTCTGCCCGTTCGGGTTTCTCACCTCGACGCCAACGGACCCGGCCGCATGCGGGGGCGTCGTGGCGATGATGAAGATGCCGGAATTCGACACCGCGATATTCCCCGCAGGCGTCGCGCCGAACGTCACGGTCACGCCGGACAGAAACCCAGTACCGGTGATCGTCACGATAGTGCCACCCCCGGTTAGACCAGAGTTGGGGTTCACGCTGGAAACGCTGACGGGCGCTGGTGATGGAACCGGCGCTGGCACCGGAGCCGGAGCCGGCGGAGTCGGGGTTGGGCTTGGGGTCGGGGT
>JAKFXY010000133.1 GCA_021731165.1 Acidobacteriota bacterium | reverse complement strand
CCGCTGCCGAACATATAGGCGTAAGTGCCGTAGCCCATGAGCGTGATGTTCTTCACCGCCAGCACCCGGTCGAGTCCCCCGAGCGCCCGTGCCGCATCCTCGACGATCTGCCGTCCAGATAATCTGGGAGCCTGGGATGCGCCGCCTTCCGTGACGCCAAGCACGACCATCACCGCGATCCCGAGCAATCTCGCCAGCCTACGCATGGAAACTCCCCTGAACGCCGAACGCAGAAGCACACCTGAACGGCAGGCGTCTCTCATTTCCACTGGCTCTTCACCATGTCCCATTCCGCGCCCAGCATCGTCAGCAGCTCAGGCGTGACGCTCGGCGACCGGATCTGGGCGCGTTCGGGGATGAGTGCCTGGGTGACGAGACGATCCAGGTCGGCGCGCAGGGACTCCGCACCTGGACGCGCCAGGGTGGAACGCACCCACGCGGCAACGGCGGCACCCCACGCGCGCTCGATGTCACCGGTGCCCCGTGCCGCGACAACAAGCCAGTAGTTCGCCGGGCTGCTGCCGGAATCCTGGCGCAGCTCTTCCTCCATGCGCGCCGCGATGCGACCGTAGACCGCCGGACGACGATCGGCAGCCATGGCCTGAGCATCACGATCGAGCGCCGTGGCCCACCAGTCGACCAGCATCAGGCGGTCGCCGTGGTCCAGAAGCGCGCCGCGAGACAGCGCCGTGTCGAAGAGCTCGGCGGCCGCCCCGAACATGTTTTCAAGGTAGAGCGACTGGCCAAGCCCCACGAACAAATCGACCTGGTCCCGCGGTGTGAGCGCCGCGAGCCTCACCAGCCCCAGCGCGTCGCGCGCCGAGCTCAGGTCGGCGGGATTCAGTGAACGGCGATACCGTTCCAGGTGCGACCGCGCTAGCACGAGCGCCGCGGCATCGGATGCGTCGGGCAGCCGTTGGGCCTCCGCCGCGGCGGCGATCGCGCCGTCGAAGTCGGCAGAGTTGTAGAGGGCTCGCGCGCGGGAAAGAGCGGGAGGCTCGGCCGCCTGCGCGGCTGCGGTGACCAGGAGCACCAGCAGTGCCAGCGGTGCGCAGCGCGATGACATGGTGCGGATCGTAGCACCATCCGGTGGCGTAAGTCGTTGAGATGCCGAGGCTTGGTCTCCTATGCCGATGGCCGTTTGCTACAATGCCTGCCGATGGGCCAACCGGTGGTCGTGCCGCGCGCGGGGCACGCAATCTCGCGCACGCTGATCGACCCCGATGCCCTGAGAGTGCTCTACCGCCTCCACCAGCACGACTACACCGCCTACCTGGTCGGCGGCAGCGTCCGGGATCTCCTGCTCGGCCGGCGCCCCAAGGACTTCGACATCGGCACCTCGGCGCACCCATACCAGGTCAAGAAGCTCTTTCGAAACTGCTGGATCATCGGCCGCCGGTTCAGGCTTGCCCACGTCCGGTTCGGGACCAAGAATGTCGAGGTGGCAACCTTCCGCCGGCATGTCTCGGCCGAGGAACTGGCAGCCATGCAGGAGACGCCGAACGAGGGGCTTCCGCCCATCGCCGGCGGCCTGCACGAACACGACAGGCTGATTCATCGCGACAACACGTTCGGCACACCGGAAGAGGACGCGTTCCGCCGCGACTTCACCGTCAACGCCCTCTTCTACGACATCGCGACCTTCTCGATCATCGACTACACCGGCGGGCTCGCCGACCTGGATGCCAAGCTGATGCGCTGCATCGGCAACCCGGTAGAGCGCTTCCAGGAGGATCCGGTCAGGATGCTCCGCGCGGTGGCCATGGCGGCACGCCTCGACTTCTCCATCGACCCGCCAATCGATGAGGCGATCGCAGCCCATCGCGGCGACCTGGCGAAGAGTGCTCCAGCGCGCCTGATCGAGGAGCTCTACAAGCTCCTGCGCGCCGGCGCGTCAGAGAAAGCATTCCGAATGCTCGCCGAGCGCGGGTTGCTCGAGCCGATCGCTCCGGAGCTGCAACGCGGAGCGAAGGACCCGCTTTGGCGATCGCTGAACGCGCTCGACACCTACAGACAGCGGTTTGCCGACGCGCCAGAGACGATGACGAACGCGATCCTCCTCGGATCGCTCCTCGTGCCCATCGGGCACGACTTCCGTTCAAAGGCACCGGAGCCGGACACCCAAGACGACGACAGACGCAAGGAGCCGCTGCTGTCACTCGGCATGCTCCCGCTCGCGCGCCGTGACATCGAGCGGTTACGACAGATCCTCGGCCTGCAGCGCCGGCTGCTCGACATGCACCTTTCGCCGCGAGCCCGCCGCGCACTCACACACCGAGGGCCGTTCTCTGAAGCGATGACCTGGCTGGAAATACACGGGAACGCGCCGGACGTGCTCGAACACTGGCGCGGATTCATCGAGGCGGCGAAGACCTTTGAGGGAGAGGCCGCCGCGGAGGCTCCAGTGCCTGGCGGCGACGCTCCCCCCGCCAGGCGCCGTCGTCGTCGCCGCCGTCGCCGGCTGTCCAGGCCGACGACGCCTGACTAGCCTCTCGCACGCGGCGTGGCCTGGGTGCCCTTCGTCGCCACTGCCGCCGCGGCTATCTCGGCATGTCCTTGAGCAGCTCCTGATATTCGGCCTGCCACTGCCTCACCGCCCGGTGATCCGGACCCAGAGCCTCGGTGAAAAACCGGAGAGCCCGTTCGTACAAAGGCTTGGCCTGCGCGAATCGATGTGTCTTCCAGTAGACGTATGCGAGCTGCGCGTCGGCATCGTAGGACAGATCCTCGTCTAGACCCGCGGTCGTGTTCAGGATCGTCGTGCCACTCCGGTATTCGTTCTCGGCCTCCGCCCACTGCGCACGAAGCGCGTACGCCCGACCGAGGTTCAGATGAAGCAGCGCGAACTCCGCAGGATCGATATTCGGCTGTCGCTCCATCAGGTCCTGCGCCTTGAGAAGGAAGGCGAGCGCCTCGTCGGCCTTTCCGCGAAGGTTCAGCACCGAGGCCAGGTTGCTGAACTGTCGTGCCTGCTCGTTTGGTGAGATGCCGGGAATCCTTGCCGTCTCCTCCGCGACAATTCGCTGCAGGCGCTCGGCTTCCGCGTAGTCCCCGGCAGCCCCCGCGCTCGGCGCCTGAAGGCCAAGCAGCAGGAGCACGATGTGTCCGAGAGCCCAGTCCATCGATTCCTCCCCTCCCTGTCCTCGTGACGTTGGCGCCGCAGCCGCGGCGGCTCGTTCTCGAGCCTTCGCGGGCTACCCGCGCTTCCGTTCGAACTCGCGCATGAACTCCACGAGGGCGTCCACACCCTCCTCGGGGAACGCGTTGTAAATGGACGCGCGCATGCCGCCCACGGCACGGTGGCCTTTGAGTCCGTCGAGCCCGGCGGCAGTGGACTCTTTCACGAACTGCTTTTCGAGATCCTCGCTCCCCAGCCTGAACGTCACGTTCATCAGCGACCGGCTCTCTTTTTGCGCCGTCCCGCGGTAGAAGCCGGTGCGGTCAATCTCCGCGTAGAGTCTGGCCGCCTTCCGCTCGTTGACGATACCGATCCCCTCCAAGCCGCCGAGCGACTTCAGCCACTTCATCGTGAGGCCGAGGATGTAGACGCCGAACGTGTTCGGCGTGTTGTACAGCGAGCCGTTCTCGGCATGGACCTTGTAGTTCAGCATCGTCGGCAGGCTGTCCTTCGAGCGCGCCAGGAGATCCTCCCGAACGATCACGAGCGTAATGCCAGAGGGGCCCAGGTTCTTCTGCGCGCCGGCGTAAATCAGACCGAAGCGCGCGACGTCGAGTGGACGGCAGAACATTTCCGACGAGGTGTCGTTCACGAGCGGCACGCCGCCGACGTCGGGCAGCGAGTGCCACTGCGTGCCCTCAATCGTATTGTTGCCGGTCATGTGGACGTAGGCAGCCCCTGGGGTCAGTGATATTTCGCTCGCCGCAGGGATGCGGTTGTAGTTATCAGCCTTGGTGGAGCCGGTGACGTTGACCGTGCCAATCTTCTTGGCTTCCTTGATGGCCTTGTCCGCCCACGAGCCCGTGTCGATGTAGTCAGCCACCGTGCCGGCCGCGAGCAGATTCATCGGTACCATCGAGAATTGCAGGCTGGCTCCACCCTGGAGCATCAGCACCTTGTAGTTGGAGGGAATCTTCGCGAGCGCGCGAATATCCGCAACCGCCTCGTTCAGTAGATCCTCGAACACCTTCGAGCGATGGCTGATCTCCATGACCGACATGCCGACACCCGGCAGGGCAACGAGATGGCGCTGCGCCTCCTCGAGCACCGGCGCCGGAAGCACCGCGGGACCGGCGGAGAAGTTATAAATGCGGGTTGCTGTAGTCATCTGTACTCCTTAGAACGTCATACGCCACAAAGACGCAGAGGCCGCGGAAACAACGATCCAATGACATCGCCGCGCGCTCTGTGACTCAGTGGCGTTCATCTCTGGTGGTTCAAATCGTATGGGACAACAGCCCGTCCCGCAGCTTAGGCTCGAACCAGGTGGACTTGGGCGGCATGATGCCTCCGGCGTCCGAGATCTGCATCAGATCTTCAACGCTCACCGGATAGAGCGAAAAGGCGACCGCGTGCCGGCCCGAGGCGACGTGCTGCTCCAAGGCCCGCGTACCGCGAGCGCCACCGACAAAGTCGATTCGCTTGTCGCTGCGCACGTCTCCAATGCCAAGCAGCGGCGTCAGGACAGTGTCCTGGAGCCGGCTCACGTCGAGCCGGTCCGCTGGGCCGAGGCCCGATGGCGCGTCCCCGAGATCGATGGTGTACCACCTGTCCTCGAGAAACATGGCCACGTCCCCTTTCTTCGAGGGCGTCGCCGGCCCCTCCTTGACCGGGAACCGTTCGCGTATGCGCGCGAGCAGCGCCTGAGCCGTATGCGCCCCGAGATCTTTCACAACGCGGTTGTAGGGCAAGACCTGCATCTGGTTGTCGGGAAACGCCACGGCAAGGAACGTATCCCACTCGCCCGCGGCCCTTGATTCGCCGCGGAGCTGTTGGCGCGCCCGGGCCGCGCTGGCCGCGCGATGGTGGCCATCCGCAATATAGAGCGCGGGAATGGCGCCAAAGCCGGCGACAAGGTCGTGTTCCTCGCGCGAATCAACCCTCCAGATCGTGTGCCGCACGCCGTCCACGGCCGTGAAATCGAAGAGTGGGCTCCCGGCCACCGTCCGCCTCACGGCCCCGTCCACGGCATTGGACGCGAGATAGGTCAGAAAGACCGGGCCGGTCTGCGCCCGCAGCTCGATGATGTGCCGCGTTCGATCGTCCTCCTTGTCGCGCCGCGTCCGCTCGTGCTTCTTGATGACGTCGCGTTCGTACTCGTCCACCGAGAACACGCCGGCGACGCCGGTCTGCTCGTGGCCGCCCATGCGCAGACGGTATACGTAGAGGCTGGGTGTCTCCTCGATCACGAGTGGTGCCCGCTCCCTCAAGGCGCCGAAACTCTCCACCGCCCTCGCATACACGGCATCCGAATAGGGATTGGTGTTCGCGGGCAGATCGATCTCCGCCCGGGAAACGTGCAAGAAGCTCAAGGGGTTGCCGAGAGTGAGCGCCTGCGCCTCCTCGGTGCTGACAACGTCGTAGGGAACCGCGGCGACCGGCGCCGCCGACTCGGGTATGGGCCGAAGGGCACGAAACGGAGCAATGAATGCCATGGGAAAATGAAATTATACCGTGGCCTCGAAGACCCGTGGCTCGCGCCGACCTGTTGTGCGTCGCCTACTGGATCGTCAACTGTCCGAGCGCCATGTCCCGCGTAGCGACAAAGGCATCGATGGCCGACGCTGGAATTGGATCGCCGGGTGGGAGATTCTGCTGTTCGCGAAGGGGATTCACGAACGCCCCATTCTTCCGCAGGGCGTAGTGAAGGTGCGGACCGGTCGCGAGCCCGGTGGCGCCCACTCGCCCGATCAACTCACCTTGCTCGACGCGTACGCCAGCGCGCACCTCTGCTGCGAACGCGGACAAGTGAAGGTAGTTCGACTCGTACCCGCTCGAGTGCCTGAGTCGAATCATGCGTCCGTTGGTGGCATCGAAGGTGGCCGATACGACCGTCCCCGCTGCCACGGCCACGACCGGAGCACCCTGGGGCGCGCCGTAGTCCACGCCGTTGTGGGC
The DNA here is from genome assembly GCA_021731165.1 of Acidobacteriota bacterium. Lineage (GTDB taxonomy): Bacteria > Acidobacteriota > Vicinamibacteria > Vicinamibacterales > UBA2999 > JAKFXY01. The sequence continues at coordinate 1,829 of JAKFXY010000133.1, read as the reverse complement.
GCGGGTCACATGAAGAATCGGGTGTGCGCGTCCGGACGAGAACCGCGACGTGATTCGCGGCTCGAACTTGAGCGGCGAGCGGAGGAAAAATCGCCGCAGTGACCGACCCTCTTCGTCGAAATAATCGGCCTTCCCACCCGGAGGGGTGAAACGAATAGCCCGAATCAGGCGGCCGTCGTTGCGAAACTCCGCCGCGGTCACGAGCCCGTACGACGCGGGACGCCCCTCCCGCCGAAACCGTTCGAAGGCCAGCGCAAAACGATCGCCGGGCTGCAGGTCGCTGTTGAAATCGATCTCCCCTCCAAAGATCTCCGCGAGAGCGATGGAAAGCTCCGGACGTTCGCCCGCGGCTTCCATCGCCTGGAACAGCGACGGCGTGTCGCCGCCAATCGTGCCAGATACAGCGGCGTGCTCGAGGGTTTTCGGAATTGGCAGCACCTCCGCGCGAAGCGCGTCGGTGGCGAAGCCGGTTGGAACAATCCGGAGAAACGAGTCGCCATCTATTTCGTACTCAAAATGGCGAAACGCGCCCTCCAGTGTACGCACCAGCAGGAACGGCTGGAGGGAACGAAGGCGCCTGGGGTCGAAGACAGGCCGCATGGCGTCAATCAGTCGCCGCGAGGCACCATCGGCCAACCCCTGCGCACGCAGCATGGCGTCCAGCGTCGCACTGCGCGGTACAACACCACGCACTTGCAGGGTGTCCGGCTCGAGGCGGACATCCTGTCCCCCACCCGGCGAAGGCATGGGCGGGGAGCCGGCCCCGCAGGCCGCCAGCCACATGGCCGTAGCCACGATGTACGCGGAGAGCGACCCTTTCATCGTCAAACGGCCGCATCCTATCAATTCGCAGGCCGTTCCGGGAAGGCGCATCGCTGTACACTTTCGTGTGATCCGGAGGACCACATGAACCCACGCGCGCATGCAGCGATGCTCCTGGCCGCGACGCTCGCTATCCCCGTGCTGGCCGCGGCACCCTGGGCGCAGACGCCCTCGCCAACGACGCCGGCCGCGCGAAGCGCTGAGGGCGACCGGGTCGATCTCGACGCCATCTATCGCATCAAGGACGAGGGGCTGCAGCGATCGCAAGTCATGGACACCGTGTGGTACCTCACCGAGGTTCACGGTCCGCGCCTGACTAACTCTCCCAACATCCGCGCGGCCGCGGCCTGGGCCACCGATCGGTTGGCCGGCTGGGGCCTGAGCCGCGTACGGCTGGAAACGTGGGGGCCGTTTGGCCGAGGCTGGGTCAATGAAAAATTCACGGCGAACGTCCTAACTCCGCAGCCGTGGCCGCTCATCGCCTTCCCTAGGGCGTGGACTCCCGGAACAGAGGGCAGCCTGACCGGCGAAGCGGTCATCGCCGTCATTGACCGCGAAGAGGACTTCCAGAAGTGGACCGGCAAGCTGAGTGGCAAAGTCGTGCTTGCGGCCCGCCCCACTACCGTGACAGCCCCATTCAGTCCTACCGCGCGTCGCCTCTCCGATCAGGAGCTGGTCGATCTGCAGGCGCAGCCGGTGCAGGCTCCTCGAGGGGGTGGGCGCGGCGGCAATCCACCGCCGAACCCGAACTTCAACCAGAAGCGGATGGTGTTCTACGGGCAGGAGGGAGCCATCGCCGTCCTCGAGCCCGGCGTTGGCCGCGGCGACCACGGGGCCATTCTCGTAGTAGGTTCCAGCCGGAACCGCGATGCCAAGGAACCATTGACGGCGCCGCAGATCGCGGTGGCGGCGGAACAGTACAACCGTCTCGTACGCCTCGTGGAAAAGAACGTGCCCGTCACCCTCGAGATCGACGCCCGGAACCGCTTCGTCGACGACACGGCCGA
>JAKFXY010000138.1 GCA_021731165.1 Acidobacteriota bacterium | reverse complement strand
TGGACGCAACCGTCTCGTCCCGCTGCTTCGTGTCGAAGGTATACGTGATACGCCCGACAGGGCGATGCAACAGTGGCTGCGCTGGCTGGGTACCCGATGTTCCCTGCGACACCTGTGCCGTGGCACCAGTCGCTGCGCCGGCCAGGAGCCCGCCCGTGACTAACGACCGGAGCACCGACGTCGTTCGCATCATAGGGTTCCCCGCCCGTGGTCCCATCCGGTCGGATGGCATCCGATGAGGTCCGCGAGCTGTAAAAGATACCCCTTCTGCCGGCGGAATTCCGCGTTCGTCGCCACCCGCTGAAAATCCGTGAAATCCTCAGTCCGGGTGGGCTCCAAGGTCAAACCCCCAGGAAATCAGTGCACTGCGGGCAAGCGGATGCGGACGGTCGTTCCGCCGCCGGACGGGCATTCGATGCTGATGTGCCCCTTGTGTGCCTCGACTATTCGCTTCGCCGTTGGCAGACCGAGACCGCTGCCGCGCGATTTCGTGGTGAAGAACGGCGTGAAGACTTTTTCCAGGACCTCGGGAGAAATTCCTGGGCCGGTGTCGCTGAACGCGATCGAGCAGGCATCGCCAGCCAGGCTCACCGCCACCCGGATCGTGCCTTGCCCTTGCATCGCGTGCGCGCCGTTGACCAAGAGGTTCACGAACGCGATCTTCAGCAGCCCGGCGTCCGCACTAATCCGCGGCACCGAACCCACCACTTCCACCTTCACGCCGCCGAATGCGGGGTCGGCCATCAACAGTTCGGCCGTCGCGGCCACGAGCTGTGGAATGTCGACGAGCGCAAGACTCGGCTGCGGGGGACGCGAGAACAGCAGCAGGTCCTTCATCAGATCGCTCAACGTATCGATGCGGGCCACGATCTCCTTCGTGATTCCCGCTTCGGGACCGTCTGGCGGCAGTCTCCCGCCGATCACCTGGATAGCGCCGCGGATGCCCGCGAGCGGGTTCTTGACCTCGTGCGCGATGACCGCCGCCATCTCTCCAAGGTGCGCGAGCGCCGCCTGCTCGCGCATCTGTTCCTCCATTCGAACGCGGCTGCTCAAGTCGTGCAGAATGCCGGTGAACTTGCGCTCGCCATCGAGTGACATCTCGCCCACGGCGAGGTGCACGGGGAACGTCGAGCCGTCGCGCCGGCGGCCGGTGACTTCCCGGCCCACGCCAATGATTCGCGGCTGTCCGTCGCGGAGGTAGCGGGCCAGATAACCATCGTGCTCCTCGTGGTAGGGCGAGGGCATCAGCATGGACACGTTCTTCCCGACCACCTCGCGCTCGGCATAGCCGAACAGTCGCTCGGCGGCCGGGTTGAACGCCTCGATCCTCCCGCGGGCATCGATCATGACGATGCCGTCAACAGCCGACTCGACGACAGCACGCCAGCGCCCCTCGCTTGCCTGCAGCGCGGCATCGCTGCGTTTCTGGCCGCGGATATCACGGGTCACCGACAGCACGCCGGCGACCGCCCCGTCCTCATCGTTGACGGGGGTCAACACGGCCGACACTTCCACGACACGCCCGTGCTTCGTGACCCGGCGCGTCTCGAAATGCTCAACGCGCTGCCCGGCACGAAGGCGCGCGTAGTGCTCCGGCACCAGCTTCTTCTGCTCTTCCAGCAACAAGAGCGCCATCGATTGGCCGACCATCTCGTTCGCTGCGTATCCGTACAGACGGCTGGCGCCCGGGCTCCACGTCATGATGACGGCGTCGAGATCGGTCACGACGATGGCGTCGTCAGAGATCTCGACCAGGGACGCGAGAATACGGCCAAGGTGCTTGGCGGGATCGAAGTTGCCCATCTGTGGCGGTCCTGGCGGGGGCAAGGAGTTGAGCGGCAGGATACACCCAACACGTGTGCGTGTCTGTCGGCGCGAGACTGACAGACGCAGCCGTCACTGTGTCATTGAGTCTCAGTCTTTGCGAGTCTCTGTCTCTGCGCGTTCTCGTGTGGACGGCACTGGCTATTACACGCGCACGAGGCGACGAAGCAGCCGAATCATCCAGCCAAGCGAGTTGTCGATGCTGTCCACGCCAGACTTCACGGTGGTCGTGACGTCATGCACGTCATCCAGAATGGCGTTGACGCGCGCCGCGGCCGGAGCAATCTGGCGCGATTCGATACCGTCAATGACCTTCAGGAGGCGGCGGACCAGGACGTACCCGGCGGCGAAGAGGCCCACCAGGCCGAGGGCCTCGAGCACGCTGACGGCGGCCAGGATACCAAGCAGCACGTTGGTGGTCGTCAGATCCGGAGCCATGGCATCCCCTCAGGAGGCTTCGCGCGCGGCAAGAGGCTCGGCGACGACCGCCACATGCACGTCGATGCCGTGGCGCACGCTCTCCGTGACGATGCAGAAGTCCTCGAAGATCTGCTTGCAGCGCTCGAGGCGGGCCATATCCTCGACGGGCAGCGCCGGCGCGAGATCCACGTCGATGCGGCGGACCCGGTATCGCCCCGCGTCGTTGCGAACCAGGTGCGCTTCCGCCGTGACGCCGAGCGCCTCAATTGGCACCCGTGCCCTCCGCGCGCAGAAGAGCAGGCTTGCCGCCAGGCAATTGCCGACGGCCGTCGCCAGGAGGGCGGCCGGATTCGGTCCGAGCCCACTCCCGAGCGGCGGCTCTTCGTCGAGCCTGATGGTGCCCGCGGACGGCCAATCGGGATAGGTCGCCACGAACTGATAGTCGCGGTCGAGGGCAAGCCTCACGCGCGTGACCTTCTCTTGGGTATCCATGGATGCACCTGCGCCCTCCAGATGCACACATCGGACCAACCTCGACAATGCTAGGACTTCGCCATGGACCGTCGCAGCTTCTGCAGCTGCCCCAGCACCGCGGGAATTCCCGCAAGCACAAGGACCAATACCCAGTCCCTGCCTGAGATCGGGACAACATGGAGAACTCGGGCAAGCGGCGTCACATACATGGCCGCGCACTGAAGCCCCACCGACAGCGCGACGGCGGCCAGGGCATAGCGATTGGACAAGGCACGACTGAGTGTGAGCACGGGCGCGTCGCCGCGGGCGTTGCCGAGATGGAAGGTCTGCGACAGCGCCAGAGTCATGAACGCGATCGTGACGGCGCGGTCCGGCGCCGTCCGGAGCATGACGAGGAAACCCGCCAGAGTGACAGCCGCGATGAGCGCCGCGTGGCCGGACAGGGACCATAGAAACGGCGCAGACAGGATCGCTTCCCGCGGATCGCGCGGCGGACGCCGCATGACGTCGGGATCCCCGGGCTCCATCGCCAGCGCCAGCGCCGGAAACGTGTCGGTCACCATGTTCAGCCACAGGAGCTGCAGCGGGTGCAGGGGCAACGGCAGCCCGGCCAGTCCCGCAACGAGAAACACGAGCACCTCGGCCAGATTGCAGCTAAACAGATAGAAGACGAACTTGCGGATGTTGTCGAAGATGACGCGCCCCTCCTCGACAGCCGCGGTGATCGTCTCGAACCGATCGTCCTGAAGCACGATGGCGGCTGCTTCCTTGGCGACATCGGTCCCCCGCCCACCCATCGCGACGCCGACGTCCGCCTTCCTGAGCGCCGGTGCGTCGTTCACGCCGTCGCCGAGCATGGCCACGATCTCGCCGCGTGCTTGAAGCGCGGTGACGATGGCCAGCTTGTCAGCCGGCGTAATGCGGCTGAACGCCGCCGCGCTGGCGACCGCCTCGGCGAATGAGGCCGGCGACAGCCGACCAATCTCACTCCCGTCGATCACGTGCGCACCCGGAGCGAGCAGCCCCAGGGCGCGGCCAACCGCTTCTGCCGTCAAGCGCTGGTCCCCCGTGAGCATCACCGTTCGCAGCCCTGCCGTGCGCAAGCGGATGATGGCCTCGCGAACGCCCGCCGCGGGCGGGTCCATCAGCCCTACGAAGCCGACGAACGTCAGCCCCGCGAGCGCGTGTTCAGTTGATGCGGTGACGTCGCCTGTCGCGGCGGCGAGCACGCGAAGTCCGTCCGCGGCGAGACCCGCGTTGACGGCGTGCAGAGCTTCACGAGCGGCTTCGTCGAGCAAGGCTCCGTCAGCGTCGCGGCCGCACCGGTCGAGCACGTGGCCGGGGGCGCCCTTGACGTACGCGACCAGGGTGCCATCCGTTTCGCGAAAGGTCGCCATGATCTTCAGGTCGCTCGAGAAGGGAACGAGTCCTACGACGGGGTGCTTCGCCTCGAGTGCCTCCAGGTCAAGTCCAGCACCAAGCGCGGCGCGGATCATCGCCACGTCCACCGGGTCGCCGACCACGTGCTGGCCGTCGCCGCGCGGCTGCGCGCGACTCGCCAGCGCCGCGACGCTCAGGGTATCGAGCACCTCCGGCGCCCGCGCGGCAGCGTCGCCATCGTCGAGCGCGACGCCTCGGCCCCTGGTCCATACGCGGGCCGCGGTCATGTCACCAGACGTCAACGTCCGCGTCTTGTCCGTGCAGATGACGGTCGTGGACCCAAGTGCCTCGACGGCCGGAAGCCGGCGAACGAGCGCCTTGCGACGCGCCATGCGGTGCACACCCACCGCGAGCGCGATGGTGGCCACCGCCGGCAGCGCTTCCGGAACCGCGGCCACGGCGAGCGCGAGCCCCATGCGGATCACGAGCGACCACGGAACGCCCTGGAACAGGCCGAGCAGCATGACCGCCGCCGCGATACCGAGCGCGATCCACACGAGCCGCTTCCCGAGCGTGTCGAGCCGTCGTTCAAGCGGAGTCGGCTCGTCACGCACACCAGACACCAGCGTGCCGATACGTCCAATCTCCGTGTTCACGCCGGTCATCGTCACCACCGCCAGCGCGGTGCCGGCGATGACGCTGGTTCCCTTGAATACGAGATTGTGGCGATCGGCCAGCGGCGTCGGCACGGGGAGCACCTCGTCTCGCTTGGAGACCGGCAGCGACTCGCCAGTCAGCGCCGCTTCATCTGTGCGCAGATCCGTGGCGTGAATCAGCCGCGCATCGGCCGGAACCTGCTGGCCGGCGTCGAGCTGAATGACGTCGCCTGGCACGAGCGCGTGTGCGTCAACCGCATGAAGGGAGCCATCGCGATATACGTGCGCGCGCCCGGTGTCAAGGTGCAGCAGGGCGTCGATGGCCCGGCGCGCGCGCAACTCGGTGACAAATCCCAGACCAGTGTTGATCAACAGCACGGCCACGATCGCGACCGCGTCGAGACGCTCGCCAAGAAAGGCCGATGTGACGGCCGCGGCGGCGAGCAGGGCGACGACCACGCTTCGGAGCTGAGCCACGGCTATCGCCAGCGCTGACGTTCGCCGTGGCGGTGGCAGACGATTGGGACCAGTACGCGCCAGCCGCGATGCCGCCTCGGCGGCCGTGAGCCCTGATCGCCGCGTTTCGAGCCTGGCAAGGACGGCTTCGATTGGCTCGCCGTGCGGAGTCCAGGATGAGCTCGACATCAAAATCCCACGCCGCCGCGAATTTTCACCCGACATCCGACGCGCTCCCCGCCCCTTTCGGCGCGCGGCGCACGGAAACGTGTTCGACGGCCACGTGGCATGGCTCTCGCCTGGGGTCGCGGTAGGAGCACGCCATGATCATCCTCCGAAGACTCGCGCCCGTTGTCCTCGGAATTGCTTTGGTCCTGCACGGCCTCGCAAACACGGTGCTGCCCCTGCGGGGTGCGGACGCCGCGGCGCCCGGCGCGTGGTTCCCACCGGTCACCGCGCTCTGGGTGCTTGCCATCCTCGGTTTTGTCGCGGCGGGCCTTGGCGTCCTCGGCGTGCGGCCGCTTCGCCGCCTGATCATGCCGGCATCGCTCATGGCAGGCGTCGCCGCCCTGGGTGCTCAGTTCTGGCATCCCGATACCGATCTGTGGCCCGGTGTTGTGCTCAGCGCGTCTCTTCCACTGCTGGCGACGCTATTCGTTGCCTCGGCGCGGCCGGGCGACATGCGCACCTCCCACCCCAGATGGCGCAACACCTGCGACGTGGTCGGGGTGGCGCTGCTGGCGTGGATCACGGCGTCCGCCGCATTGTGGCCGTGGCATCGAGAGTGGGGTACGAAGCCCGTCGAATGGACGATGGCGCTGCCGGGCGATCATCAGCCGCGTACGCCGGCGCTCGAGATCATGCACGGCGTCACGATCGACGCGCCGCCCGAAGCCGTGTGGCCCTGGCTCGTGCAGATCGGACAGGACCGCGCCGGTTTCTATAGCTACAGTTGGTTGGAGCGCGCGTTCGGCGTGCAGATCGCCAACGCCGATGCGATCCACCTCGAGTGGCAGTTCCGTCAGGTGGGCGACCGCGTCCACGCCACTCAGCAGGGTTACCTTGGCGGCATCTTCGGCGAGCGCCCTGGTTGGGTCATCGATCGACTGCAGCCCGATCGCGCGCTCGTCCTCAGGGAGTGGGGCGCGTTTGTCCTCGAGCCGACAGGCGACGGGCGCACCCGGTTTCTGATCCGCTCGACGATCAGCCACGAACGGATCCCGGCCTGGCTGGCGGCGATCAACTTCACGGCCTTCGAGCTCCCACACTTCATCATGCAGCGCCGCATGATGCTCGGCATCAAGGAACGGGCCGAGCGCACCGTGGCCGGGAGAACCTGATGCGTCCGCCCCGGTCCATTCTCGCGGCGGTCGACTTCTCGGAGCAGTCGAGGCAGGCGCTCACGCTCGCCGCGCGGCTCGCACGCCAATGCGGCGCAGCGCTGCACGTGTTGCACGCCGAAGACCCGCTGCTGGCCGCGGCAGCGACACAGGCCGGAATCGATCTGACCGCCGAGACACAGGAGGAACTGCAACGCTTCATCGGCTCCGCGCCACCTGCGGCCACCTGCACGCCCAGCCGCAGCGTCGTGATGGGCGCGCCGGTCTCCACGATCCTGCACGTCGCAAAACGCGACGGGGATGACCTGATCGTGCTCGGGGCCCATGGAATGTCGGGCGCGGGCCACGCCCTGTTCGGGTCGGTCACCGAAGGCGTCTTGACCCGCGCCGACCGATCGGTGCTCGTCACACCGGACGGCTGGAGCGCGCCGCGGCCTGACGTGGGTGGCCTCGCAGGTGTCGGCCCGATTGTCGTGGGGATCGATTTCTCGCATTCTTCGCTCAGAGCCGCCAGGAGCGCGTGTGCCCTGGCGGAGTGCATGCAGACTTCAGTGGAGGCGGTGCACGTCGTTGCCGACCTTCCGGTCCTCGAGCGCTGGCGGCCCCACGCCGAACGGATCATGGCTGAACGGACGGAAATAGCCCGCCGCGATCTGGCCGGCCTGATGGACACCCTCGCGCCAAGGGTTCGAGTCACTACTCGCGTCGAAACCGGACAGGTCGCCGACCGGCTCGCTGAATCGGTGGCACCTATCGGCACGCGCCATCCATGGCTCGTCCTCGGGCGCCGCAGCTCCCCAGCGCACCTTGGTGCCCCAGGCGCCCCGGGTGCCGTGGCCTACCGCGCCGCGAGGATTGCGCGAGTGCCTGTGTTGATGCACGTGAATCAAGAAGGAGGGGAATAGACATGCCGTACAAGATTGCGACAACGGTGAAACAGGCGGCTTGGGAATGTCGATGGGCCAGGGCTGGACGGCGGCTCAACGTCGACCCGGAGCAAGGCCATCCCGAAAACCTCTGGATCTGCGTGCGCCCGACCGCGCACGGCACTCGTCGAGTGGTGTCGGAAGGTGAATGCGACTCGTGCGAGCATTGGAGGGCGCCCGACGACGACGTCACCCAGAGCTGATCGTGGCCGCATCGTTGGCGCGTGGGGGGACTGCTCCTAAAACGTCGAGGCGCACGTTCCCGAGGTCGGGAACTCTCCCAGCCATGGGGAATTTTTCCCGCCGCGGCCCGCATCGGAGACCTCCGTCTGCCACGGAACCCCGAGGGATTGGCAGGGCCGGCGGCGGCACGCGCGTTGCCACCTCAACAGTAGAATGCAACTCGGATGGCGATGATGCCGCTCGAGGAGCTGGTCTGACGCGCGAAGGCGGCCGGACAGATTATCGATTTGCAGGGACTCAAGAGGTGCGAATCATGTTACGACTGGGACGGTTCATGGCTGCGGCGCTCCTGGCGCTCGCGGCCACCGGGTGCATCACCATGAGCGTCGCCTCGCATGTCGAGCGCGGCGTGGACTTCTCGCAATTCCGAACGTGGGAGTGGGGTGCCCCCGACGCGCTGCCGACTGGCGACCCGCGACTGGACAACAACGAGTTCTTCAACGACCGCCTGCAGGGCGCCATCGAGAAGTCCCTCGCGGGCCGCGGATTTGCCAGGGTGGCAAGGGGCACAATGCCTGACCTGCTCATCCACTATCACGCCAACATCAACCAGCGCT
>JAKFXY010000110.1 GCA_021731165.1 Acidobacteriota bacterium | reverse complement strand
CATTGACGGCGCCGCAGATCGCGGTGGCGGCGGAACAGTACAACCGTCTCGTACGCCTCGTGGAAAAGAACGTGCCCGTCACCCTCGAGATCGACGCCCGGAACCGCTTCGTCGACGACACGGCCGACGCCTTCAACATCCTCGCGGAGATTCCGGGCACCGACAAGGCGGACGAAGTCGTCATGCTCGGCGCACACTTCGACTCATGGCACGCCGGCGCAGGGGCCACCGACAACGCGGCCGGATCGGCGGCGATGATGGAAGCGGTTCGCATTCTGAAGGTCACCGGCGTTCGCCTGCGGCGGACGGTGCGTCTCGCGCTCTGGACTGGCGAGGAGCAGGGGCTGCTCGGCTCGCGCGCATATGTGAAGCAGCAGTTCGGCGACCCCGACACCATGGCCCTGAAACCGGCCCACGCGAAGGTCTCCGCGTACTTCAACATGGACAACGGCACCGGCGCGATCCGCGGCGTCTACCTGCAGGGCAACGAGGCGGTGCGGCCGATCTTCTCGGCATGGATGGAGCCGTTCCGCAATCTCGGGATGACAACCCTCACAATCAGGAACACGGGCGGCACGGACCACGTGGCGTTCGACGAGCTCGGGCTGCCTGGATTCCAGTTCGTGCAAGACCCGATCGAATACTTCACCGACTCGCATCATTCGAACATGGATCTCTACGACCGTATTCAGCCCGAGGACCTGATGAAGAACGCGGTCATCATCGCCTCGTTCGTCTATCACGCGGCCAACCGCGACGACCTCCTGCCGCGGAAAACGCTGCCGAAGCCACGCCCGGCCACCTCTTCTCAATAGATGGATCTTCTCGCCGCCATTCTTCTCGCCGCCGTCGCCGGGGCCGCGGTTGCCTTGCTGGTCGCCCGGGCGCTCGCGCGGCGCCAGTCCGAGGACGTGCAAGCCCGAATGCGCGATGCCTTTCAGGCCGTCGCGGCCGAGGCGCTGAACCGCAACAACGCGACATTCCTCGACCTCGCCAAGACCTCCCTCGACGGCCTCCAGAAACAGGCGGCCCTCCAGCTCGATTCGCGCCACACGGCAATCGACAGCCTCGTCAAGCCGATGGCCGACACCCTGAAGAAGGTGGACGCCCGTCTCGGCGACGCGGAGCGGGAGCGCTTGGAGGCGTATGCGCGGCTGACCGAGCAGGTCGTGGCGCTCGGCTCCACGACCAACACGCTCTCGCGCGCCCTGCGCACACCCGCCGTACGGGGGCGCTGGGGTGAAATGCAATTGCGCCGAGTCGTCGAGATCGCGGGGATGCTGCAGCGGTGCGACTTCGACGAGCAGCCGGGCCTCGCTACCGACAGCGGTCGCCTGCGCCCAGACGTGATCGTCCGCCTTCCCGGCGGGAAGCAGATTGTCGTCGATGCCAAGGCCCCGCTCGAAGCCTTCCTCGACGCACAGGACACCGCGGACGAAGAGCAGCGCGGCGGACGACTGCTGGCACACGCGCGCCAGGTCCGCGAGCACATGAACAAGCTGGGAAGCAAGGCGTACTGGGAGCAACTCGATTCGCCGGAAATGGTTGTGATGTTCCTGCCAGGCGAGACGCTGTTCAGCACCGCGCTTCAGCACGATCTCACCCTCGTCGAGCACGGCCTGCGGCAGCGGGTCCTGCTCGCGAGCCCGATTACGCTGATTGCCCTGCTCACGACTGTCGCGCACACGTGGCGACAGGAGGCGCTCGCCGACAACTACCGCGAGGTCGCCGTGCTCGGAAAGGAGATGTACGACCGCATCGCCAACTTCGCCGAGTCCTTCGAGGACTTGCGAAAGAAGCTGGACGGCTCCGTGCAAGCGTACAACAAGGCCGTCGGGTCCTTCGAGTCGCGTGTGCTGGTCAGCGCCAGAAAACTCAAGGAGCTGAAGGTGACGACCGCCCCCGACCTGCCGGCCGCGGAGCCGATCGACACCGTGCCGCGCGTGTTGAAGCAGACAAAGCTCGTGGGACTCCGGGAGGGGACCGCAGCCGGAGAGCACGACCCCGTCGTATAAGATAGGTCGGTTCGAATGTCCTCGACCGACTCCGAGACCACCGATTCCGCCACGCCGCTCGACTTCATCCGCGACATCGTCACGAGCGATATCCGCGCCGGGAAGGACGCCGGACGGGTGCACACGCGCTTTCCGCCAGAGCCGAACGGATACCTGCACATCGGCCATGCCAAGTCGATCTGCCTGAACTTCGGCGTCGCGCGCGAGTTCGGCGGCCGCTGCAACCTGCGACTTGACGACACGAACCCGGCGAAGGAAGACACGGAGTACGTCGATGCGATACAGCGAGACGTGCGGTGGCTCGGCTTCGAGTGGTCGGCGCTCTTCTATGCGTCGGACTACTTCGAGCTGATGTACCAGTACGCCGAGCAGCTGATTCGTGACGGCAAGGCGTACGTGGACAGCCTGAACGCGGACGAGATGCGGGAGCACCGCGGCACGCTGACCGAGCCTGGCAGGAACAGCCCCTATCGCGACCGGACTACCGAGGAGAATCTCGACCTGTTCCGGCGCATGCGCGCGGGCGAATATCCGGATGGCACGCACGTGTTGCGTGCACGGATCGACATGGCATCACCAAATATCAACATGCGCGATCCCACGCTCTACCGGATCCGGCACGACGATCACCACCGCACGGGGAACGCCTGGTGCATCTATCCGAGCTATGACTACGCCCACCCAATCTCCGACGCGCTCGAGGGCATTACACACTCACTGTGTACGCTCGAGTTCGAGGATCACCGGCCGCTCTACGACTGGTGCGTGGAGAACGTGCGGGCGCGCGCGGCTGAACTGACGTCGCGGCCGCGGCAGATCGAGTTCGCGCGGCTGAACCTGAACTACACGGTAATGAGCAAGCGAAAGCTGCTCACCCTGGTCGAACAACAGCTCGTGAACGGGTGGGACGATCCGCGGATGCCCACGATCGCGGGCCTCCGCCGGCGCGGCTATACACCCGAGGCGATCCGCGATTTCTGCTCGCGTATCGGCGTCGCCAAAAAGGAGAACGTCATCGACGTCGCGCTCCTCGAGCACACCGTGCGGGAGGATCTCAACCGCCGCGCCCAGAGGGCGCTTGCCGTGCTTCGTCCCCTCAAGGTCGTCATCGAGAACTATCCCGAAGGGCGGGTCGAGCAACTGAACGCCACCAACAACCCGGAGGATGCCTCCGCCGGCACGCGATCTATTCCGTTCTCACGTGAACTGCACATCGAACGGGAAGATTTCATGGAAGAGCCCCCGAAGAAATTCTTCCGGCTCTCGCCAGGCACCGAGGTCCGCCTCCGATATGCCTATATCCTCAAGTGCGAGCGCGTGGTCAAGGACACGGCCGGCGCGGTGGTTGAACTCAGGTGCACCTACGATCCAGAGTCGCTGAGCGGCTCCACCGCCGGCCGCCGCGTGAAGGGGACGATTCACTGGGTGTCGGCAACGCATGCGCGCGATGCTGAAGTGCGGCTGTATGACCGCCTCTTCCTGTCAGAGGATCCAGGGGAAGGCGGACGCGATCCGCTGGTGGACCTCAATCCGACGTCGCTCGAACGCCTCATCTCCGTCAAGGTGGAACCTGCCCTGGCCGACGCCGACGCCGGCACCCGATTTCAGTTCGAGCGCCAAGGCTACTTCTGCGTCGATCCCGATTCTCGTCCGGAGGCGCCGGTGTTCAATCGCACGGTCACGCTGAAGGACGGTTGGGCCAGAATCGCCGGACGGAAGTAGCATCCCTGTGGGCGAAGCTCACCGCGGATGTCGGGCGACAAGGACGCTGCACGATCGATGCGGGCCATGAATCAATGCGCCAGATGGACACGCTCGATCTGAACAGGCTGCAGCAGGCATACGACGGAGAGTGACCGCCGGGGGCTAGTGGTTGCCGATTGACGGGAAGCTCGTCGAACGTCTGTATCGCCAGGCGAATGCCGAACGGTGGCGCATCCCAATGGCTCGCTTCGCCGAAGCGCTCGAAAGAAGCGCCGGGCGCGCCCATGCCGCAGGACACCAGAAACCGCCTGACATCGAGCGATACCTGGGCGCGCTGCACCTCGGAGACCTCGCACTTGCGTGCGCCTGCGCCGCCGGCGACGAAGAGGCCTGGGAGTTCTTCGTCCTCGAGCAGCGGCCGTTCCTCTATCGCGCTGCCGATGCGCTCGATCCCGGTGGCGGATCTCGCGACCTCGCGGATTCCCTGTATGCGGATCTCTTCGGCCTTCGGGACCATGACGGCGAACGCCAGTCCCTGTTCCGCTACTTCCACGGACGCAGCAGCCTCACGACCTGGCTGCGTGCGGTGCTGGCACAGCGGTATGTGGACCGGCTGCGAACTCGTCGCCGGCTGGAGCCATTGCCCGACGAAGAATCGTCGGCTGCCCTGCCTGCCGCGACCACGCCTGTCGAGCCGGATCGACTTCGCTATCTGGAACTGATTCAAGGGACTCTGCGGCGCGCGGTGGCGGGCCTGGCTACCCGCGACCGCCTCAGGCTGGCCTGCTACTATGCGCAGGAACTGACGCTGGCCGAGACAGGTCGAATACTCGGTGAACACGAGGCGACCTGCTCCCGCCAGCTTGCACGCACGCGCAGGGCCATCAGAGGCGACGTGGAGCGTCAGTTGCGGGTCGATCGCGGCTTGGGCGACGACGAGATCGCACGGTGCTTTGCATCCGTCACAGAGGACGCGGGTCCCCTGGACCTGCGGCAGATGCTCGACACCGGTTCCAGGCGCAAGGAATCCGTGCCGGATCGTTCACAGTGAGAGGACGCCACGGTGGACACGTCGCGTGAACGGGACGAGTCGGTTGAGCGGTTGCTTCGGCAATCGCTCCGTACACCGCCGCATGGCGGAGTGACCGACGCGTGCCTCGACGACGAGACTCTCGCAGCCTGGGTTGACGGCGGCCTCTCCGGCGCCGCACTCGAAATGGCTGAGGCACACGCGGCGGACTGTGTCCACTGCCAATCCGTCATCGCTGCCACGATCCGGGCAGACGCAGTCGTCCCACGGCCGCAGGCCGGACAGACCACCCGCCGGTGGCTCGGGTGGCTCGTGCCTCTCACGGCGGCCGCGGCGGTCGCCATGCTGTGGATCATCGTCCCTCGCGAGCCGGGCGCATTTCTGCCGGCAACGACAGACGTTCCGAGGCAAAGCGCCGCCGTGCCTCCGACGTCGCAAGAGACGCAGGCAACTGGATCGCTCGGCAGTCAGCCTCAGGCGCCAGTCGAGGAAAAGGAGCAGTCCAGTGCACTTGCCTCGGCACCAGCCGCCGCGCCTCCACCTGCTACGCTCGAATCACGGAGGGTGCTCGCCGCACCGTCGGTCAACGCTCTTGCCGGAACGATCGCAATCGGCATCGAGATCGTTTCGCCCGATCCCTTGATCCGCTGGCGTATTGCTGGTTCGGTTGCCGAGCACTCCACCAACGGTGGTTCCAGTTGGGACGCGGTACCCACTGGCGTCAGGGCCGAGCTCACGGCCGGCGCGGCGCCAACCACGTCGGTGTGCTGGCTGGTCGGTCGCGGGGGGCTGGTGCTGCTGACAGTCGACGGCCGTGACTGGCGCCGCGTGGCCTTCCCTGAGACGACCGACTTGTCAGCCATCCAGGCCACGGACGCCAGGACGGCGTCGGTGTCGGCAGCCGACGGCCGCGTCTTCGTCACATCCGACGGCGGTGCCACCTGGGGCCGCCGCTGATCCAGCTTTCCCTTACGGGCCGCATGCCGACGAGCCCGACCGCGAGCACCGCTACGGGGCGGTGCTGAAAGGTGTCGCGCAAGGGACAACCCCCGCGAGCTGCAAGAAATCCGAACGGCTCCGTTCTAAGGACAGAAGGAGCCATTACATGTCTTCACAATTCTGGTTCGCACCGCTCATCCTGGCACTCACCACCGTTTCGTTCTACACCACCGCGTCTCCATCGGCTGCCCCGGCGGCGGCGCAGGGTTCCGCGACGACGACCCTCGATGATCAGGCGGAACTTGCCGTCACAATCTACAATTCGGACATCGCCCTCGTTCGAGACGTGCGCAACCTTCAGATCGCGCGTGGGACCTCGGACTTGCACTTCATGGACATCGCCGCCACCGTGAATCCGGCCACGGTGCACTTCCGGTCACTGACCGAGCCGTCGCGCGTGAGCGTCCTCGAGCAGAACTACGAGTACGACCTCCTCGAACCTGAGAAGCTGCTCAGGAAGTACGTCGGTCGCGAGGTCACGATCGTGCGAACGCGGCAGGATGGAACCACGGCGCGGGATGAAGAGGTCAAGGCGCGGCTGCTCAGCTACAACACCGGTCCGGTCTGGGAGATCGGCGGCGAGATTGTGACCGGCATGAGAGCCGATCACATCCGGTTCCCCGAGCTGCCGGGCAACCTCTATTCGCGCCCCACGCTCATCTGGACGCTCGACAACAGCGGAGGACCGCGGCATCGTGTCGAGGCCTCGTACCTGGCGGGCAAGCTCTCGTGGAACGCGGACTATGTCCTGACCGTCGCGCGCGACGACAAGACGGCGGATGTGGATGGCTGGGTGACCGTGGTCAACGGGAGCGGGACGTCCTTCAGGAACGCGAAGCTCCAGCTCGTCGCGGGGGACCTGAACCGCGTAAGGCAGGTCCTCGGCAGGATGGAGGAATTGTCCACCATGCGCCGCGACGTTGCCCCGGCCGCGCCAGCGATGTCGCAGGAGGCCTTCTCCGACTATCACCTGTACACCCTCGCTCGAAAGACCACGGTCAACAACAACGAGACGAAGCAGGTGAGCATGCTGGGGGCGACGGCGTTCCCCGTGCAGAAGCGCTACGTGGTCGAGGGCCAGGCGTTCTACTACCACAACGCTCAGCATCCCGGCGCGCCGATCAAGGACGTCGTGCAGGTGTTCTATGAGTTCAGGAACGAAGAAAAGGTCGGACTCGGCATGCCAATGCCATCCGGTACGGTGCGCGTGTACCAGTCCGACTCGAAGGGCGGCGTGCAGTTCGTCGGCGAAGATCGGATTGACCACACGCCGAAGGACGAAGCGATCAACCTCAAGATCGGGAACGCCTTCGATGTCGTGTGCGAGCGGAAGCAGACCGACTTCCAGAAGATCGCAGGCAATACATACGAAGTCGAGTACGAAGTCACGCTGCGCAACCACAAGGCCGCGCCAGTGACAATCGAGGTGAACGAACCCATCGGCGGCACGTGGCGCATGCTGCAGTCGTCGCACCCGTGGGAGAAGACCTCCGCATGGGCGGCGCAGTTCACGGTGCCGGTCGCCGCGGACGGAGCCGTCGCGCTGAAGTACAGGGTTCGAGTGACCTACTGAGCGTGCGCCACATTCTTGCGGCGTGCCTGCGCGACCCCAGCCTGATTGGCGGGCCTCGGAGCTTCCTGGGGCCCGCCGCGACTGAGCAGGACTACGACCGGTGTTTCTCCGACCATCGCCTCAACTGCTGCTGCACGCGCCCTGCGCTCGGCTCTGACGCGAGGCGGTCCGACAGCCATGGCAGGCGCCATGTCCAGTTGTCGGGGCTGACAGTGGCCGGCCGGTTGATCCGGTCGTGCCATCCAAAGAGATCCTGAATTGGCAGGATGACGATGTCCGAGCCCGACGCGCACAGTGATTCGAGCAACGCCTCGCGCACGGTACGCGGGAGCCCAGGCGAGATGAGTGCCTCGGCACAATCGTCATCGGACAACCGCCCGCGCACCGAAGGAATCGCCAACACCGCCTCACGCTCCGTCGGCGGGGCGTTTTCCCACCACACCGCCATCGGCTCGGTGTCGTGCGTGCCCGAGGTCGCGACAGAGCGCGCGGGAAACGTGACCGGATCCTTGAATGGCTGCCCTTCGACCCGCCACTCTCTCTCCCAGCGGAACACCCGGTACCCGGGCACGCCGAGCCTGTCGAGCGATTCCCTCACGAAATCCGGAATCACGCCCAGGTCCTCGGCGATGATCTCCGCGCCCGGCTCCCGGAAGACGGCGAGGAGTCGCTCGCCGAGGGCCGATTGCTCGGACTCCACGCTCGGTGTGAACTGAGGTGGGCCGCCGTCATCGGGCCTGAAGTAGGTGCGGTAGAACCCGACGACATGATCCACTCGGTACCCGTCGTAGAGATCGGCATTGCGCCGGGCGCGCTGTCGAAGCCAGTCGAAGTCGCGACCAGCCAGTACATCCCACCGGTAGACCGGCAATCCCCAGTCCTGCCCTGTTTCGCTGAACGCATCTGGAGGCACGCCTACCGAGGCGTCCAGGCGAAACTCATCCTGCCGCGCCCAGACATCGGCGCTGTCCCCGCTGACCATGAATGGCAGGTCGCCGAAGAGCGCCACATCACCCGCGCGTCGGCGCGCCTCGGCCCACTGTCCAGCGGCAATCCACTGCACGTACTGACGAAAGAGGATGTCCTCGGCGA
>JAKFXY010000107.1 GCA_021731165.1 Acidobacteriota bacterium | reverse complement strand
GATCCTGGCCGTAGGCGAGGTCGCGCGTTACCCGCACGCCCGTCTTAGGGGCGTCCCGGAGGATCGGGGTGTACACCTCCAGCGTTTTGGCGATGTTGCCGAGGAGGTCGTTGCCCCAAACCGGGCCCACTTCTGCGAGGCGATCCTGCACCTGTTTGGGCATGTTCGCTACTTGCGCGTGCGCCGCTTCAGCCCAGAGAAGGACAACGACCAGAAGAACAGCGTGCAGCATGACTTCATTCCTCACTTGCAAGGGTTCGGTTCCATCTTTAGATTTGTACTGGTTACGTTTGCCGCAGGGCCTAACTACTATTCACCTGCAAGCGGCCGGCACGGGATTCGTCCCCGTACGCTCGGTAATCCGGCGCCGAGCGCCCCGGTCATGACTGCATGTGCTTGAACGGGGTGAGTATAGATTCTTGGCGGACAGCGCGTCAGCCAGGATATGCGCGTGGTCGCTCGGTAGCCGAATACCGAGCGGACGCGCGGAATGCGGACCCCTCGCGCCGGCGCCGCGCCTATGGTTGCGCTCGCGGCGCTATCGGGAGCCGGCACCCGACTTGATGAGCGCCAACAGCGGTTCGATTTCTTTCGGCACTGCGCCCGTCAGGACCTCGGCGCCGGTCGGGGTCACGAGGATCGTGTCTTCCACGCGGACGTGGAGCTGCGTGTCCGGCAGATCGATGATCGGCTCGATCGCCAGCACCATCCCTGCTTCGAATGGCGTGTTCCAGTCGCCGACGTCGTGCACCGACATGCCGACGTAGTGGCCGATGTAGGCATACCGCGGATCGAATCCACGGCGCGTGAAGATGTCTTCGGCGATTTTCCTCACCACAGCCCGGGTCACGCCCGGTCGAATCGCGGCGGCAATCGCCTTCTGTGCCTCGAGCACGCACTCGTACGCCTTCCGCTGGTCCTCGGTGAACCGGCCTGACACCGGCCACGTGCGTGTGATGTCGGTGGTCAGATGGTCGAGATCGCCGGCATAGTCCATCACCACCAGATCGCCGGTCTTGGTTTGCCGCTCGCTGGCCTCGTAGTGCCACTGGTTCCCGTTGGGACCAGAAGCCACGATGGCAGGATACGCGGCTCCCTGCATCCCGTGCTTGAGGAGCCAATGCGTGGCTTCGGCCTCGAACTCGTACTCGAAGCGCCCCGGTTGCGAGATTTCAATCGCACGGCGGACGGCCTCGGCGCTGATGCGGCCGTTGTAGCGCAGGATCTCCAGCTCTCGCGGTGTCTTGATCAGCCGGAGGCGATCGATGTGGGGTGTGGCGTCCTTGAGGTCGTAGTAGGGGAATTGCAGACGCAGCGCCTGGATGCGCAGTGCGTCCTCCGACGGGAACTGCGCGAACGGGTTGTTCAGCCGGCGAGCCTGGTGAATGGCGACGTCCACCCGCCCGAAGTTGACCTCGTCGCGCTCCGAGAGGCGCGCCCACAACGTCTGCGAGTCGAACGTGCGGCGTCTTGCCAGAAACTCTTGCAGGGACGTCAGCGGCTGAATGGAGGCCAGGGCGTACTTTGACGCGGCGTCCGGTTCGTCGAGCCAGTTGCCTCCTTCGTACTGCACTTCCCGGGCGCTCAGCTTCGGCATGAAGAGGTGCGTCTGGCCAGTCGGCGCGTCCATGACCAGGACCGCGCCGAGCGCCTCGCTGCCTGTGAGATAGAAAAAGTCGTTGTCCTGCCGGAACCGCACTCCAGGCGGCTGTGCCGCGGCGCCGAACATAAGGAGCGTGCCGCTGCCAAGGCTCTTGGCAAGCCGCTGCCGCCGCGCCGCGAATTCCTCGGGAGGGTAGCCGAAGCGCTCGGCCCCGGGCATCGAGACAAGCAGCAGGAGAAGCGCCGCGACGATGAGCGGAAGGCGTAGGCGCGTCATGGCTGGATTCTAGCTCGCTTGCCAGAACCTATGAGCAGGCCGCCGGCGTTTGCGCCCTCAGCACGCGGTGGGCCGGCGCAAGGTCACGCACAGCCACTCGTCTTCCTGTCGCCGCCACAGAACCTCACAGCCGGGAAAGCCGCGCAGCACGTGGTGTTCCTCGTGCTCCATGAACCCGCTCAAGACCAGGCACCCGTCGGGGGCGGTAAGGTGGAGTAGACGTGCCGCCGCCGAGGCTAACAGTCCACCCGTGAGGTTGGCGAGCACGACGTTCGCCGGCGCCGCCGCCGTTGATTGGAGATCCGCCACCTCGACCTCTACTTCGGCGCCGGCGTTCAGCGTCACGTTTTCGAGGGCCGACCGCGCCGCGTCCGGGTCGTCGTCTATGGCGACGACCGCATGGGCGCCGAGGAGGCTTGCGGCGATCGCGAGCACTCCCGATCCGGTGCCGATGTCCAGCACCCGGCGGTAGCGGAGATCGAGCGCCTGCAGCGAGGCCAGGCACAGGCGGGTTGTCGCGTGATGTCCGGTGCCGAACCCCATCGAAGGTTGGATCACGATCGTGATGGTCGCGTTCTCGTCCTTGTAGGGGCGGACCTTAAGGTCCGCCCCTACAGGACTATTAAGGTCCGCCCCTATAGGACTTGCAGAGTCTTTGAGGTCCGCGCCAACGATGGCAGGCAGATCGCCGTCCGGGAGATCCCATGGCGGCGCGACGACGAGCCTACCGACCCGTATGGCGCGTAGGCTGGCCTGGGAACGTGCGGCCCAGTCCTCGTCCTGTACCTCGACCGGCTCTACCGTGAGGCTGGGAGAATCAAGGAGGAGCGCTATCCGCGCGCGATCGCGAGCCCCGGCGGTGGAGAAGAAGACGCGCCACGCACTGTCGTCCAATTCTTCGATTGCGGCGACGTCGTGGTCGGAGAGTGCGGCGAGAAATAGATCCGTGTCAGTGAAACCGGACACGATGAACGCGGGCCACGTACGCATAAAAACGCCACAGAGTGTCTGTGTCTCCGTGGCGATTGTCGCCAGGGCTAGCCGAAGATGTCCTTGACCCGGTCGAAGAGGTTCTTCTGGTCGTCCTCTTCGCTCGGCGTCGGCTCGAACTGCTCCTTCGGCAGCGCCTCGGCGAGTTGCTCGATCAGCTTCTTCTGTTCGCGCGACAGTTTTCTTGGGGTGACGACTCTGACGGTGACCAGCAGGTCGCCATGGGCGCGTCCGCCGTTGACGTCGGGCATCCCGCGGCCCTTCAGCCGGAGCGTCGTGCCCGACTGGGTACCTTCCGGAACCTGGTAGGGTTCCTCGCCGTCGAGGGTGGGCACCAGGATCGTGCCGCCGAGCGCGAGCGTCGGGAAGCCGACCGGCACCGAGCAGTGCAGGTCGTTGCCGTCACGCTGGAAGAACGCGTGTCCCTGGACCTGAATCACGACATAGAGATCGCCAGCCGGGCCGCCTCCGGGTCCGACCTCGCCCTCACCGACGAGGCGCAGGCGCTGTCCCGTGGCGATACCGGCCGGAATCTTGACGGTGAGCTTGCGCTCCCTCTGGACACGTCCGGCGCCGCGGCAGGTGGCGCATGGCTTGGTGACGATCTGGCCGGCGCCCCGGCACTGATTGCACGTACGTGCCACCGTGAAGAAGCCCTGCTGGTACCGAAGCTGACCGCGCCCCTGGCACTGTGGGCAGGACGTGGCCTTGGAGCCGGCGGCCGCGCCGCTGCCCTTGCACGTCTCGCACGCCTCCTGGCGGGGGATCTGGACGATGGTTTCCGTGCCCTTGGCGGATTCCTCGAACGAGATCTCGAGGTCGTATCGCAGATCGGCGCCGCGCTGCGGGCCGCGCCGGCGCCCGCCGCTGAACCCGTCGCCAAACCCAAAGATATCGCCGAGACCACCGAGGATGTCCTCGAAGCCGGTGAAGACCGTGGGGTCGAACCCGCCCGTCGCGGCGCCGCCAAGCCCGGCGTGGCCGAAGCGGTCGTACATGTGCCGCTTGTCGGTGTCGGCGAGAATGGCGTAGGCCTCCGCCGCCGTCTTGAACATTTCTTCAGCGGCCTTGTCGCCGGGATTGCGGTCCGGGTGGTACTGGAGTGCGAGTTTGCGATAGGCGCTCTTGATCTCCACCTCGGTGGACGTGCGGGAGACGCCAAGGACCTCGTAGTAGTCGCGCTTGCTCACGCTGTCGCCACTTTCACCATCGCCGGCCGGAGGAGGCGGTCTCCCAGCATGTAGCCGCGGCGCAGTTCGGCCGTCACCTCACCTTCGCGATGGCCGTCGCCCGCTTCCTGAATCACGGCCTGGTGGAAGCGCGGATCGAAGTCGGCCCCAAGGGCATCGATCGGTTTCACACCGCGGCGGCGCAGCAGCTCGTGCATCTGGCGAAGAATGAGCTCGACCCCTTTGCGGTAGGCGTCCACCTCGCCGGCCACCGGCGCCGACAGGGCGCGCTCGAGGTCGTCCACGATCGGCAGGAGCTCCACGAGCAGGTCGGCCGCCGCGCCTTCCGCCTGGTCTCTGCGCTCGCGATCGATACGCTTGCGGTAGTTGTCGAACTCGGCGGCCGTCCGCAGCAGCCGGTCCTGCGCCGCGTCCCTCTCCCGGCGCAGCGTATCGAGGACGGAATCCTCTTCTTCAATCGCCGCGCCGGTGTTCGGCTCGTTCTCGTCGTTCACGTCTTCTTCATTCATGGAATCTGGTGGCGCGGGCATCCAGCTACGAGCTAATTCGCGTCCTGAAGCACGCGCGATACGGCCTCGGTCGTGCTGTGCACGAGCGCGATGCCACGCGAGTAGTGCATCCGCATCGGGCCGATGAGGCCAACCGTGCGGAAGGTCGTACCGTCCACGGCCGTCGAGGCGATCAGGCTGAACGATCGCAGATCGGGAGTCGTGTGTTCCGCGCCGATCACCACCGTCAAACCTGGGCCGTCGATGTACTGGTTGAGGAGATTCACCATTTGCTCCTTCTCCTCCATCATCTCGAGCAGCGCCCGGAGGGTGGGGAGCGACACACCGTCGTGCACCGAACCGTCGAGCAGCGATGCCGCCCCCTCGACGTGAAAGGCATGCTGCCTCGGCAACTCCTCCAGCGTGGACCGCGCGAGTTTCAGGGCTCTGGTCAAGAGCTGGTCGTACAGCGTGCGCTCCTGCTGCAGGCGTGCGAGTACGGCTTCACGCACGTCAAGGAGCGGCAGGCCGGCGAACTCGGTGTTCAGGTAGTTCGCCACGTGCACGAGGTCGTCGGACGTGATGTCCTCGCCCGCGTCGACGATCTTCTGCGTGACCTGGCTGCCGCCCGAGACGACCACGACGAGCACGCGGGGACCGCCAAGCCGCACGAACTCAATGCGCTGAAGAACGGCGAGGTGGCTTTCCGCGAGCGCGAACCCGACTTGCCTGGAGGCACGTGACACCAGGTGAGAAACGCTCGCGAGCAGGTGATCCATCAGTGGCGACTGCCCTGCGCGCTGGCGGAGCTCGGTTTCGACACGCCCCGGCACGTGCGTCGGCTTTCGCCCTTCGAGCAGAAGATCCACGAACACCCGGTAGCCGCGGTCGGTCGGCACGCGTCCGGCAGATGTGTGCGGCTGATGGAGGTAACCTGCGTCCTCGAGCTGCGCCAGCACGCTGCGCACGGTGGCCGAGGACACACCGAGACCACTGTCGCGCGCGAGCCGCTGCGAGGAGACCGGCTCGCCGGTCTCGATGTATTCGCGGACCAGCGTAGCCAACAGCCGGCGCGACCGATCGGAGAGCTCAAAAGAACCCATTGGACGAGCTACTTCAGGGCCGCCTCCCAGCGCATGCTGGAGGCGGGGTCGCCGGGGGCGGACACCTTGCCGTGCTTCACGGCGATCAACTCGGCCAGGATGCTCACGGCGATCTCCTGCGGGGTCACGGCGCCGATGTCGAGGCCGATCGGCGCGTGGACCCTCCTCAGCACCGCCTGATCCATTCCTTCTTCCACGAGCGCGTCGTAAATCCGCTTGATCTTGGCGCGGCTCCCGATCAGGCCGACATAGCGAAGGTTGCGCGGCGCCAGCGCCCGCAGCGCGTCGAGGTCGTGTCGGTGTCCGCGCGTGACGACCACGACGTACGCGGTGGGTGGCAGCGTGTGCGCCGCCAGCCACGTGGGAATGTCGTCCACCACGACATCCACGTCCTTGGGAAAGAGCTCCGCGTTGGCGAACTTCTCACGGTCGTCGATGACGTGCACGTGGAAACCGGCGTCCCGGGCCATTTTCGTCAGCGCGTGGCCGACGTGGCCAGCGCCAAAGACATAGACATCCGGCGACGGTTCGACCGGCTCGATGAACACCTCCATCTGGCCCCCACAGATAAGGCCGGACTCCTCGGCGAAGTCGTCCGACAGTTCGTAGCGGATGCTGGCCGGCCGGCGAGACTTGATCGCCTCCCGTGCCTTCCAGAACGCATCGTCCTCGTAGCATCCGCCACCGATGGTGCCCACCGTTCGGCCATCGCTGAAGACGAGCATCTTGGCCCCGACGCGCTGCGGCGTTGATCCGGTCGAGCCGACGATCGTCACGAGCGCGACCTCTTCGCCACGGCCGAGCGCCTCGGAAAGGGCCGAGAACACCTCTTGGTTCACAGAATGATTATAAAGCCAGGAGCCCCGGCCTGGGCTTCCGGATGGGGCCCATCGGGGACCTTCCACTCCGGAGGGGGTGATTTGGCGCGGTCACTCTCGATGGAGCTCGCAGTACTCGGTGGGTTCCGTGCCCGTGAGGAACGACTCGTTGAACGTGCGCGGGCAGGTTGGAAGCGCCAGCTTGCCGGTGTCCCTGTCAATCTCCGCGAAGGTAATTCCCTCGGGCACCTCGAAGGTGACGTTCGGCCGGCCGGCGGTGGCCGACTTCATGAACTCCGTCCAGATCGGCAGTGCCGCCTGCGTGCCGCTGAGCCCCACGGGCTGGTTGTCGTCAAAGCCGACCCAGACGACCGTGAGCAGATCGGGCGTGAATCCGACGAACCAGGCGTCACGCAGGTCGTTGGTCGTGCCGCTCTTGCCGGCGGCATCGGCGGAGAATCCCGCGCCGCGCGCGCTGGCCCCGGTGCCTTCGTTGATGACGCTCCGCATCATGTTCGTCACGAGAAAGGTGGCGTCCGCGCGGGTGACCTCACGCAGCGGCTCGTTCTTGGGGCGAAGCGTCTTGCCGCCTGCGTCGATCCGGTCGATGCTTCGCAACGCCCGCGTGGATCCGCCGTTGAGGAAAAGCGTGTAGGCCTGCGCCACTTCCATCGGCGTCAGTTCGAAGACGCCCAGCGTGATGGACGGGAATCCCCGCGGCGGCTCACCAACGCGTACCTTGCGCCAGAGCGCGGCCACCTTGTCGAAGCCGATCGTCTCACCGACATGAATCGTCCCCATGTTCCGCGACATGGCGAGCGCGCGGCGCCACGTGATGAGCCCGTCGTACTCGTCGTAGTTCCTTGGCTCCCACACCTGATCGTCGAAGAGGATCGTGTCCGGTTCGTCGGAGGTGAGTGACGCCGGCGTGAGGTCCGTCCGTCCTGTGGCGGCGGCTTCGTCGAACGCGGCGAGGTAGACGAACGGTTTGAAGACCGATCCGGGTTGACGGCGCGACACGACAGCCCGGTTGTATTGCGATTGGTTGTAGGAGCGGCCGCCAACCATGGCGACGATGTCTCCGGTGTGCGGGTCGACGGCGATGAGCGCGGCCTGCGCGCGCCCAGTGCGCTTTCGGCGGGAGAGGAGGTCGTCCACGCGCGCGAGCCCATTGCGCACGGCGTCGAGCGCGGTCCGCTGCAGGTTCAAATCGAGTGTCGTGTATACGTCCACCTGCCCCGTCTGCGCGGTCACTCCCGGAAACGCCGTGGCGACCTGTTCGGCCACCATGTCCACGAAGTACGGCGCCTCGTTGTCCACGGCGCGGGCCACGACTTCGAGCGGCTCGCGGATCGCGGCCTCCGCCGCTTCCGGAGAGACGAAGTCCTCGTCCGCCATCGCCGCCAGAACGACGTTGCGGCGCTCGACCGACCGCTTCGGGTTGGCGAACGGCGATCGCAGTCCCGGATTCTGAATGACACCGGCGATCAGCGCCGCCTCGCTGATACTGAGATTGGCCACATCCTTGCCGAAGAAGAGCCGGGACGCCTCGGCGACGCCGTGAATCGCGAACGAGCCGCGCTGGCCGAGGTAGATGTCGTTCAGGTACAGCTCGAGAATCTCGTCCTTCGACGCGCGCCGCTCGAGGACGAGCGACATCAGCGCTTCCTGAAGTTTGCGCCCGTACGACCGTGTGCCGCTTTGGAGCTCCGCGTTGAACTCGTCGGCGAGAAAGATCATTCGAGCGAGCTGCTGCGTGATGGTGCTGCCGCCAACGGCGAACTCGTTGCCGCCGAAGACGTTGGTCACCGCCGCGGACACGATGCGGAAAGGGTTGATACCGGGGTGGTAGTAGAAACCCTGGTCCTCGATCGCCAGCACCGCCTGCTGCACGTGCTTCGGGATCGTGGCGAGGGGGACGACGCGGCGCTTCTGTCGTCCGCCGCTCGTCATGAGCGCGGT
>JAKFXY010000073.1 GCA_021731165.1 Acidobacteriota bacterium | reverse complement strand
CCCTCGTCGAGGTGAGCATGGTGCTTGCCGGCCGGCGCCGGTCGCAGGGTGCGGGAGAGGTCGAGGCCCTGGTGCATGAACTGGCGGTGACGGTGGTGCCGTTCGGTGAACGCGAGTGGCACGCGGCAGTGGCGGCGTTCCTCCGGTTCGGCCGTGGGCGGCACGCGGCGGCGCTCAACTTCGGCGATTGCCTGGCCTATGCCGCCGCGGCGGTGGCCAATGACACCCTCCTGTTTGTCGGAGACGATTTCCGCCAGACCGACGCCCGTCCAGCCTGAGTCGTATCTCCATACGCGCCCAGAATATCTGACGCGGCAGGCCTCGCCGGCTCGCTAGTCGCTCTCGGCGAACGCCTCTCGCGCGAGACGGAGCGCCGACATGGCGGTGGGCCAGCCTGAATAGAACGCCAGATGGGTGATCGTCTCTACGAGCTCATCCTTCGTGACGCCGTTGATGAGGGCGCGCTCGAGGTGCCAGCCGAGCTGTTCGGTGCGATTGAGCGCCACCAGGGCCGCCACGACAGCGAGGCTGCGGTCACGCTTGGAGAGGCCAGGCCGCTCCCAGATGTCCCCAAACAGGATGTCGTCGGTAATCTCAGCCAACTTCGGCGCGATGTCGCCAATCCGCTCGCGCGCGGTGATGAGTTGTTCCTTCGGTGCCATGTAGTCCTCCGTGCGTCATCATGACGCGCTTTCAACCACGAAGGCTACGAAGGCATCGACGAGCACGAGTCCAAATAGGGTTTTGCCCTTCGTTGTTTTCGTGGTTTACGCAGGCGCCAGGCGCGACGAGCCGGCTTCGCACACGAAGCTGGCAGCGAGCCGCTCCTCCGTCGATTGCGCCGCGAC
Source organism: Acidobacteriota bacterium (assembly GCA_021731165.1). Classification (GTDB taxonomy): domain Bacteria; phylum Acidobacteriota; class Vicinamibacteria; order Vicinamibacterales; family UBA2999; genus JAKFXY01. The sequence continues at coordinate 7,646 of JAKFXY010000073.1, read as the reverse complement.
GGTTTGCGCGAAGTGCCAGCTGGCGCGGACGCGCTGCGGCGTGATGTCGAGCAGCACGTAGCCGCGCTGCTGTCCCTCGATGAACTTGAGGTGCGGCATGCCGATGCGCAGCGCCGCCTCGAGACTGCCCGCCTGGCTGGGGGTGAACAGCCCGTCGGAGCTGATTGCCGGGGTGACGAACTCTACGGCCAGCGACCCTTCTCCGGTCCGGGTCTGGTAGCCGCTCCACGGATCTCTCGGCACGTCGAGCGCCCAGGAGCTGTGCAGGTCGCCCGCGAGGATAGCGACGTTGTTCACGCGTTCGCGCTGGAGGAAGTCGAGCACGCGTTCGCGCTCGGCCTGGTAGCCCTCCCAGGCATCTGGAAGCTGCGCGGGGCGGCCGGAGGGCCGCATGCGCGAGAAGAGGATCTGCTGGCCGATGATGCGCCACCGAGTCCCACTTCGCTGGGACGTCCGCAGCGTGTCGTAGAACCATGCTTCCTGTGCGGCGCCGAGCATCCGCCGGTTTACGTCGGTGAGGCCGGCCAGATCATTGGCCGAGACCTGTTGGTCGCGTAGTCCACGCGCATCGAGTATGACGAGATCGGCGAGTGTCCCGTATCTGAAGGTCCGAAACAGCCGGATTCCAGCCTCAGTGGCCTCGCGGATTGGCATCCATTCCATGTAGGCCCGGTACGCGCCTGCCCGCCGTGCGGCCCAGTCACCCTGTCCGCGCTCGGGGTGGTGATTCTCCGCTCCGCCCGACCAGGCGTTGTTGGCCAGCTCGTGGTCGTCCCAGACGGCAATGAACGGATGTTGCCGGTGTGCCTCCTGCAGGTCGAGATCGGATCGGTACGTGGCGTAGCGCATCCGGTAATCCTGCAGCGTGTATGCCTCGCCGAGGGGCCGTGGAAGGCGCTGCAGCACGGCGCCGTCGCCGTAGACGCCGTTGGCGAACTCGTAGAGGTAATCGCCAAGATGGACGATCGCATCGAGGTCGCCGCGGTTGGCGAGCATGCGATACACGTTGAAGTAGCCCGCCGGGTAGTTCGCGCAGGACACGACGCCGAACTGCACCCGGTCCGTGGATGCCGGCAGCGTCTTCGTACGGCCGATGGGCGATCGCTCGCTGCCGGTCTCGAACGCGTAGTAATAGGTCCGTCCGGCGTCGAGACCGGACACGTCCACCTTTACCGTGTAGTCGCGATCGCTCGAGGTCATCGCCGTGCCGCTTCGGACGATGCGCGTAAGCGACGCGTCACTGGCCACGCGCCAACGAACCTCCACCGGCCGCACGAGGCGTGTCGGGGCCGCCGCTGTGGTGGACGGCGGGACCAGCGGAGTCACACGCGTCCAGAGCATCACCCGGTCCGCGAGCGGGTCGCCACTGGCGACCCCGTGGCGGAACGTACGTCTCCCGGATTCCGACTGCTGAGCGTACGTGGCGAACGGCAGCAGCAGGCTCGAGGCGGCAGCGCTCCAGAGCAGTTCCCGGCGACTCAGCATGAGGCGCCCATCGTACCCGAGGTCCGCATCGTCTCCGACGCACTGGGTATACCGCTTGACACTCGCATGGCACCTCTGTACCGTCCTCCTGATGCTCCGGCGGTTACGGGCGCGGACGGCTTCGGTGGCGGCGGCACTTCTCGTGTCGATCGCGACGCTGGGGCTTCCGCATGTTACCGGGCTCGGTCACGACGCGGACTGCGCCATTGTCGTGGTGGTTCACGATGCGTCGGCGCACCAGGTCCAGGCAGATGGGCCGCGTGACACCGAGCATCCGGTGCACTGCCTGGCGTGCCACTGGGCCCGGTCGTTCAGGCCTACGGGAGAGGTCACTTACCTGCCTGCGGCGTCGGATGAGATCCACGCGCCGCTTCTGATTGACGCATCTCCGGTTGCCGCAGCCGCCACGGTTGCGCAGCCCCCACTCCGCTCTCCGCCTCCCTCTCCAGTCGCTGTTTAGGCGTTGGTGGTGGACCGTTTGAGGTCCGCCAGGGCCTTTGGGTCCGCGCCGAAATTTCAACCGCGGTAATTGGAGATGACCAATGTTTTTACGCACGTGTACGTGTATCCAGGCTTGCTTGGCTCTTGTCGTGGCGCTGGCGCTCAATGTCCAGCTCTGGGCGCAGACGGGCGTGGCTGTGACCGGCCGCCTCGTCAACTCGCTTTCCGGCGACCCGATCGCGGGCGCCACCGTGCAGATCGACGAGCTTCGCCGTGAGGCGACCTCCGGCCCGGACGGATCGTTTACCTTCGACAACATTCCCGCCGGCACTTATCACCTCTCCGTGCACTCCCAAGGGTTTTCGTCGCGGCGCAATGAACTCACCGTGAGTACGACGGCCGTGGCTCGCATGGACATCCCTGTCGATCCCGAGCTGCACTTCGAGGAAGTGACCTCAGTGACGGGTGAGGCAAGGAGCCAGTTCGAGCAGTTCCAGCCGACCTCGGTCTTGGCGGGGCAGGAGCTATCGAAGCAGCTCCAAGGGTCGTTGGGCGCGACGCTCGAAAGTCAGCCGGGTGTGGCGAGCCGGAGCTTCGGCCCGGCACCGGCGCGCCCTGTGATCCGCGGTCTTGATGGAGACCGCGTCCTTATCTTGCAGGATGGACAGCGTATGGGCGACCTGTCGAGCCAGTCGGGTGATCACGGCGTGACCGTGAATCCGGCGGCGGCTCAGCGCATCGAGGTCGTTCGCGGACCGGCCACGCTGCTGTACGGCGCCAATGCCATCGGCGGCCTAGTGAACGTCATCACCGAGGAAATTCCGACCCGGCCGGTGATGGGCTCGAACGGGAATTTCACCGTGGACTTCGGCTCGGCCGCCAAGGAGGCCGGCGCTGCGGCGAACATCCAGGTCGGCAACGGAAAGGTTGCCTTGAACGTCGGCGGCGGCGGACGTCATTCGGAGGATGTCGATACGCCCGTAGGGGAGGTCCTGAACTCACAGTCACGGAGCGGATTCGGGACCGTGGGGCTCGCCTGGACCGGCACCAAGGGGTACTTCGGTGGCATGTATGGCTACGACGATACGAAGTACGGGATACCCGTCGTCGAGGAGGGACAGGTCCAGCTCACCCCGCGCCGGCACGCCTTTTCGGTCAGGGCTGGCGCGCAGAACCTGACCGGCGCATTTGACGGTTTCCGCGCGAGCCTCGCCGTCCGGCGGTACAAGCATGACGAGCTCGAGGGCGCGGAGGTCGGTACGGCGTTCAAGAACAACACCGAAGAGTTCGAGGTGATGGCCTCGCATCGGGCGATCGGGCGGATGAAGGGAAGTATTGGCGCCTGGGCGCTCGACCGCGCGTTCGACGCGAGCGGCGAGGAGGCCTTGTCGCCTGCGGTGGATCAGCAGGGGTTCGCCGCGTTCCTCTACGAGGAAGTGACCTGGCCGCATTTCACCTTCCAGTTTGGCGGTCGTGCCGATCACGCGCACTACGGTCCAGCCGGTGAGGAAGCACGGTCGTTTACCACCGGGTCAGGGTCGGTCGGTCTGTTGTTCAGGCCCGCCGGTGCCGGCGATCGCCTGACACTCGCTGCAAGTCTCGCGCGGGCCGCGCGGTATCCCGCGCTCGAGGAGCTGTTCTATTACGGCGTGCACCCTGGCAATTTCGCCTTCGAGATTGGAGACCCCGAGCTCGAGCCGGAACACGCCCTGGGATTCGATCTCGCCGTTCGGTTCCGCGGACCGCGGGCTTCTGGAGAGGTCACCTATTTTCGGAACGACATTCAGGACTACCTGTTCCGGAGCTCGCTGACGAGTGCGCAGGCAGCCGCGCAGTTCGCGGCATTTGAGACCCGCTTTGCCGGCCGCGCGCTCGAGTCGCCGGCCGAACAGGACGAGTTCCCGATCATCGAGTACGTGTCGGCTGACAGCGTGCTGCAGGGAATCGAAGCGCACTCGGACTTCCAGTTGAACTCGATGCTCTCGGCCGAGCTGGGGCTCGACTATGTCCATGGTGAACTGAAAGAGGAGGGCAGGCCCCTGCCGCGCATTCCTCCCCTGCGTTTCAGGGCAGGCCTCCGGTATCAGCTCAATGCCCTCCAGATCGGCGGCGACGTCACGGCCTCTGCGAAGCAGGATCGGCTGGCGGAGAACGAGACCCCGACCGATGGGGTCTCTCTCTTAAAGTTGTTTGGGGCCTACTCGTTCCCGACAGGAGGCGCAGTCAGCACGATTACGGCGCGGTTGGACAATGTCACCGACACGCTCTATCGCAACCACCTGTCGCTCATCAAGGACTTGGTGCCGGAGATGGGACGTAACTTCAAGTTGCTCTATAACCTGAAGTTCTAGTGCATGAATCGCTGGAGATCCGGCGGGACCGTCGCTTCGATCTCCAGCGGCTCACGTGTCATTGGATGTGGCAGCGTGACGCGCCGCGCGTGAAGCGCCTGGCGCGCGAGGGCCGGATGCCGCTCGCCGTAGACGCGGTCGCCGAGGACTGGCCATCCCATCGCGGCCAGGTGCACTCGGATCTGATGCGTGCGTCCGGTCACGAGCTCGCAGCGGACGATGGACGCAGGTGGACCTGAAGGTTCACCCCTACGAGCGCCTTGATGTGTGGAATGTAGAGGCGGACCTTCAGGTCCGCCTTGCAGGTTTCCGATCCGGATCACCTCGTATTTCGTCTCGCTCGGCTGGCCGCGCTCGGTGACGATCACGCGGCGTCTGTCGTTGGGGTCGCGCCCGAGTGGTAGCCGAATAGTCCCGCTCCCTGGATGCGGAACGCCATGCACCACCGCAAGGTATTCCTTCCTGACGCGTCCGGCCGCGGCGTCGCGCTGCACGGCGGCGTGGACGTCGCGTGTCAGCGCGACGAGTACGAGGCCCGACGTGTCCTTGTCGAGACGGGTGATGATTCCTGGGACCGGGCCACCTGGAGGCCTGCCCCACAACAGCGCGTTGAGCAGCGTGCCTGTGCTGTTCTTGTAGGAGGGGTGGACGACCAGCCCCGGTGGCTTGTTCACGGCGACGAGCCACTGGTCCCGGTAGACGACATCGAGTGGCCGCGCTTCGGGTCGTGGCTGCTCTCGGACGAGCGTACCAATGGGAAGTGCGATCTCGATCGTCGCTCCTGCCCTCACGCGGCTTGCCGGCCGAGAGGCCTGCCGGCCGTCAACGGTGACGGAGCCGGCTTCGATCCATGCCTGTGCTCGGTTGCGCGACATACCGACAATCTCCCGTCCGTTGCGGACGATGGCCTGGTCGAGCCGGAGCCGTGCGTCACCACGATCGGCGACAAAGTGAATCGATTCCTGCGATTCAGGCATCACACTGGTACGGGCCACGAAGACACCGAGGCACGGAGTTCACTACTGTATATGTGTATGTCTCCGCGTTTCCGTGACTCCATGGCTTGTTGGGGTATGCGATGGCCTTATTCAGCACACACAAACTGAGAATTCCAACGCCGGAGGATGCCCTTCCTGGTCGAACCGAGGCAATGGCGGTTCCTGCCGCGCACTTCGTCAATGGTCATCCGCTGGCGCCGCCGTTTCCAGCCGGCCTTGAGCAGGCGGTGTTCGGCATGGGTTGCTTCTGGGGGGCCGAGCGGAAGTTCTGGCAGGCGCAAGGGGTCTTCTCGACGGCCGTGGGCTATGCGGGCGGCTACACACCGAATCCAAACTACCGCGAGGTCTGCTCGGGCATGACCGGTCACACGGAAGTCGTCCTTGTCGTTTTCGATCCCAGGGTCGCCTCGTACGGCGCGATGCTGCGGATTTTCTGGGAGAACCACGACCCAACCCAGGGAATGCGGCAGGGGAACGACACCGGCACGCAATACAGGTCGGCCATCTACACGACCACCGCCGCACAGCGACAGGCCGCGGAGACCTCGCGGGCGGCATTCCAAGACGAGCTGACAAGAGCCGGCTTCAGGCGCATCACTACTGAAATCGCTGACGCGCCCCCCTTCTACTACGCGGAGGACTATCACCAGCAGTACCTCGCAAAGAACCCCGACGGTTACTGCGGAATCGGTGGCACCGGCGTCGCTTGCCCCGCGGGCGTCGCTGGATAGTAGATGGTGGGTCATGGACACGACCGCTTCCACTCATGACCCACCACCACCCACCACCCGATATAATCACCGGCTGTGAGCAGAGTTACTTACACCGATACGGCAACCACCGCCGACCAGGAAGCAGTCCGGCTAGCCCACCGGGTTCGGATCGTCGCGGATGCGGAAGAGGGGACCGGGGTCAACTCGCTGCCAAACGGCGTCTACGGTTTCACCTACTCGCCGGCGCTGCCGAACGCCCCGCTGTTCGCGGTCCGTCGGTATCGCAGCTACGAAACCCACAAGCTTGCCAACGGCGAGATCCTGGTCGTCGGCTTCGCGACGCGGGAGATTGCGGCTACGCTGTCAACGAGCGCCGAGGAGACCACGATCCAGATCCAGCCGGAGCCGGAAGGGGGAGCCGACGTACTCGTGATGATTTCCTACGGCCGGATGCGGCACCATCGCCAATACGCGGCGCCAAACGAGCATGGGTTCACTGTAACGGTCTCGCCGGGGGGTGGGTAGACGTTTTCCCAGGTCCTGTTTCCACCGGCCGTCGGACGTCGGCCGACCATTCCGACCACGAGCCAGGATAGAGGCGACTGCCGGAAAGACCGGCGTGCTCCATTGCGAGCAGGTTCTGGCAGGCCGTCACGCCGGAGCCGCAATACATCACGACCTGGTCCGGGGTGTGACCGGCAAGCATCGCGTTGAAGTGGCCGCGGAGCTCGTGCACCGGGAGCAAGGTTCCGTCAGCCGCCAGGTTTGATCTGAAGAAGTGGTTCGCGGCGCCAGGTATGTGACCGGGCACTCGATCGACCGGCTCGGATTTCCCCTCGAACCGCTCCGGCCCCCGGGCGTCAACCAGCAGCACTGACTGATCTCCGACAAGACGCTCCACGTCGCTGACCGACAAACACTGCGCGTTCCTCGGTTGCGGCTGGAACGTCGCGGGTGCGCGCGCCTCGTCGGCGTTGCGTACGGGTCGGCCCTCCTTCGCCCACTTCGCCCAACCGCCGTCGAGCACGGCCACCTCGTTGTGGCCGAGGTACCGCAGCATCCACCAGAGCCGGCTGGCGTACATGCCGGAGTCCTGGTCGTAGGCGACCACCTGCGTGCCGGCGCCGATGCCAAGGCGTGAGAACGTGGCGGCCATTGCCGCGTGGGTGGGAATGGGATGGCGGCCGTTCGTGCCTGTCCTCTCGGCGGAGAGGTCGTGCGAGAGGCTCGCGTAGGCGGCCCCTGGAATGTGGCCGGCAAGGTACTGGTTGTAGCCCCAGTCCTCATTGGCCAGATCGTAGCGGCAGTCCACGATGGCCCAGTCGCCGCCGAGGCGCGCGGCGAGGGCGTCGGTGGAAATGATTGTCGCGTGTACCACCGACTCAGCCGACTTCCTGCGCCTGCGTTCGTCGCTAGCGAATCTGCTCGAGCGCGGCGATGCGGGCTTCAAGCGGCGGATGCGTGGAGAAGAACACCATCCACCCACGCGTGCCGTTGATCTTCATCGTCGCCAGCGCCTCGTGCCGTGTGTCAACCAGCTCCCGATTGGACGCCAGGCGCTTGAGCGCGCCGATCATCTTGTCCCGCCCGGCGAGCGTTGCACCGCCGTGGTCGGCGCGGAACTCCCGGTGGCGCGAGAACCAGGCGGTGACCGTCGA
>JAKFXY010000088.1 GCA_021731165.1 Acidobacteriota bacterium | reverse complement strand
CTCGTCATCCAGCTGTGCTTCGGCCTGTTCGTCGTGCTGTTCGCCATGACGCGCCTCTTCTGGCTGAACGGCGCCCTCCTTTTTGCCTGCGGGGCGGGGATGGTGATGGTCTTCGCGATGATCTCGTCGCTCGTCCAGTTCATCGCACCCAACGAGATGCGCGGGCGGGTCATGAGCATCTACATGGTGGCGTTCCGCGGCGGCATGCCGCTCGGCAGCCTCGTCGCCGGATGGGCCGCGAGCCTCACCTCGCCCACCACCGTCCTCACGCTCAACGGCCTGCTATTGAGCTGCGTTGCGGCCTGGTTCCTCCTGAACAGCCACGGTGTGCGGGAGTTGTAGCCGGGCGCGCGCGTGCCGGACGGTCCGCGCAAGCAACTGCCTTTGCAGCCAGTTACAGACGCCTGCGGTTCACGCCTTCGAAGGCCGCGGCCGATCTCGTGGCTCATCCGGGTTCGCCTGGATGGTTTGCAACGATGCGTGAGAGATAATGGCGTCGCTGGCCCACCTGATGCGCATCCTCGTCGCTGAAGACGACCACGACATCGCCGATCTCATCACCCATTACATCCGGAAGGCGGGATGGGAGACGCACGTCGTCTCGGCGGGCAACGACGCGCTCGTCTATGCGCGCCAGAACCCGGTGGATCTTGTGATTCTCGACGTGATGATGCCGGGCATGAGCGGCTTGGAGGTCTGCCGGGCGCTCCGTGCCGACAAGAGCACCGCCGCAGTACCAATCATCGTTGTAACGGCACGCGGAGAAGAGACCGACCGGATTCTGGGACTCGAGCTCGGCGCCGACGATTACCTCGCCAAACCGTTCAGTCCCAACGAGCTCGTCGCGCGCATCCGGGCGCTCATGCGGCGATCGAAGCGGCAGGAGCCGCAGGAGTCGATGCTGCGGCTCGGCTCGATTCTCATGGACCTCACCCGTCACACCGTTTCCGACGCCGGGCGCGAGGTGAAGCTGACGGCGAAGGAGTTCCTGCTGCTGCAGTACCTGCTCGAGCACCGCGGGCGCGTGCTCTCACGCGACCTCCTGCTGGGTGACGTCTGGGGCTACCGCTACACCGGCGGCACACGAACGGTGGACGTGCACGTCAGGCGGCTGCGCGAAAAGCTGCCGGCGCTGGTGGATGGGGTCGAGACGGTGAAACAGTTCGGCTACAAGCTCGTGGACAATATCGTGACATGACCCTGGACCAGTAATGAAGCTCGGCTTCCGCATGTCCGCGTTTGTCGCGTCCGTCGCTACGGCGGGCATCGCTCTCTTGGTTCAGCGCGCGGCCGGATTCTCTTGGGCCGTCGTGGCCGCACTCGTCGTGGGCGCCCTGCTCTCCTGGGTCATTGCGCTGCTTGTGTTCCGCCACGTCAAGACCGAGATCGGGGCCGTTGCGCGCGGCTTCGACGTGAAGCTCGAGGATCTGCGGCAGCGGATCGAGGAGCTCTCACGCGACCGGGCCCGCATGGAAGCCATCCTCTCGGGCATGGTCGAAGGCGTGTTGGTGGTGGATCGCCAGGGACGCCTGCAGATGGTCAACCGCGCCGCCCAGGCCATGCTCAACGTGGACGCCTCGGCGAACGGACGGCTCTACCTGGAGGTGATCCGGCACCCGGACATTTCCGCCCAACTCACGTCGGCGCTGCGGGGAGACGATGTCGAGAGCCGCGAGCTGGCGCTCGCCCGTGACCCCGGACGGATGTTCGTGGCTCGCGCGGCATCGGTGGCGACCGCCGGCGGCGCCGGCGCGGTGCTCGTGCTGCACGAGATCACCGATCTCCGCAGAGCGGACCAGATCCGGCGCGATTTCGTGGCCAACGTCTCGCATGAGCTGCGGACACCGCTCACGGCAATTCGCGGCTACGTCGAAGCGCTGCTGGACGAAGGGACGGACACACGGGACACTCGGCGGTTCCTCGAAATCATCGGGCGGCAGAGCACCCGCATGGAGCGGCTGGTCAAGGACCTGCTGCGACTGGCGCGCCTCGACGCGAAACAGGAGCCGCTCGACGCGCTGACCTGCGACCTGCAGCAACTCTTCGCGGCGGTGATCGCCGATCTGACGCCGACCATCACACAGAAACGGCAGCATGTGACCGTGGTCGTGCAGCCGGAAGCGGGCGCCGTCACCGCTGACCCTGCCAAGCTGCACGACATCGTCCGCAACCTCGCGGAGAACGCGGTGAACTACTCTCCCGAGGAAGCCACCATTCAACTCTCCGCCCACCGCGACGATGGGCACATCAGGATCACCGTCGCCGACTCCGGACCAGGAATTCCGTCAGAGGATCTGGCACGCGTTTTCGAACGCTTCTATCGCGTGGACAAGTCGCGGTCGCGACCGGGAGGCACGGGACTGGGGCTGGCGATTGTGAAGCACCTGGTGGAACTGCACGGTGGACAGGCGACCGCGCAGAACGGGCCCGCGGGCGGCGCGATCTTCACCATCACGCTGCCGGCGGGGTCGGTTTCTGGGTAGCGGGTGGCGGGTGGTGGACAGACTGAATGCCGTCCCTTCAGGAAGGTTCGGTCCTCGGCGCATCGGTGTCGAAGCCGATTCTGCGGCGCGGTGTTCGCGTCGTCGGCTCGATCAGGCGTCGGATTGCGATGATGATGCCCACGAGCTCATGATCATGACGGCCAACGCGCCCTTCGAGTTCTGCAAGACGCACAGTCAAATCTGCCTGACCGTTCACCCATTCCCGTAGCCGCAGAAACGCCCGCACGACAAAAACGCTCATCTGGATCGCCCGCGCGCTGTTCAACACCGAGGCGGCCATGATGGCTCCGTGCTCGGTGAAGGCGAGCGGCAGGTATTTGGTGTTCTGCCCACGTTTCAAGATCACAGATTGTGATCTTGAACGCCTGGCGTCCTCGGCCTCGCGACGTGTCAGGCGGAACGCGAAATCCAAGGGAAACCGATCTGGGTTCCGCGCGACTGCCTGGTTCAAGGCTCTGGCCTGGACGCCGTAGATGCCTGCAAGGTCAGATGAGAGAAGGACCCGCTGCCCTCTGACTGTGAGAATCGGCGGAGACTCTGCCGTCTTGTCGGTCGCCATCGCGTTGATACACGACCAAGGGCAAGCACCGTGCCGCCAGGCCTGCGCTGCAAGGAAGACAGCTTGACGGCCTAAGGGATCAGACGTTGCTCAGCAATAGCGAGCTTCGCCCTTGGAGGAGTGAGCATTTTCTGCCAACCACTTCCAGCAGCACGAGGCCATGTGCACGATCGCGAATACGATCCCGGGAATCTGAACGTTGGCAAAGAGCCGGCGGCTCAGGTCTTAGATAGCGGAGCGAACGCTGTTGGCCCGGACACACGTGCAGTTCTAGCCTGCGACTGGATCGATAGCCTCGCCAGCTCCGTGATGCGTGCGGCCGATTTCGTCAAGGCTGCGCTGGAGTGAGAGTCGATCCAGCAGATCGATCCGTAGGCTGCTGAAGATCTTCAAACGAGCGTCCAGCTCGCGAAACGCTTTGTTGAACGCGCGCTTCTTCTCCTCGTCGGTGCCGACGACGGCCGCCGGATCGTGAATCCCCCAATGTGCAGTCATTGGCTGTCCCGGCCAGATCGGACAAACCTCCTGTGCCGCCCGATCGCACACCGTGAACACGAAGTCGAGCACGGGAGCGTCCGGGGCGCTGAACTCATCCCAACTCTTGCTCCGCAACCCCTGTGTGGGTATGCGATTCCGCTCGAGTGTGTCGAGGCTCAAGGGATGGACTTCGCCTTTCGGGTGGCTTCCGGCGCTGAACGCAAGAAAACGCCCATGGCTCCAGTGGTTGAGAAGCGCCTCGGCCATGATGCTGCGGGCCGAGTTGCCGGTGCACAGGAATAGTACGTTGAAGCGCCGCTCGGTCATATGTCACTCATGGTAAAGGTTCAATCGACGACGAAGCTGTAAACCTTCCAGCCGCCGTCCTTCTCGATCATCGAACCGAACAGTCGAATCTCACGCGCCGCGCCGCCGGGGTCACGAATCACGAGGACCATATCCCGGTGCACCAGATATGTGTCATACCGCGTCGTCTCGCCGGTCGCGCGCACGTTGACGAGCTCGTAGCGCTTACCGCCATGCTCGCTGACGATGGTTCTCAGGCCAACATCGCTCTTCTGGTGCAAGTCACCCCACACATAGCTGAAGGGAAGGTTCCGCTCCGGGCGGGCGGCCGGCAGCTCGGGCCACACATGATCGCGGAACTCCTGCTCGCTGAGCGCCAGCGCTTCAAGAGCAGCCCGATCCCGGCTGGCAAGCGCGTCCAGGACCGCGCCAGCCAGCGCCTCGGCCGATTCACGAGTATTGGCCAGCGGCGGCACCGTGCCGCACGAGCCGCTGGCAAGCAACACCAGCAGACCCACCCCTAACACACGTCGGTTCATGCGGTCTCAGCGTACAAGAGAACGGCGGGCCACGAAGGGCCCGCCGTGTTGAGGACTCTAGACGGCGATCAACAACGTCTAGTTCTGCGGAAACGAGGTCCAGCCGTCCATCCAGTTGGCGGCCGGCGCCGGCGCCACGGCACCGATATAGGTGACCGCGTCGAAGAAGCCGTCGTTCGGTGGCTGAATGGGCGCGAGCTGACCACCGGCCAGCGTGGCAATCCCACTCGGCTGGAAGTTCGGCGCCACATGGTTTGAACAGGCCGCCGTGGAGACACCTGGATCGACATTGGTCCGCACGTTCGGGAAGCGGCCGCTGTTGATGTAGGTCGTGACGCTCGAGTGCATCGGCGTGGCGATGCTCCACGACACACCGGAACCCATCTGCGAGGTGCCGTTGTCAACCTGACCCGTGGTGGCGGTATTGGTGGTCTCGATTTGGAAACCGGTGGTCTTGAAGCCGGTAATCAGGAAGTTGCGGATCGTGAATGCCGTGCCCCGACGGAGGTTGGCGGCGCGCACGCTTTCAGCGCCCTCATTCCTGTCGGGATCGCCGCACATCGTGATGTTATAGATCTGCGGGTTGGACCGGGGCAACGCATTGTTGTTGAACTCGTTGTCGTCCGCTTCGATACCGTTGTCCGCGTCGTCGCCACGCTGCGTGACCGCGACAAACTGCAGGCGCCCCGTCCACCCGAAGGTCCAGTCGACGCTGTCGTCGGCCGCATTGGACATCACGAGATACTTGCCGTCCGCGGTGCCGCCAAACCACTCCATGGCATCGTCGCGGCTCATGTGCGCCTGCACGTGGTCCACCTGTGTGCCGCGGCCCACGCCTTGAAACGCGATGCCGTTGAGCTCGTTGTCCGGGCTGAATTCGACTCCGGAGAACTCCACGCGGACGTATCGAAGAACGCCGCTGTTGTCGTTCTCGTCGGTGCCGCCGTAGACGCCGGTGTCGCCTTCACCCGCGCCCTCGCCGCCTTCCAGGTTGATCGGGGCGCGACCGTTGATGATCAGACCGCCCCAATCGCCACGATTGCGGCTGCCGATCGGCTGGTCGCTGGTGAAGACAATCGGCTGCGCCGCCGTGCCGATGGCATTCAGCCGTCCGCCCCGGAGCACGATCAGGGTGCCGACGCTGCCAGCCTCACCGATGACTCTGGTGCCGGCCTGGATGTTCAGCGTGCCACCCTGGCGGACGAAGACGGCGCCGCGCAGGACGTAGTAGTTGGTGCTGACCCAGGTCTCCGTGCCCGTGATCTCGCCGCTCACGACGATGACCGGCTTGTCGATGCCGGGAACATTCACCGGGGGCGCCTGTTCGGACGACACCTTCACCGCGGGCAGGGCGGCCAGCAGGCCGGCCACGAGCGCGCCCGTGGCGAGTTTTGTGAGGTACTGACGCATGATTCCTTGTCCGTTCCTTTGCATGATGGCGTTGGGGCTTAGAAAACGTTGTAGCCGAACGACAGCGCCACCGTGCGACCCAGCTTGTAGAGCCGCTGCGTTTCCGCCACGCTGAGCGTCTGCGTGAATAGATAGTCGCTGTTCGTCATGTTCTCGATCGTGAGCCGGATACTCATTCCACGAACCCGCTGCGAGAACACGAGGTCGAGCGCGCCACGCCCCTCCTCGATGATGTCAGGCGCCTGATTCGCGCCGACGTCCGAGATCCGGTCACCGAAATAGTTGAAGAGGAGACGTGTGGAGAAGCCACCCGCCGCGAACTCCCCGGTGAGGTTGAAGATGTTCTTGGACTGGCCCGCGAGCGGACGCTCCAGGGACGTCTGCACCGTTCTCTGCTCCGGCAGCAGCGTGATCTTCGAGTCCACGAACGTGTAGTTCGCGTTCACGAAGAAGTTCTGGCTGAGCTGATGGCCCGCTTCCAATTCGAGGCCGAAGTTCCTCGCCTGGTCCGCGTTCTGGAAGGTCACGATCGGATTGGCCGCCGCGATGACGACGCGCTCGATCGGCTGGTCGAAGTGCTTGTAGAACACGCTGGCCGCGACAACGCCCCTGCCACCGGTGAACCGTTCCCATCGGCCGTCGACGTTCTGGATCAACGCCCGATTCAGATTCGGATTCCCCTTCACCGCGCGGTTGCCAACCACGTCGGTGAACTCGAACTCGGCTAGTTCGCGGAACTCCGGTCGGTTGACCGTGGTGCTGTAGCTCAGCCGGAGGTTTGAATCTTCGCCGACCGACTGCACGAAGTTGATGGCCGGGAAGACGTCGGTGTTCTTGTTGACGGCCTGAACCTGACGGGCGAACAGGCCAAACGGGTCCTGCGTCGTGACGGTCTGATCGAACTGCTCGACACGGGCGCCGCCAATCAGACGCGAGCGGGCCGACAACGCGATGTCCACCATGCCGTAGCCAGACGCGGTTTTCTGTTCGCCGGCATAGGCGTCCACGGGGCGCGTCTCCTCATTGAACCGGAAGGCCGTGCCGATGTTGCTCGAGGTGAACAACTCCTCAGGCGATTGCAGCGGGTTGAACAGCAGGTTGCCGGCGTCCGCCTTCTGCGTCGTGATCGGAATGAAGTGGAACCGGCGCGACCGGAAGTCGCGCGTCCGCTCCACATAGTTGAAGCCGAACTTGTACTGAGTCGGCCGGCCGCCGGCCGCGGTGGACACGCTCCAATTCACGGCGCCGTCCACCGTGTCGTCGTTGAGGTAGTTGAACATCCGGAAGCCACTCTGCGACTCGTCCGCGTACGTGAAGGGAACGGTCGGTGCGCTGTTGAGTGCGCGCTCGTACAACGTCTCACGCAGATCCGGCTCGTCACGGGTAGCACGCGCCGAGTTCACGCGCCAGTCGATCCGGCTGTTGGAGAGCCCCTGAAAGAAGTGCTCGCCCCCGATGGCGTTCGCCGTCAGCCCTTCCTCGATGAACTGCAGGCGGCTGTTCCGGTATTCGCGGGCGTTGTCCAGGTTGTTGCCCTGAAAGGTCCTTCCCTCGTCACGACCGCTGTGCGTGTAGAAGTTCTCGAAGGACAGACGCTGGCTCGGTCGGAACTGGTACGCGAGGTTCGCGACGATCCCGAGCTGCGCCTTCTGGGTACCGGTCTGCATGTGATAGTCGCTCGTCTCCTCGAGCTCGCCATCACCAGCGATGCGGAAGAAGCGCCGGTCCTCTTCGATGAACTGCTCTTTGTAGGAGTGGCTGATGCTTCCCACGAGGCCCAGGTTCCCGAACCGGTTGCCAAAGGTGCCGCTCCAGTTCTGTCCGGGCTTGCCGCTCTCCTTCACCGGCTGCCACTGATTCCCAAGGGCTCGTCCAAACGCGGTGACCTGTTCCGGCGTGAATCCGACGGTTGGCGTATAGATACCCTGACGCACGAGCTTGCTGTTGGGTATGGAGCTCGGCAGGGCCCGTGCACCGTTATCGAACCCCCAGACGTCCCGCGATCCGAGTGGACTCAGAGGGATGTCCTTGCCCGTCGCGGTCGAAAAGAAGCTCAGGCCGTAGGCGAAGTCGACGGTAGGATTGCTCGGCAGCTTCATTGGAATGATCTGCACCAGGCCGCCCGCGAACTCCGCGGAGTGGTCCGGCGAGTACGACTTGTTGACCTGCACGCTGTCGATTAGGCCGCTCGGAAACATGTCCAGCGGCACAACCTTCTTGTCCGGCTCGGTGGTGGGGAGCACGGAACCCGCAAGCGTCGTGTTGCTGTAGCGTTCGCCGAGTCCGCGGACATACACGAATTGGTTGTCCACGAGCGAGAGCCCGGTCACGCGCGTCATCGCGGCGGCGGCATCGGAATCGCCGTTGCTCTTCATCTCCTGAGCGCCAACGTTGTCGGTAATGACCTGTGACTGCTTCCGCTCGATGAGCTGCGCTTCAGCCGATGATGTGATCACGTTGATGGCCTCGGCGGTGACGGTCACCGTCTCAGCGAAGCGAGCCATCGTCAGACCCACGTCAACGGTCACACTGCGTTCGGTGCCCAGATTGACGCTGATGACCTTCTCCTGATAGCCCTCCATCAGGACCTTGATTTGATGCGTGCCCGGCACCACATCGAGGATGTACCGGCCATCGACGTCGGTATACACGACCTGCTTGGTGTCAACGATCTCGACGGGGATACCAGGCAGCGATATTCCGTTCGCTTCGTCCCGAATCACGCCGACGATACGGACGGTTTGACCGGCCCT
>JAKFXY010000085.1 GCA_021731165.1 Acidobacteriota bacterium | reverse complement strand
CCGAGGGGGTGGAGATGGTGATGCCGGGGGACAACACGGCGATCACCGGGGAGTTGATCACGCCGGTGGCGCTGGAGAAGGGCGCCCGGTTCGCCATTCGCGAAGGCGGCCGCACCGTCGGCGCCGGGACGATCTCGGAAATCATTGAATAGGGGACAGGTTACAGGGGACAGGTTACAGGTGGTTCGCGGGCTGCAGGGTGCTCTCCCTGTCACCTGTCCCCTGTAACCCATAACCTTCAGGATTCAGTTATGGCAATGTTCAGCGACAAGATCCGCATCCGTCTGAAGGCGTACGACTCGCGCATTCTCGACCAGTCCACCGGTGAGATCGTCGAGACGGCGAAGCGGACAGGTGCGCGTCTAGCCGGGCCGATTCCGCTGCCGACCTCCAAGAACAAGTGGACGGTGCTTCGTTCGCCGCACGTGGACAAGAAGTCGCGCGAGCAGTTCGAGATCCGCACGCACAAGCGGCTGATTGACATCTTCGAGCCGACGCCGCAAACGGTGGACGCCCTGATGAAGCTCGACCTGCCGGCAGGCGTGGACGTCGAGATCAAGGCATTCGGCAAAGAGCACGGGAAGTAGCGATGGTGACAGGACTCATCGGCAGGAAGGTCGGCATGACCCAGCTGTTCACCGCGGACGGCACGGTCTTCCCGGCTACGGTGCTGAAAGCAGGCCCGTGCGTGGTGGCGCAGGTCAAGACCGTGGACGGCGACGGTTACGAGGCCGTTCAGCTCGGTCTCGTCGAGGCGAAGCCGACCAAAGAGAACAAGGCGTCCACTGGCCATTTCAAGAAGGCCGGTGTCCCCCCGACGCGCGTGCGCCGCGAGGTCCGGGTGAGGGCGGGTGGCGATTCGCCCAAGGCGGGCGACCAGGTCAACGTGTCGCTCTTTGCCGACGGTGAGCGGGTGGACGTGATCGGCACGAGCCGGGGGAAGGGCTTCCAGGGCGTCGTCAAGCGACACCACTTCGCCGGTGGCCGCATGAGCCATGGTTCGATGTTCCACCGCGCGCCGGGTTCGATCGGCGCGTCGTCGTTCCCCTCGCGCGTGGTGAAGGGGATGCGCATGGGTGGCCACATGGGTGACACGCGCATCACGACACGCAACCTCAAGGTGCTTCGAGTGGATGCGGAGAACAACCTTCTGCTCGTCGAGGGTTCGGTGCCGGGCGGTCCGAACAGCATCGTCGTGATTCGCAAGGCGATCGCCGCCAAGCCAATCCGGGTGGCGCAGGTCGAGACGAAGAAGAAGGGCAAGAAATAGCCATGACTGTTGACGTCGTGAATCAGCAGAACGAGAAGGTCGGGTCGGTGGACCTGCGCGATGACGTGTTCGGCGGCCGTGTGAATACCGACCTCATCCACGCGTCGGTCGTGCGGCAGAACGCGTCCGAGCGGCGCGGCACGCACGCCACCAAGACACGGGCGATGGTGAGCGGTAGCGGCAAGAAGCCGTGGCGGCAGAAGGGTACGGGCCGTGCCCGCGTCGGCGAGATTCGAAATCCGCTGTGGCGCAAGGGCGGCACGACGTTCGGCCCGCAGCCGCGCAGCTATGACTACCAGCTGCCCAAGAAGGTCGAAAAGGGCGCGCTGCGGGCGGCGCTGACACAGAAGCTCAAGGACGGCGCGGTCGTCGTGGTGGACGCGTTGAGCGTGGCCGAGATCAAGACCAAGTTCGCCGCCGAGATCCTGCTCCGCCTTGGTGTGGAGGGCAGGGCATTGCTCGTCGATGTGAAGCCGGACGACAAACTGTCGCTGTCGGTGCGCAACATCGAGGGAGTGCGGATGCTGCCGAGCAACCGTGTGAGCGCCCGCGACGTGATGAACACTCGACGCATTGTCATGACTCGTGCGGCGTTGGAAAAGCTTCACGAGGCCCTGGGTTAGGGATCACGCAGATGAAATTGACAGAGATCATCCGGCGTCCGCTCATCACCGAGAAGACGACCGTCATCCGCGACGACGGCCGGACGCTGGTCTTTGAGGTGGCGATGGACGCCAACAAGATCGACATCCGGCGCGCCGTTGAGAAACTGCTCGGCTCGAAGGTTACGGGCGTGCGTACCTCGCTGGCACACGGCAAGATGAAGCGCCAGGGCAAGCACGTCGGCCGCCGTTCGGATTGGAAGAAGGCGTACGTGAAGCTGCGGGAAGGCGAGAAGCTTCCAGACTTCCTGCAGGGGGCGTAGGACATCATGCCGATTCGCAAATACAACCCGACATCGCCGGGCGTCCGTTCCAAGACGTCGCTGACCTTTGACGAGATCACGACGCAGGAGCCACACGGTCCGCTGACGGAGCAACTGGCCCGGTCAGGCGGCCGCGACAACCAGGGGCACCTGACGTCCTGGTGGCGTGGCGGCGGTCACAAGCGGCTCTACCGGATCATCGACTTCAAGCGGGACAAGAAGGACATTCCGGCGAAGGTATCGACGGTCGAGTACGACCCGAACCGCTCGGCACGGATCGCGCTGCTGACGTACGCGGACGGCGAGAAGCGCTACATCCTGCAGCCGTCTGGTGTGAAGGTCGGTGATACGGTGGTGGCTGGCGACAACGTCGACATCTTGCCTGGCAACTGCCTGCCGCTGAAGAACATCCCGCTTGGGACGCAGATACACAACGTCGAGCTGCGTCCAGGCAAGGGCGGCCAGATCGCGCGAAGTGCCGGATCCACGGTGCAGCTCGTCGCGCGTGACGCCCTTTATGCCTCCGTGAAGATGCCCTCGAGCGAGATCCGCCGGATCAATGTCGAGTGCGTGGCCACGATTGGTCAGGTTGGTAATCTCGATCACGAAAACGTGTCGATCGGCAAGGCCGGGCGCAGCCGTTGGCTGGGCAAGAGGCCGCACGTGCGTGGCGTCGCAATGAACCCGGTTGATCACCCGCTCGGTGGCGGTGAAGGCAAGACGTCGGGCGGTCGGCACCCGGTGACCCCGTGGGGCCAGCCGACCAAGGGATACAAGACGCGCCGACGCAAGGATACGGATCGCTTCATCGTCCAAAGAAGGCAGAAGTAGAGGCGGACCTTCGGGTCCGCCTGAGAGAGAACCATGAGCCGATCGCTGAAGAAGGGCCCGTTCGTCGACACCTTCCTCCTGGAGAAGGTGGAGGCGATGAATCGGGTGAATGAGAAGAAGGTCGTCAAGACCTGGTCGCGCCGATCGACGGTGGTGCCTGAGATGGTGGGGCACACGATGGCGGTGCACAACGGGAAGAAGTTCATTCCGGTTTACGTGACGGAAAACATGGTGGGGCACAAGCTGGGTGAGTTCTCCCAGACGCGGTCGTTCCGCGGGCATACCACGAAGACCGAAAAGGCCGCCGCGGCCGCGCCGGCGGCCGGCGCCCCGCAGGGCGGAAAGGGATAGCCATGGTTGAAGCGCAGGCCACCGCGCGCGGCATCAGGACCTCGGCGCAAAAGGCCGGGCTGGTGCTCGAGTTGATTCGTGGCAAGGGCGTCAACCAGGCGCTCGCCACGTTGCAGTTCACGCGCAAGATCATTGCCCGCGATATTGCCAAGGTGCTTCGCTCGGCCGTGGCGAACGCGCAACAGCAGGACGGGTTCAGCGGCGACATCGATCGCCTCTACGTCTCGGGCTGTTACGCGAACCAGGGGCCATCGGCGAAGCGCGTGCGCCCGGCTCCGATGGGCCGCGCGTTCCGCGTCGTAAAGCGGACAGCGCACCTGACGGTGCAGGTGGCAGAGAAGCCCTTGAAGATCGCGCGAGTGACGACAGGGGGAGGCGCGGCCCGCGCGACGAAGGCGGCCGCCAGCAAGGCGGTTGGGGTATGAGCGTCATGACAGCAACCACCAAGTCCATCGTGGCCCTCGTGGTTAAGGACAGGAGATAACGTGGGCCAGAAGGTTCACCCCTACGGATTCCGGCTGGGCTTCAACAAGACCTGGCGCTCGCGTTGGTTCTCGAGCCGCGACTACGCGAAGCTGCTCCATGAGGACCTCGCACTGCGCGCGGACCTCAAGAAGCGCTTTTCGCACGCAGGGGTCTCTCGTATCGAGACCGAGCGCGCGGCGAACAACCTGAAGATCGACATCTATACCTCGCGTCCGGGCATCATCATCGGTCGCAAGGGCACGGAGGTCGACAAGCTGAAACAGGAGATCCAGAAGCGTACGAGCCGGCAGGTCTTCATCAACATTCAGGAGATCCAGAAGCCGGAGCTCGAGGCGCAGCTCATTTCCGAGTCGGTCGCGGTGCAGCTCGAAAAGCGCGTCGCGTTCCGGCGGGCGATGCGCAAGGCCGTCGAATCGGCCCTGCGATTCGGCGCGCGCGGTATCAAGGTACGCGTGTCCGGCCGGCTGAACGGCGCGGAGATCGCCCGTTCGGAGTGGTATCTGCACGGCCAGTTGCCGCTGCAGACGCTCCGCGCGGACATCGATTACGGTTTCGCGGAAGCCAACACGACCTACGGCAAGATCGGCGTGAAGGTATGGCTCTACAAGGGCGAGCGCCTGGTGCCGCGGGTCGGTCGCGACGAGGAATATCGGGACCGAGCCCCAAGGCGACCGGGCGGAAGACCCTAGGGTGAACGGTAAGGATCAAGTCATATGTTGATGCCGAAGAAGGTCAAGTTCCGCAAGCAGCAGCGCGGGCGCATGGCCGGGAAAGCGTGGCGAGGATCGGACGTGGCGTTCGGTGACTATGGCCTCAAGGCCCTGGAGCCGTGTTGGATGACCGCCCGTCAGATCGAAGCGGCGCGCGTGGCGATGACGCGCTTCATCAAGCGCGGCGGCAAGATCTGGGTACGCGTGTTTCCCGACAAGCCGATCTCGAAGAAGCCGCTTGAGGTCCGCATGGGCAAGGGCAAGGGCGCACCGGACCAGTGGGTATGCGTCGTCCGTCCTGGCCGCATCCTGTTCGAGATGGAAGGGGTGAGCGAGGTCGAGGCGCGTCGCGGCATGGAGCTCGCCGCGGCGAAGCTGCCGATCAAGACCAAGTTCGCGACCCGTTTCGGTCAGGAGAAGGCGTCATGAAGATCGCGGACATCCGTGAACTGAGCTCGGACGAGCTGCGCGGCCGCGAGAAAGACCTCGGCGACCAGTTGTTCCGGATGCGGATCCAGAAGTCGATGGGCCAGCTCGAAGCGCCTGCGAAGATCCGCACGGTTCGGAAGGACCTGGCGAAAATCAAGACGATCCTGAATGAAAAAGGTAGGCAGTAGGCAGTAGGCAGTAAGCAGACGTAGGCAGTCTCAAGGCAGCATCACTGCCTACTGCCTACCGCCTACTGTGAACGACAAGGATCACATATGAGCGTCAAGGCACAACTGACCGGCACGGTCGTCAGCGACAAGATGGAGAAGACGGTGGTCGTGACCGTCGAGCGCCAGGTTCGTCATGCCGTCTACGGCAAGATCCAGCGCAAGACCTCCAAGTTCGTCGCGCACAACGAGAACAACGAGGCGAAGGTGGGCGACACCGTCGCCATCGCAGAGTCGCGCCCGCTCTCCCGCCGCAAGCGGTGGATCGTGACGCGCGTCGTCGCCAAGGCTGACCAGGCGTAGGTCGCGGGTCGCAGGTCTAGGAGAACAATCATGATCCAGATGCGATCGATCGTGGACGTCGCCGACAACTCGGGTGCGCGGAAAATTTCCGTGATCAACCCGATCGGGGGCTCCACCGGGCGCTATGCCAGGCTTGGCGACATCGTCACGGCCTCGGTGAAGGAAGCCACGCCTGACGGTACGGTGAAAAAGGGGCAGGTTGTGAAGGCGGTCATCGTCCGGACGGCGAAGGAACAGCGGCGCCGCGACGGCAGCTACATTCGTTTTGACCAGAACGCGGCGGTGCTCATCAACGATCAGAACGAGCCGGTCGGGACACGCGTGTTCGGGCCCGTCGCCCGCGAGCTGCGCGAGCGGCGGTTCATGAAGATCATCTCGCTCGCGCCGGAGGTTCTCTAGCGCCATGGCCACACTGCAGACACCCATCCGCCGCAACGACACCGTCATCGTGACGACGGGGAAGGACAGCGGCAAACGGGGGCGCGTGCTCAAGGTGCTCCCGGCGAAGAACCGCCTGGTCGTCGAAGGCGTGAACATGATCAAGCGCCACACGCGTCCGAACCCGCAGCGTAACGTCAAGGGGGGGATCGTGGAGCGCGAGGCGTCGCTGCACGCGAGCAACGTCCAGCTGCTTTGTCCCGAGTGCAGCAAGATGACGCGCATCGGACACCAAGTCCTGAGCGATGGCCGCAAGGTGCGCATCTGCCGCAAGTGCGAGGGAGTGGTCGACAAATGAGCCGCATGAAGGATCGGTACCAAAAGGACGTCATCCCGGCCCTCAAGAAGGAGTTCGGCTACACCAACGTGATGGCGATCCCGAAGGTCCGGAAGATTGTCGTCAACATGGGCCTCGGCGAGGCGACGCAGAATGCCAAGCTGGCGGATGTCGGTGCGGACGAGGTCGGCCGCATCACCGGCCAGAAGGCGGTCGTGCGCCGTTCCACCAAGTCGATCGCCCAGTTCAAACTGCGCGCCGGCATGCCGGTGGGCGCGATGGTCACATTACGTGGGGAGCGGATGTACGAGTTCCTCGACAGGCTCATCAGCGTGGCTCTGCCGCGCGTGCGCGACTTCCGCGGCGTGTCCCCGAAGGGGTTCGACGGCCGAGGCAACTTTACGCTTGGTCTGCGCGACCAGCTCTTGTTCCCGGAGATCGACTACATGAAGGTGGACAAGGCACGCGGGATGAACGTGTCCGTGGTCACCACGGCGAAGACCGACGAAGAGGCGCGGAAGCTACTCCAGCTGCTGGGTATGCCGTTCCGCACCAGCGCGAGCTAAGGACTATATGGCTACGACCGCAAAGATCGCCAAAGAGGCCAAGACCCCGAAGTACAAGATCCGTCTGCGGAACCGCTGTCGGCTGTGCGGCCGCCCGCGGGCCTACATGCGCAAGTTCGCGATGTGTCGTCTGTGCTTCCGGAAGGCGGCACTCGAGGGCGACGTGACCGGGGTGACGAAGAGCTCTTGGTAGTAGGCAGAAGGTAGTAGACGGTAGGCAGCCTGAGCACGGCCCACCGCGTACGGCCTACTGTGAACTTACAGGGAACGAGAGATATGACCGATCCGATTGCCGACATGATCACGCGCATCCGCAACGCCGTTACGGCCAAGCGCACGCGCGTCGACCTGCCTACGAGCAAGCTGAAGGCAGAGATCGCCCGGATTCTCCAGGACGAGGGCTACATCCAGGGCTACCGCATGGTCGAGGAGGCCTCCGAACGAGCCGGCAGCCAGCCGCAGCAGCTCATTCGCCTGTTCCTGAAATACGGGCCACACGGCGAGAAGGTCATCACGGGCCTCCAGCGTATCAGCCGTCCAGGGCGCCGCGTATACCTCGGCGCGGATGACGTTCCGCAGGTGCTCGGCGGCCTTGGCACGAGCATCCTGACGACGTCGCGCGGGGTGATGACCGGCCGGGCGGCCCGGAAGGCCGGCGTCGGCGGCGAGGTTCTCTGTAACGTGTGGTAGTGCGGAGGCCTTCGAGCCCCGCAGGGTTGAGATATGTCACGAATTGGAAAGAAGCCGATTGCGATTCCAAAGGGGGTGACCGTGAAGGTCGCCGCCGGCGCGGTCGAAGTGCAGGGTCCGAAGGGGAAACTTCGGCAGGTGATTCCGCCCGGCGTGGCGTTTGCGGAGGAGAACGGCACCCTCGTGGCGACGCTCGAGGGCGGGAATACCGAACTGCGGAAGTTTCATGGCCTGGCGCGCAGCCTCGTTGCGAACGCCGTGAGTGGCGTGACCGACGGCTTCAAGAAAGAGCTCGACATCGTCGGCGTCGGCTACCGCGCGGAGCTCAAGGGCAAGCAAGTGCACTTCGCGTTGGGCTACTCGCACCCGATTGTCTACGACGTCCCGAATGGAATCGACATCACGGTGGACAAGCAGACGCACCTTACCGTGACCGGGGTGGATCGCCAGCTCGTGGGACAGGTCGCCGCGAACATCCGACAGATGCGCAAGCCCGATCCCTACAAGCAGAAGGGCGTGCGCTACACCGGTGAAGTGCTGAAGAAGAAGGTCGGCAAGACCGGAGCGAAATAGCATGCTGATCAAGACGAGAGAAGATCGCCGAACCCGGATCAAGTACCGCATTCGCAAGCGGGTACGAGGGACCGAACCTCGCCCACGCCTGACGGTGTTCCGTAGCACGGCCCACATCTACGTGCAGGTTGTCGATGACACGACGGGGCGGACGGTTGCCTCGGCGTCGAGCCTCGAGCCGTCGGTGAAAGGTGGGTTGGCGGCGCAGGAGAAGGGCGGGAACATCGCTGGGGCGAAGGCGATCGGCAGGGCCATTGCCACCCGGTTGCTCGAGAAGGGTGTGAAGCGGGTCGTGTTCGACAGGAATGGGTTTCTCTATCACGGGCGCGTGAAGGCAGTGGCCGACGCGGCGCGCGAAGCAGGTCTGGAGTTCTGACGTGGGAATGATGAACAGCGCTCGCGAGAAGGTCGACGCGTCGCAGCTCGATATCACGGACAACGTCGTCTCGATCAACCGCGTGACGAAGGTGGTCAAGGGCGGCAAGAACCTGAGCTTCAGCGCACTCGT
>JAKFXY010000042.1 GCA_021731165.1 Acidobacteriota bacterium | reverse complement strand
ATGGAGACGGCACCAGCCGCGAGCTCCGCTCATTCAGGGGAGTTGACGGCGCGCGCGGTTTTGCGTGGGGTGATCTCGACCGGGACGGTGATCCAGATGCGGCGATGCTCGACGCGGCCGGCTCGGTACACCTGTTCACGAACCAGCAATCGGGTGTCTTCGAACTTCGTCAGCCACCGAGTAGTCGCGCTGGAAGCCGTGCCGTCGTTGGAGCTGCTCAGGTCACTCCCATCATCGCGCTCGCGTTGGGGGATGCGAATGCCGACGGCATCGTTGACATCCTGACGCTCGATGCGCGCGGGGCGGTCCGGCGTTCGTCGGCCGCAGCTTCGTCCGAGACGCGCGTGATGGAGCAGTCGGACGAACAGCAGATTGCCACGTGGAACGGGCTCCCGGTTGTCGCGGCACCGGGTACGTACCGGATCTCGCTCGCTGATCTCGACAATAACGGCGGACTCGATCTCGTGGCGGCCGGCGGCGGCGCTTCGCGTCTCTGGTTGGCCGACGAGAGGGGCGCACTCGATCCTCTCCCTGCAGCGCCTGATACCGAGATATCCAGCGTGCTCGACCTCAACGCGGATGGGATGCTGGATCTCGTCGGCGTCTCCGCCGGACGCCCGGTCAGGCTGCTGGCTCGCGGTACGCAGCCGTACCATTGGCAGGTGATCCGCGCACGCGCGACGATGACCCTGGGGGATCAGCGGATCAATGCATTTGGCGTGGGTGGAGAGGTCGAGATCCGGTCCGGTCTGCTTCTGCAGAAGCAACTGCTGACCGGCGCGCCCGTCCATGTCGGTCTGGGCACGCGCGCGGCGGTGGACGTTGCGCGGTTCGTCTGGCCGAACGGGGTGGTGCAGGCCGAATTCGACCTCCGCGTTGATCAACCCGTGGTGGCCGAGCAGCGCCTCAAAGGGTCTTGCCCGTGGGTCTTTGCCTACAACGGCGAGGAGATGGGCTTTGTCACCGACTTCCTTTGGCGCTCGCCGCTCGGCCTGCGCATCAACGCGCAGGACACCGCGGGCGTCACCGAGACCGAAGACTGGGTGAAGATTCGCGGCGATCAGCTCGTGCCGCGCGACGGAATGTACGACGTGCGTATCACCGCCGAGCTCTGGGAGACGCACTTCTTCGATCACGTCTCGCTGATGGTGGTCGATCATCCCTCCGGCTCGGAGGTGTTCGTGGACGAGCGCTTCGCGCGCGAGGCGCCGAAGATGGCCCTGCACGCGATGTCCGCATTGCGCCCGGTGGCCGGGGCGTGGGATGACCAGCGCCTGGACGTCACCGGTGAGATCCTCGCTCTGGATGGGCGGCATGCCGCCGGCTTCGAGCGCGGAGCGTACCAGGGTTTGACCAGGGAGCATGCGCTCGAGATCGAGCTCGATGACGACGTTCCTGATCGCGGGGCGCTCTGGCTCGTCGCCCAGGGATGGGTCTATCCCACGGACAGCAGCATCAACGTGGCAATCGGGCAGGGGAGCGTGACGCCGCCGCACGGTCTCGTGCTCGAGATGCAGGAGCCCGGGGGCGCTTGGCGGATGCTCGATGCCGACCTTGGGTTTCCGGCCGGCAAGAACAAGACGATTCTGATTGATCTTTCGAAGCGACCCACTGGTGCCCGGCGTGTCCGGCTGCGGACGAACATGGAGGTCTATTGGGACCGCCTGGCCTGGGCCCTTCCGGCGCCAGATGCGCGACTCAGGCAGACCCACCTGTCGATGTCCCGCGCCGACCTTCAGTACCGTGGATTCTCCAGCACGTCTGAGGATCGAACGGCGCACGCGCCAGAGTTGCCGCGTTATGCAGAGCTTGCCAATACGGCGCCGCGCTGGCGCGATCTCATCGGGTACCACACCAGATTCGGGGATGTCTCGGCCCTTCTGGCGCGGACTGATGATCGCTACGTGATCATGAATGCCGGCGACGAGCTGCGGTTGTCGTTCCAGGCGCCGCCAGCCCCTCCGGCCGGATGGGTACGCGACTTCGTGCTCGTGGGCGACGGCTGGGAGAAGGACGGCGACTACAACACCGGCTATTCGAAGACGGTGCAGCCGCTGCCGCTGCACGACCGCCCCGAGTACACCGCTCCTGGCGGATCGCTGGAACTGAGGGATGATCCCGCCTATCTGCGTCATCCGGAGGACTGGCAGACGTACCACACGCGTTTCGTGTCGCCCGATCGCTACCTCCGCGGTCTGTTTCCCTCCAAGGGCTCCGCAGAGACACAGAGACCACAA
Source organism: Acidobacteriota bacterium (assembly GCA_021731165.1). Classification (GTDB taxonomy): domain Bacteria; phylum Acidobacteriota; class Vicinamibacteria; order Vicinamibacterales; family UBA2999; genus JAKFXY01. The sequence continues at coordinate 6,364 of JAKFXY010000042.1, read as the reverse complement.
AGATAGATGGCTACCCGAGCGTTGCTGCGGCCGATTCTCACGCTGCTGTTCGCGGGTCTCCTCGTAGCGGTCGTCATCCTCAATCGATCCGCTGTTGATGGCGGACGGGTCGAGCCGGTCTCCCGGACGGGACCCGCCGACACGATCGCGCGCTTTGGGTTTCACCTCGAGGATGTCGCGGCGAGCGCTGGCGCGTCGTTCGTGCACCATGCGCCGACCTTCGACAGCCGCCTCGATCACATCATGCCGATGGTGGCGGCGATGGGGGCCGCGGTCGCCATCGCGGACTTCGATCACGATGGTTGGCAGGACTTCTACGTCACCGACAGCGCGGAAGGATCCGCCAACGGCCTCTATCGCAACAACGGCGACGGGACCTTCAGCGACGTGGCGGCGGCGCTGGGCGTGGCGGACGTCAACCAGACCGGGACGGGCGCGTCGATGGGTGCGGTGTGGGGCGATTACGACAACGACGGCTACGAGGATCTGTTTCTCTACAAGTACGGGCGCCCGGAGCTGTTTCACAACGACAAGGGAAAGGCGTTCACGCGGGTGACTGACCGGGCGGGGCTTCCAGACTGGGTCAACGCGAACAGCGCGGTGTGGCTCGACTACGACGCGGACGGCCGACTGGACCTGTTTCTAGCCGGCTACTGGCCCGAGCACGTGAACCTCTGGAAGCTCGAGACGACCCGAGTCATGCCGGAGAGCTTCGAGTACGCCGAGAACGGCGGCCGCAAGTACCTGTTGCGCAACCGCGGCGACGGCACGTTCGAGGACACGACTGCCGCGGCAGGTATCGACACGCGCCGCTGGACGCTGGCCGTGGCGGCAGCCGACTATTCAGGGAGCGGTCGCCCGGATCTCTTCCTGGCCAACGACTATGGCGTGTCCCAGCTCTTCGCGAATCGCGACGGAAAATTCGTGGACGTCAGCCGCGAAAGCGGCGTCGGACGTGCGCCCAAGAGCGGTATGAGCGCCTCGATTGGCGACATCTTCAATGACGGCCGCCTGTCGATCTACCAGACCAATATCTCCGAGCCCGGCGTGCTGATACAGGGCAACAACCTGTGGGTGCCGAAACAGCCGGGCATGCTGGTGTTTGAAAACCTCGCGACCAGCCTCGGCATCGACCTGGGCGGATGGAGCTGGGGCGCGCAGTTTGGAGACGTGAACAACGACGGGCGTACGGATCTCTATCTCGTGAACGGCTACGTCTCCGGCAAGACGCGCGAGAGTTATTGGTACGACTTCTCTCAGATTGCCGTCGGTCACAGCGCGATCATCGCCGACGCCGCCAACTGGCCGCCGATGCGCGACCGGACGCTCTCCGGCTATCAGCCGAAGCGGCTCTGGCTGAACGATGGCGCGGGCCGGTTCACCGACGTGGCTCAGGTGGCGGGAGCGACGGACACGTATGACGGCCGCGCGGTGGCGCTGGCGGACTTCACCAACAGCGGCGCTCTCGACATCGTCGTGGCGAATCAGCGCGGCCCGCTGCTGCTGTATCGGAACCGCGTGCGGCCTGGCCGCCACTGGATTGAGCTCGAGCTCGAAGGGACCGCCAGCAATAGGAGCGCGATCGGTGCACGGGTCGAGCTGCATTGGGACGGACAGGTCCAGACGCAGGAAGTCAGCGGCGGCAGCGGGTTCAGCGCGCAGAACCAGCGGAGGTTGCACTATGGGCTGGGCGACGCGGCGAAAGTGGATCGCGCGGTCATCAGGTGGCCGTCCGGGCGCCGCCAGACGCTCGAGGCTCCAGCCGTGGACACGCTCCACAGGGTCAAGGAACCGGAGTGATTCGCCGATGGCTCGTGGCGATCGACAACCGGTACCTGGCCCCGGTGCTCGTGACGTGCGTGCTGCTGGTCGGCCACCTCTCGTTCGGCATCCTCGAGAGCTACACACTCACCGCACTCGCCATTGCCACCGCCATCGCCACCGAGCTCGTGCTTGGCCGGCTCGTGTTCGGCAAGTGGCCGCACCTGGCGAGCGCCTACATCACCGGCATCAGCGTCGGCATGCTGGTGCGGACGCCGCTGGTCTGGCCGTTCGTCATGGGCAGCGTGCTCTCGATTTTGTCGAAGTACGTGCTGCGGCTGAAGGGACGGCATCTCTGGAACCCGTCGAACTTCGGGCTGTGCGCGCTGTTCCTGCTGGCGCCGGCCACGGTGGTGGCCTTGAGCATCCAGTGGGGCAATCAGGTCTGGCCGATGATCGAGATCTGGGTACTCGGCGGGATCATTCTGTGGCGGCTCGGGCGCCTCCACATCTGCCTGACCTACGTGGCGGCGTTCCTCGCGCTGTCTCTCGTCCGGAGTGCGGTCACCGGTGTCCCGTGGCTGGCCGCCGCCGCGCCAATCACCGGCCCGATGTACCAGCTCTTCATCTTCTTCATGATCACGGACCCGCGCACGACCGTCCGCCGCCGCTGGGCTCAGTGCCTCGTTGTCGTCATCGTGGCCTTCGTGGAGATGTGCCTTCGGCTGGCCGACGTGGTGTACGCTCCGCTCTATGCGCTCTTCATCGTGGGGCCGCCGACGCTGCTGCTGGAGCTGTGGTGGGACGAGCGGCGCGCGTCGGTTATCGTGAATCCGCAGCGGGCAAGCAACGCATAGACTTCCTCCACCGTGGCGTCGAGCTTGCTGGCGTTGGCGATGAGGTCATCGGCGGTTACCGGAAACCAATCATGCCGCGTGGTGTCCAGGAATCCGGCGGTATCGAACGGTTCGATGAGACTGCTGATGCGGGCGAACAGTCGATCCCGTTCGGTGCGCGCGTGTTCAGGAGACGGTGACGCGGACCTTGCCGATCCGTCGAAGCTCGACGAGTGAAGGCGTGTCGGGTCGAGGGCTCCACGGGCACACGCGCGAAGCTCCGGGCCGAAGCGAGGGTGGGCCTCGAGCAGAAAGCCGGGTGCCAGTGCGGGACGTCCGAGTCGCCGCGCGGTCTCGCTGAAACTGGCCGCCGCGAAGTAGAGCAGCGAGAGCCGCTTGAAGAGCGGCGGATCATCCATCGCCGCGTAGAGGGCGGCCACGAGCAGTTCGGTGACCTCGAGTTCCCGCAGCGTCGTCCGCGCGTAGTCGGCGACCGCGGCGTCGCGTTCCCCTCCCGGTGATGTCCGGCCCAGCACGTCGAGCAGCCGCTTGACGCCGAGGAGCGTCAGCGGGAATCCGGTGGAGAGAAGTGGGTCGACGACACCCGCTGCCGATGGCAGCAGTGCCCATCCCGACCCGCCGGCCACGGCGCTGCGGTAGGCCAGCCGTGGGACGTGCATGAATGGGAGCGTCGGGCGAGCCTGCCGGAACTGTGCCTGCACCGAGGGCAGGCTGGCCAGCAGGCGCTCCCAGCCGCCTTCGCCTGGGCTTCGGCGCCCAAGCGCCGCGTCATGCCAGCCGAGCGTTTCTGCTCGCTTTCGGGTCAGCGCCGCGCCGGCACTGGTGATGCCGTTGTTGAATCGGAGAATCCAGATCCATCCCCCGGGAAACACGTGATGCAGCGCGGCGTCGTCGGCCGGGTACGGAGGCTCGCCAGCAGACGGATTCAGTCGATCCCACCGCTCGACGCCTTCAAAGTGCGTGAACAGGCCCTCGGTCGGCGGGAGGTGGCGAAGCCGCGCTTCCTCGAGCGAGAGCGCGCGGTGGAGGAAGCCTCTCGGCCCGCTGGCATCCACGACGAAGCGTGCGCCGATGCGTACCGCCCGTCCGTGGCGCACGCCGTCGAGAACGGAAACGCGCTCATCCAGCCGGACGGTGTCGATGCGCGTCTCGTCGAGGTAGATCACACCCGCCGCCTCGGCCTCCCGCGCGAGCGCGTGATCGAAGTCGGGACGGTACCAATGCGTATCGGCAATCTCGTCGTGTGGACTCGCGGCCACCATGAGCTGTCGCGTGTGCGCCGCCGTGTCCACGAACGGCTCGCCCGGCGTGTGGAACAGAAAGGTGAAGCCACGCTTCAAGCCGCACCCGACGTCGGGATGTGATTGCTGCCACGTGCCCCATTTCGAGAACGTGCGGACTCGCGGGAGATTGTAGCGATCCGCGATCTCTTCAAGGAGCAGGTTGGCGAGCGGCGTCGAGGACTCCCCGATGGCGAAGCGCGGGTGGCGGCCGCGTTCGACGAGTGCGACGCGCTGCCCCTGGGCGCGGAGGCCGAGCGCCATGAGCGCACCGGAGAAGCCGGCTCCGACCACGACGACATCGACGTCGATCACGGAGTCAGGCCCGGTTGACGAAGCGAATCAGAGCCGTTGCAGGTGTCGGCCAGGGACGGGAGGGGCTGCTGCCCGAGATTCATCGCGTGGAGACGGGCCTTTCGCTCGGACAGATTGGACTCCGCGCCGGCAAGGCGCCGGAGCTCCCATAGATCCACGAAGAGACGGGCTCGGCCCGAGACATGCGCCAACGCGATCTCCGCGCTCCGTTCGACATCCTCGAGGGTTGGTACGCGAAAATGCCGTTCGGCGGCCAGCGCCTCGAGCGTGCCGTTACCCGGCCGGGTGGGTATCAGGGAAATCACGGACGCACCACAGGCCAGGGCGGCGTCAAGCGATCGCAGGAGCCAGGCGTCCTGCTCGTCCGGCGGCACGAAAGGCGGCCCGACGAGCAGGAAGACGCGCAGCCGAACGCCGAGCGCCCGCAGTTCTCTCGCCGCCGCGGCGAAGCCGTCGAGTGTCATGCGCTTGTGCAGGCGCTCGAGCGCGACAGGATGGGCCGTCTCGAGTCCCATGGCGACTTCAAGGGCCGGCGGCGCAGACGCCTCATGGTTCGCATCCGGTGCGGTTGCTTCACCCGCGTGTTCGTTCAGCAGTCCCAGAAACCGTTCGAGTCTTCGGCCGATGAGCGAAGGATGGGACTCCACGATCACCCGCTCGAATCGTCCGAGGAGCGCCGCGATCGACGCGTAATCCACCTCCGGGACCGCGCGGGGGTCAAAGAAGCTGCCCGCGTTGTACAGCTTGATCTGGCGGATCTCGCTGCCGATCGCCTGGCACGCCGAGGCGAGCTGTGCGGGGATGGCGCCTGTCGGTGTGTCCTCGGCGGTCGTGTGCAACCAGAGATCGCACATCGCGCATCGCCACGGGCACTCGCGCCCGGTGAGAAACAGCGTGGCCACTGGGACGACGCGGCCGTCGCCGGTGCGCTCGTCCTCGACCAGCACGCCCTGGGCACGCCACGGGTCGTGCGCGGGGCGGCGAGGGCGATGGTCCAACACGAATTGGTCGCGCTCGGCGGCAGTGGTGGGCCAGGTCACGGACATCGAATACTACCGCGAGGGTACGCCCGTTCCTGATCACGGGCCACGGAGGCATGGAGAATTAGAGCGGTCTTCACCTGCGCGTCGCATGGCCCTTTGCCCTCCGGCTCGACACCGCGGAAAAACGTCCGCTCCAGGCGCCCCAGGGATGCTCGGCGTGGGTCCCCAACCCACGCCTCGGTAGACCCTGACGCGGCGTTTTTCAGCACGGTCCAGTCGCGGTGCTCGCAGTCGGGCTCGTGGGCCATGCGACACCCAAGTGAAGACTGGAATAGGATCCGCCCGTGCCCATGACCCACACGATTCGGCTTGCTCTTGAGGATGACGCAGCCGCGGTCGCTGGGATTTATGGTCCGTTCTGCGAATCAACGGCAGTGTCGTTCGAGTACGCGGCACCTTCGATGGAGGAGATCGCGAACCGTATCCGAACGGTCACGGCACAGTTTCCTTGGCTGGTTCTGGACGACAGCGGAGTCGTGGCCGCGTACGCATATGCAACCGGCCATCGGGAGCGCGCCGCTTACGGCTGGTCAGTCGATGTTGCGGTGTACGTCAGTCCAGTTCATCGCCGCCGCGGTGCAGGCCGAGCGCTGTACACGACGATGTTTCATCTGCTGCGGCTGCAAGGCTACTTCAAGGCCTATGCGGGCATCACGCTCCCCAACAACGGGAGCATCGGTTTGCACGAAGCGGTTGGGTTCACGTTGGTGGGTGTTTATCGGGGTGTCGGGTACAAGCACGGTGTTTGGCATGACGTGGCTTGGTATCAAATCGCTTTGAAGTCAGAACGACTGAATCCCGATCCACCGGTGCCCGTGTCGGCGCTTGCCGAATCTCCAGGCTGGGCGGAGGCTGTGTCGCAAGGGCTGGGACACTATCGGCCAGCAACCGCTTCACCATCGGAGTGAGTCGGCACGGCACGGTTCGTGGGGCCGCGTAGCAGGCGCTGCCCCGTGTCTCCGTGGCGCGTACGGGTGAAGCGCCGCTACGTGTAGAGCGCGTGAAACGCGCGTCTGTAGGTCGCCTCGTCGGCAAGCCTCTCCCGCATCGCCTCGGCCGGCATGGCTCCATGCTGAAAGCGCCGCTTCGGAAAGGCCGGCATGTCCAG
>JAKFXY010000062.1 GCA_021731165.1 Acidobacteriota bacterium | reverse complement strand
TGAGCGATCGAACCCGAAAGGCCAACGCCGCGCTCGCGGGCATCGGGCGAACGCGGCGGATCCTGCTCTCCGACACGCTGCTGGCCGATCACTCGGACGAGGAGATCGAGGTGATCCTCGCGCACGAACTCGCGCATCACGTACACCATGACATCTGGGCCGGCCTCGCCGTCGAGACGGGACTGATCTTTCTCGGTCTCTACCTGGCCGACCAGGTGGTGGCATGGCTAGGGGGCTCGTTTGGCTTGGCGGGGAAGGCCGACATCGCCGCGCTGCCGCTGCTGTTGCTGGTGGTGGGGGCCGTGTCGGTGGTCCTCATGCCGCTCTTGCACGCGATTTCGCGCGCCCACGAGCGACGGGCCGATCGCTATGCGCTCGAGATGACGAACAATGCGCCGGCGTTTGTGAGCGCGATGAAGAGGCTCGGTGCGCAGAACCTGGCCGACGAGTACCCTTCGAGGCTCGTCGAGATCCTCTTCTACTCCCATCCGCCCATCGCCGATCGCATCGCCGCGGCGCGGGCATGGGCGGGTGCACCCGGAGTGCGCTGACGTGGCGGGTGATCAGTGGATCGTCGGACCCTCTGAGACAGGTCTGCGGCTCGACAAGTTCCTGGCCGCGCCCAATCGCCTCGATTCACGCGGCCGCGCGGGGGCGGCTATCGAGAAGGGGCAGGTGTATCTCAACGACGTGGAGATGGCCTCGACGGATGGCGCGAGGCGTCTGGTGGCCGGTGACGCGGTCCGTGTCTGGCGGGATCGGCCGGGGAGCGCGCGGCGGGCGCCGCGCGCGGAGACCGGTGACCTTGGCATCGTCTTCGAGGACTCGGCGCTGATCGTCCTGAACAAGCCCGCAGGACTCCTGTCGGTGCCGCTCGAGCGAAAGGCAGGTGCGTCTTCCGTATATGACCAGTTGGAGGAGTACTTCCGCTCACAGGGCAAGCGCAAGCCATTCGTCGTTCACCGGATCGACCGGGACACGTCAGGGCTCGTGCTGTTCGCCAGAGACGCGCGGACGCAGGCTGCGCTCAAGGCGCAGTTTCGCCGGAGGGAGCCCGAGCGTGTGTACTGGGCGGTGGTCTATGGCCATCCAGACCCGGCGAGGGGCACGTGGCGCGACCACCTGGTCTGGGACACGAAGGCACTCATTCAGAAGGAGACGAGCCCCCGCGATCCGCAGGGGACGGAAGCCGTCTGCGAGTACGTGGTCTTGGAGCGGTTCCACGAGACGTCGCTCGTAGAGGTGCGCCTGCACACTGGAAAGCGAAATCAGATTCGCATTCAGGCGCGTCTTCGCGGGCACACGCTTGTGGGAGAGCGACGGTATGCCTTCGGGCCGGATACACTTCGCCCGATCGCATTCGCACGCCAGGCGCTGCACGCCCATCGCCTGGCGTTCCGTCATCCCGAGGACGGGCGGTTGCTTCGTTTCGAGGCTCCACCGCCTGCAGATCTCGCCGCCTTGATCGCGCGCCTGCGCGCGTGACACAAAGCGCAGGGCCGGCGTCACCCGGCCCCTCCAAACGCCCGGGAGCTACTCCGCCTTGACGTTCTCAGCGCGCGGACCCTTCGGGCCCTGGCCGACCGTGAAGCTCACGTTCTGCCCTTCCCGCAGGTCGTCGAACCGCGTGCCCGTGCAGGCCGACTGGTGGAAGAAATACTCGGTGCCGTCCGGGGTGGCAATGAAACCAAAACCCTTGTCGGTGAGCCGCTTGATCGTGCCGTTCGTCGATGCCATCTCTGAGTCCTTTGAGTTGAGTTGAGTGTGTGAGTTGAGTGAGAGGTGAGTGAGCTCGTGTCGCGCGGGCCGCCGGCCGCGCGTTGAATGAGTTATCTCGGTCGCACAACGAGCTGCCCGCGCTCCTGCGCGTGGCCCGGCTCGCTCGTAAGGTTGCAGTAAAAAGGAAACGTACCCGCGCGATCCGCGCGGAACTCGAAGGTCGTCGTGCTGCCAGGGGCCACGCGTCTGGCGATCCGGTACTCGTCGAGCGTGAAGGTGTGGGCGAGATCCTCGCTACGTACGGTCAGCGTGATCAGATCGTCCTGTGTCACCTCGGTACGCGCCGGCGCATAGCGAAAGTCTTTCACCACGATCGTGAGCTCACGCCGAATGGGAGCCCGCTCCTGACCAGCGGCAGGCCATGGCCCCGCCGCGCTCCTCGATGCGGCCATCAGGTGCATGGCCTCTGGGCCGGCCAGCAGGAGAACGCCGGCGCTTGCGAAGAGCGGCCCGACAGTGCGGCGCGAGATGATCATGCCCGGCGATTATCGCCTATTCCTTTGCCGCTGGAGGAGTGGCCGGCGCGGCGCCCGCCTCCTCCTGGAGAAGGGCCTTCCGGCTGAGCCGGATCTTCCCGGTCGGGTCGATACTGATGACCTTGACGAGGATCTGCTGGCCTTCCTTGAGCTCATCGCGGACGTCTTTCACCCGGTGGTTCGCGATTTCCGACACGTGCAGGAGGCCGTCTGTGCCGGCCATGATCTCGATGAACGCCCCGAAGTCGGTGATCCGCTGCACCTTGCCCATGTAGGTCTTGTTGATCTCGGGGGTGGCGGTCAACTCCTGGATGATGCCGATGGCCTTGGCCGCCGAGTCGCCGTCGGCCGACGCGACGTTCACCGTGCCGTTGTCCTCGACGTCGATCTTCACGCCGGTTCGCTCGATGATGCTTCGGATCATCTTGCCGCCGGGGCCGATGACGTCCCGGATCTTGTCCACGGGAATCTTGATGGTGATGATTCTCGGGGCGAACATCGACATCGCCTTGCGCGTCTCGGAGAGCGTCTTCGCCATCTCGCCGAGAATGTGGAGCCGCCCGGCGCGAGCCTGGTCGAGCGCCTTGCTCATCACCTCCGAGGTGATGCCGTGGATCTTGATGTCCATTTGCAGCGCCGTAATGCCCTGCGCGGTGCCGGCCACCTTGAAGTCCATGTCGCCGTAGTGATCCTCGGCACCCGCGATGTCCGAGAGCACGGCGTACTTGCCGGTCTTCTCGTCCATGATGAGTCCCATCGCGATTCCGGCCACCGGCGCCTTGATCGGCACACCCGCGTCCATCATCGCCATCGAGCCGCCGCAGACCGACGCCATCGACGACGAGCCGTTGGACTCGAGAATGTCGGACACGATGCGGATGGTGTACGCGAACTTGTCGTCGCTCGGGATCACCGGCGCCAGTGAGCGCTCGGCCAGCGCCCCGTGGCCGATCTCGCGCCGGCCAGGGCCGGTGAAACGGCCGACTTCACCAACCGAGAACGGCGGGAAGTTGTAGTGAAGCATGAAGCGCTTGTAGTACTCCCCGGTCACGTGCTCGACCTTCTGTTCATCGTCAGCGGTGCCAAGCGTGCAGGTAACCAGCGCTTGTGTTTCGCCGCGGGTGAAGACCACCGAGCCGTGCACGCGCGGAAGCACCGTGGTCTCGCTCCAGATCGGGCGGACCTCATCGAGCTTGCGGCCGTCGAGACGGACGCCGCGCTCCAGTACTTCGTGACGCAACACCTTCTCCTTCAGGCCATGGAAGATGTGCTTGGCTTCGGCCTTCTTCGCGGCCAGCGTGTCGTCTTCAGGGAGCGAGGCGACGTAGTTGGCGAGCACCTGGTCAACGCTGCCGTAGCTCTCCAGCTTGTCCGTGATCTTCATGGCCGTTTCGAGCGGCCCGAGCATCTTCTGCTCGGCGTCGGAGTGGAACGCGGTGTCCACGGCCTTGGCTTTGACCTCGAGCTTCTTCCTGCCGACGGCGGCCTTCAGGTCGTCGATGGCGGCCACGATGAGCTTGATCGCGGCATGCGCCGCTTCGAGCGCACCCACGACCTGTGCCTCGCTGACTTCCTTCGCACCAGATTCGACCATGACGATGCCGTCACGGCTTCCGGCCACGATGAGGTCGAGCGCACTCTGTTTGCGCTCCTCGTAGGTCGGATTGACGATGTACCGGCCGTCCACCATTCCCACCCGCACGCCGGCGATGGTCTGCTCCTGCGGGGTTTCCGACAGCGCCAGTGCCGCCGAGGCACCCGTGATGGCAAGCACGTCGGAATCGTTTTCGGCGTCTGCTGAAAGCACGAGGGCGATGATCTGCGTCTCGAAGCGCCAGCCGGATGGAAAGAGGGGACGGATCGGCCGATCGATGAGGCGGCTGGTCAGCACCTCCTTCTCGGGAGGCTTGCCCTCGCGCTTGAAAAAGCCGCCCGGGATGCGTCCAGACGCGTACGTGTTCTCGCGGTAGTCCACCGTGAGCGGGAGAAAGTCGATGCCCACGCGCTCGGTCGCCGCATGGCATGCGGTGACGAGGACCATGGTGTCGCCCGAGCGGATCACGACGGCGCCGTCGGCCTGCTTCGCGATCTTGCCGGTTTCGAGAGAAAGCGTGCGTGATCCGATTCGGATCTCACGCTTCTGCAGATTCACATTGTGCATGGCAGAGTCTTGGGAAGGGCGGCCGTCTACTTGCGGATGCCGAGGCGCTTGATCAGCTCGGCGTACCGTTCCGAGTCCTTGCTCTTGAGATAGTCGAGCAGGCGCCGGCGCTGGCCGACGAGCTTCAGGAGGCCGCGACGTGAATGATGATCCTTCGCGTGAATCTTGAAGTGCTCGGTAAGATAGTTGATGCGCTCGCTCAGGAGAGCGACCTGGACTTCCGGTGAACCGGTATCGCTGTCGTGTGTCTTATACGTGCCGATGATGCCGCTCTTGCGGTCGCTGGTGAACGCCACGCTCGATCCTCCACGAACGGTCCAGGAAGTTGTCACCACCAGACCGCCGTACTGTTACAAACTTCTGTAGCCGAAAGACCTTACAGTCTAGATCAGGACGACCTCAGGGTGCAAAGATCCCTGAACGGCTCCTGGAATTCCCATCGCCAGGAGGGCGCCACCCTCATCCAGTATCCTCACCCAGGCGACAGGGCCCGGCGCATCGCCCACGATCTCCCGAGCGCCAATCTCCCGGCCGTGTGAGATGCGGGCCCGCCCCTCATCGGTGACCACGACAGAGGGGAACTGTGGCAGGAGCGTGTCGATTGGGAGCATCCCGCCAGGGCCTTCAGCGCTCCCGGCGAGCAGCTCGTCGACGGACACCGCGACGTCCAACCCGAAATCGCCGCTGCGAGTTCGGCGCAGGGCTTCCAGGCACGCCCCCGTACCCACCCGCTCCCCGAGCGCATGGGCGAACGAGCGTACGTAGAACCCGGCCGAGCAGGTCAGCCTCACCGAACACCTGTCACGGTCGAATTCGACCAACTCCAGCGCCGGAACACGGACGGTGACCGCCGTGAGCGTCACTGGCTCGGCGCGCCGAGCGAGCGCGTATGCCCGCTGCCCATCGATCTTCTTGGCCGAAAAAGACGGAGGCACCTGCAGGTACTCGCCGCGCAGCGAATCGAGCGCGGCAACAACCGCCTCGCGCCTGGGCATCGAGGATGTCCGGCTGGTCTCGATGCCGGTGATGTCGTAGGAGTCGGTGGTCACACCGAACAGGATCGTGGCGTCGTATTCCTTCTCCGCCGCGGAGAGAAACCGCACGAGCCGCGTGGCGCGGCCGCAGGCCATCGGCAGGACGCCTGTCGCCAGCGGATCGAGTGTGCCCGTGTGACCGATGCGCCGCTCATGCAACGCACGTCGCACGACGGCGACGACGTCGTGCGACGTCAATCCTTGTGGCTTGTCGAGGACCAGAACGCCGTCCATGATTGGGTGGAGGGTGGTGGGTCGTAGGGGGTGGTGGTTCGTGGATGGTAGGGCAGAAGGCGGACCGGTTAGCGCCCGCCGGACCGGTCCATTTGAACGGTGATCTTCGCGCGGAATTCCGCCTTGAGCTGTTCCAGCGTTCCGCGGGCGCTGCAGCCCGAGGCGTTCTTGTGGCCTCCGCCGCCGTACTCCCGGGCCACCGCATTGATGTCCACGTCGCCCTTCGAGCGCATGCTGACACGCCAGTCGAAGGGGCCGTGTTCCTTGAAGAAGACGACAGCCTGAATCGCCTTCACGGTCAGCGGCTGGTTGATCAGCCCCTCGGTGTCTTCGTACGTGCCACCGCACGAGTACGCGATCTGATCGTCCACCATCAGCGTGGCCAGCCGGCCGGACTGATCGAGCTCCATCCCGCTGAGCACGGCGCCGAACAGCTTGAGGCGGCCGAGACTGTTGCTGTCAAAGATGCTCCGCGCCACCGTCGGTGGATCGAGGCCGGCCTCCACGCACTGGCGACAGATGTCGAAGGTGTGAGGCGAGATGCTGGAGTAGTGAAACGACCCCGTGTCGGTCAGGATGGCGACATAGACGTGCGTGGCTATCTCGGTGGAGAGCGGCACTCCCAGCTCGCGCACCAGGTCGAACACCATCTCCCCGCAGGCCGCCGCGGAGGTGTCGAGCCAGTTCATCGATCCGTACATCGTGTTGCCGACGTGGTGGTCGATATTGATGACGAACCCCCGCTCGAGCCCATCGACGCCTGTTCGCTTCAGGTCGCCGCACTCCATGACGATCACGGCATCGCCGGGATCGTCGACGCTCGGCCTGATGTCGATCTCGGGCACGCCGGGGAACTCCATGAACGGATCGGGGGGTGCGTCGCGGCTGACGACACGGACGTCCTTGCCGAGCGCGCGCAAGGCATGAGCCATGGCCATGCCGGATCCGATGGCGTCGCCGTCCGGGCGGACATGAGACACGACGACAAATCGTTGCCGTGTCAGGATCTCACGCGCGACGCTCGCGCAGGTCGCCGGTTCAGTCACCGTCGCCGACATCCCGCTTCTGTTCTTCCTCGTGGAGTTCGTGCAGGATCTGTTCGATCCGGTCTTGGCTGGCAATCGACTCGTCGAATCGGAACGCTAGTTCGGGAACGCGCCGCAGCCTGAGCCGCGCGCCGATCTGACGACGGAGGAACGGGATGGCGCGATCAAGCGCCTGTTCCGTTTCGTGGCGGGCCTTGGGATCCCCCAGGCTGGTGTAGAAGACGCGCGCAAGCTGCAAATCCGGCGAGACCTGCACGCGCGTCAGCGTGATGAAGCCGATACCCGGGTCGTGCACCTCGCCACGGCTGAGCAGTTGGCTCAGCTCCCGGCGAATCTCGTCGCCCACACGCTCCGGCCGATAGCCTTGGGCCATCAGATAGTGACTTTGACGCGCTCCATGGCGAAGACCTCGATCGTGTCTCCCTCCCTGACGTCGTTATAGCGATCGAGACCGATGCCGCACTCAAAGCCGGCCTTGACCTCGCCGACGTCGTCCTTGAAGCGGCGGAGTGACGCGATCTTGCCCTCGTGAACGACGACGTTGTCGCGCAGCAGACGCACCGTGGTCTCGCCGGCACGCGTGACGCGCCCCTCGGTGACCACGCAACCGGCGATCGCGCCGATCTTCGGTACTTTGAAGACCTCGCGGACAGTGGCGACGCCGAGCCGCACTTCCTTGAACGTCGGGTCGAGCAGCCCCTCCATGGCCTTCTTGATTTCGTCGGTCACGGTATAGATGACCGAATGGAGGCGGATATCAATCTGCTCGCGCTCCGCCATGTCGGCCGCGTTCCGGTCCGGCCGGACGTTGAAGCCGATGATGATGGCATCGCCCGCCGAGGCGAGCAGCACATCGGACTCTGTGATTGCGCCGACACCCGCGCGAATGATGCGGATCCTGACCTTGTCGTCCGAGAGCTTGGTGAGCGTATCGGCGAGCACCTCGGCCGAACCCTGCACGTCGGCTTTGACGAGGAGCGGGAGCTCCTTCACGCCGCCCTCGGCGATGTGCTCCTTGAGCGACTCGAGCGTGAGCCGGCCGCCTTTGGCGCCCAGGGCGCGATCCTTGGCCTGCGTCTGGCGGAAGGTGGCGATCTGTCGCGCCTTCGCGGCGTCAGCCACCGTTTGAAATGGATCCCCCGGCCGCGGGAGGCTCGTCAGGCCGAGCACTTCCACCGGCGTGGATGGCCCGGCCGACCGGACGGGCTTCCCGCGATCGTTGATGAGCGCACGGACCCTGCCGACCACCGGCCCAGCGATGAAGTTGTCGCCCACGCTGAGTGTTCCGTCCTGGACCAGCACCGTGGCCACCGGACCGCGCCCGCGATCCAGCTTGGCCTCGAGCACTGCGCCAGAGGCGCTGCGCTTCGGGTTGGCCTTCAGCTCCAGGATGTCGGTGGAGAGCATGATCATCTCGAGGAGCTGATCGAGGTTCTGTTTCTTCTTCGCCGACACGGGGACCATGATGGTGTGGCCGCCCCAGTCCTCCGGCACGAGGTTCAGCTCGGCGAGTTCGCGCTTGACGTTGTCGGGGTTCGAGCCCGGCTTGTCAATCTTGTTGATGGCCACCACGATTGGCACGTTGGCTGCCTTCGCGTGGTCGATCGCCTCCCGCGTCTGCGGCATCACGCCATCGTCCGCCGCCACCACGAGGACAACGACGTCGGTCACCTTCGCGCCGCGCGCCCGCATGAGGGTAAACGCTTCGTGGCCCGGTGTATCGAGGAACACGATGCTGCGGCCGTCGCCCAGCTCGACGTGGTACGCACCGATATGCTGAGTAATGCCACCGGCTTCGCGCTCGGCAACCTTCGTCTCGCGGATGGCGTCGAGCAGCGACGTCTTGCCGTGGTCCACGTGGCCCATGACAGTGACGACCGGTGCCCGCGTCACCACGTCTTCAGCCTTCGACTCGTCGCCCTCGGCCGAGACGAGCTCCTGTTCGAAGGTCCGCATTTCGACTTCGGCCCCGAACTCCCTCGCGATGTCCTTGGCCTGCTCGATGTCGAGCGTGCTGTTGATGGTCATGATCATGCGCTTCGCAAACAGCTTGGCGAGCACGTCCTTCACGCGCACGTCGAGCTTGTCTGCCATGTCCTTGACCGTCATGCCCTCGGCCAGCGTGATGATGCGCGTGATCGGTGGAGGCGCCGCCGGCGCGGCTTGCATCGT
>JAKFXY010000116.1 GCA_021731165.1 Acidobacteriota bacterium | reverse complement strand
TCGGTGCTTGCCAGGCATTTTTGGTGATGCTTGGCACTCCCGGTATGTGGGCCGCAGCCGTATTGGTGATCACGATTCTCAATGAGTCAGTAATCACGTCTGAGTTGATCGAGCGCACTCAGTCGCCCGTGCCCTACAAGCTAGGCATGAAATTGCTCGACTTCCTGGCGTTTGGTCTCTTGGCGTGGGCGCTTCTTGCGGTGTCACCGGTGACAAACACCTTCAATGTCGATGTGGCAGCCTCGCTATGGGGAGCGGGGCGGCCGCGCTGGTTCTGGGGTCTTCTCACCGTCTACTGGCTGGTGACGCTGTGCTGGAATCAAGTGGCCGGGCAGCGGGACTCGACGAAATGGGCAACGCCGTTCTTCTACGCGATGCATTTCATGGCACTACCGGCCTTCATGGCTGCTGTAGTGAATCGCGACGCCATCGACTTCGCATCGGCCTCAGTGTGGCCGAGCGTGGTTGCACTCTTGGTCGTGTCGATATACCTGGTGAGCAAACTCGTTGCTGCGAAGACTGTTTGAGTTCAAGTTTGCTCCGCAACAAAGCTAGGCGTTATTGAAGCGTTAGGCAGACAACGGCTGCTGATAATAGAGGTGCATGGTGCCGAGACTCGTTGATCCTGAGGGATTGACTGTCCTTGGTATAGCAGCGGTCACGTCGAATGCCATGGAAACGGATTGTGCGACAGGGAAGATCGCGGAGCTGTGGGCTCGCTTCTATCGCGAAGAAGTTCCCAACAGAGTCCCCCGCGGGCTAACTGCGGGATGGTCGCGCGTGGTCTGGGCAAATCGAGAGACCCGGTGAGCGACCGTCGCAGCTGAGCACCAATACGTGAGTGGGTTGCCGCGGACACTTGAGCTTTTCCCGATGACCGAATCCCGTCGCCTCTTGCAGCACGTCCTCGCCGCGCTTGCATACCGCACGCAGAAAGCGTTGCGCGACGCGCCGCCAGAGTTCGTGGAGTTTCGGGCCGGTCCGAACGTGCGTACTCCCTACGAGCTGCTCTGGCACATGACAAGCCTGATCGGGTACGCGCGAACCTTCTTCCACGGCGGCGAGTTTGCACCGCCACGGTTGCCGAGCATGGCGCAGGAGGCCGAGCGGTTCCACGGCGAATTGCAGGCGCTCCGTGATGATTTTGCGAACGACTCCCTCCGTGCGGCGATAACGGACGAGCAGCTTCTTCACGGCCCGCTGGCGGACGCCATGACGCACGCGGGGCAGCTGGCCCTGCTCAGGCGATTGGCGGGCGCACCAGTCGCGTCGGAGAACTTCATTCAAGCGGACATCTCCGCGTCGAACGTGAGCACCCGGCAGCCCGCGCCTGCCGCACCGGACAAGTGGTGGCGCCCGGATCAGGCGCCGCAGCCCCCTGGACCAGTGCGGGACGTCCCGCCAGAAGTCAAGATTGCCAGATTGAGATGATGGGGAGGTTCACATGCAATACGTTGATGGATATGTCCTGCCGGTGCCCAGGAAGAATCTGAAGGCCTATCTCCGCATGGCTCGGCTGGGAGAGAGGATGTGGCGCAAGCACGGTGCGCTCGACTACAAGGAATGCGTAGGCGACGACCTCAAGACGAAGTGGGGGACCACGTTCTCGCGAATGATGAGGTTGAGGCCCGGCGAGATGGTCGTGTTCTCCTATATCGTGTTCAAATCGCGCGCGCATCGCGACCGCGTCAATGCGAAGGTCATGAAGGAGATGGCGAGCATCGGCGCGCCGAAGGACATGCCATTCGAGATCACGCGCATGGTCTACGGCGGATTCAAGGCACTCGTCGGCGCTTGAACACGATGGTTGCCAGCCGGTCCGGTCATGTGAGCCTGCCGAACGCTTCGCTCTACTACGACACGACGGGCGTAGGCGAACCGATCGTGCTGGTCCATGGCTTCAGTTTCGACTCCAGGATGTGGGACGGCCAAGTCGCTGCGTGGTCCCAGCATCATCAAGTCATCCGCTACGACATGCGCGGCTTCGGGCGATCCTCGGCGGTAGACACGCCGTACGCGCACGCCGAAGACCTGATGAGATTGATTCATTCTCTCGGGGTACCGCGCGCAACGGTGGTCGGACTCTCCCTCGGCGGAGGGGTCGCGATCAATTTCGCGCTCGCGTACCCACAAGCCGTTCGCGCGCTGGTGCTTGCCGATCCAACGCTCGGTGGCGTGGTCCGATCCCCGGATAGCATCGCCGTAGCCACCGCGGTGCAAGACACGGCTCGGAACGTCGGTCTCGACGCCGGGCGGGCACTCTGGCTCCTGTCGCCGCTCTTCGCACCTGCGATGGCAAGGCCCGATGCAGCGGCCACGCTCCGGATGATGGTCAACGCCTACTCCGGCTGGCACTGGCTCAACGACGATCCCGATGTTGCACTCAATCCACCTCCCTGCACGCGGCTCGGCGAGATTCACGCGCCGACACTCGTGATCGTCGGAGAACAGGACGTGCCAGATTTCCACGACATTCGCCGAGCGCTGGAGCACGGTATCCAGGGCGCCACGTCGCTTGTCATGGCTGGCAGCGGCCACGTGCCGAATCTCGAAGTGCCGGATCGGTTCAACGCGGCCGTGCTCGACTTCCTGCGAGAGATTTCGGTGGGACAATGCTCATCGTGAGCACATTTCGGAGCCTCAGACAGGAGCGAGACCTGAATGGGTAAGAACAGGTTCGAGGCATTCAGCGACGGCGTGATCGCCATCATCATCACCATCATGGTGTTGGAGCTGAAAGTCCCTCATGGCGAGAGCCTCGATGTCCTCAAGCCACTGGTCCCGGTGTTCCTGAGCTACGTGTTGAGCTTCGTTTACGTCGGCATCTACTGGAACAACCACCACATGGTCCACGCGCTGCACAAGGTGACGGGGCCGATCCTCTGGGCCAACCTGCACCTGTTGTTCTGGCTGTCGCTCCTTCCCTTCGCCACGGGCTGGACGGGAGAGAATCACTTCGCCGCGGCACCGTCGGCCGTCTATGGCGTCGTGCTGCTCATGGCAGCCGTTGCCTACTGGATACTGCAGCAAACCATCATCGCCTCCCAGGGTCGTGGCTCCTTGTTGAAGAAGGCCGTCGGCGGCGACTGGAAGGGAAAGTTGTCGCCCGCCATTTACGTGGTTGCCATCGCGGCGGCGTTCTGGGCGCCGTGGATCTCCCTGAGTTTGTACGTGCTGGCTGCGCTAATCTGGCTCGTGCCAGATAGACGCATCGAGAACGTTCTTAAAAACACATAGTTGAATCCCACAATGAAAACGTATCGGATTGCAGTGATTGCGGGCGATGGCATCGGCACGGAGGTCGTTCCGGCAGCCATCGAGGTGCTGAAGAAGACCGCCTCGAACGGCGGCTTTGCATGCGACTTCACCGATCTCCCCTGGGGCTGTGACTACTACCTCAAACATGGGCGGATGATGGATCCGGACGGCGTCGATCGGCTGATGATGTTCGACGCCATCTTCCTCGGCGCGATCGGCGCGCCAACGGTCTCAGACGCCATCTCGGCGCGTGAGCTGATCCTGCCCTTGCGCCAACGCCTGCTTCAGTACGTGAACTTGCGGCCAATGCGCCTCTTGACCGGCATCCGGTCGCCGCTGGCCGGCCGCGGACCCGCCGACATCGACATGATCTGCGTGCGTGAGAACTCCGAAGGGGAATATTGCGGGCTCGGCGGGCGCGTCCACGCGGGAACGCCTGCAGAAACGGCGGTCCAGACAGGGGTCTTTACCCGTCAGGGTATCGAACGGATTGCCAGATACGCGTTCCGCGTCGCGCAGTCCAGACCGAGAAAGATGCTCGCCAGCGCAACCAAGTCGAACGCGCTCCAGCACGCGATGGTGTTCTGGGACGAGGTCGTGGCCGGCGTCGCGAAGGAGTTTCCAGACGTCACCTACGTCAAGTACCACGTGGACGCGCTCTGCGCCCGCATGGTGACGCACCCGCAGACGCTCGACGTCATCGTGGCGTCGAACCTCTTCGGGGACATCCTGACCGACATCGGATCGGCAATCTCAGGCAGTCTGGGTGTAGCGCCAGGCGGCAACATCAATCCCGATCGCACGCATCCCTCGATGTTCGAACCGATTCACGGCTCGGCTCCCGACATTGCCGGAAAAGGCATCGCGAATCCGATTGCCGCCATCTGGGCCGGCGCGATGATGCTGGATCACCTGGGCGAGCGCCCGGCTCACGACCGCATCCTGGCCGCCATCGAACGGGTCATCGGCGACGAGCGGGTGAAGACGCCGGACCTTGGCGGCAAGGCCTCGACGAAGGAGATGACAAGGGCGGTTACCGACGCGCTGGCGTAGCCGACTGACCACGACGTTCGTGCTTTACCTCGGTGCAGGCCGGACGCTCTCAAAACGAATCTGCGCGAGCGCTACTGCCTGAGGATCGAGCGGCGTGGTGCCTGCCGGAAACCCATCGACCTTGAGCAAATGGGCCAGGAGGTCACCAAGCTGCGGGCGGCTCAGGCTCCCCGGCATGTCGGCTGGCATGGATATGCGAATCCGCTCCGCCAGCTCCCCCAGCGTCGTGCCGCTCCAGTTGCCGTTGAACTGCTCGCCGGTCAGCGGCGGTGCCGATTCCAAGCCGGTGAGCGATTCGCTGTGGCACGACGCACAGGCTTTCGTGTACAGCTCGCTACCGCGCTTGGCCTGCTCTTCCGTGTACACGCCGTCCCAGACCGTCCGCCCTGCCGGCGCCTGCGCCGACACGCCGGACAAAACGGCGCTCAGTGCCCAGAGCGCGGCGCCGACGATCACCACCAGACTCGATCGATTCACCGACGCGACCATACCACCCCTCCCACAGAATACCGCCGTTCCACATCGAGAACCTCGTGGAGGCGTGCGGTAATATTCTCCCTGCCCATGTGGATTCTACGGACTGTGAACGACGGCGAGCCCGAACGAACGTTCCGGATTCTGCCTGGCGACGTGCGAACGATCGGGCGGGCCGTCGGCGCGGATTTCATCCTCGATGCCGCACTCGTGTCCAGGGTTCATTGCCGCGTCACCGCGCTTCCCGGGGGGCTGTTCGAGGTTCGCGACATGGACAGCACCAACGGCACGTTCGTGAACGGCGAGCGAATCACGACGGCCAACGTGGCCTCCGGCGATCGGCTGACGGTGGGACGGGTGGAGCTGGTGGCCCTCAAGAACGAGGACCCGGCACCTTCGTGATCTTCCTGGCTAGCGCTGTCTCGAGGCCAGGTATTCCACCAGAAACGGATTCGTCGTCCGCTCGCGGAGGACTGTTGTGTCCGGCCCGTGCCCCGGGTGGACAATTGCTTCGTCCCCGAGTGGAAGGATCACCCCCGTAATTGACCGCATCAGGACATCGTAGTTGCCACCAGGCAGGTCGGTACGTCCGATGGACCCGGCAAAAAGAGTGTCGCCCACGAACAGATGCGCACCTCTGCCAGAATCTCGCTGGCCTCCGCCTCCCTGCTCTCCAGCTCCCAGGTTTCTAACCTCGAGGCAGACGCCGCCAGGACAATGGCCTGGCGTGTGGTGCACCTGAACCTCGTAGCCGCCGAACTGAATCGGCGTCATGTCATAGAAGGCGTCCACCTTCGGCTGCGGCTGCACGGCGATGCCGAACATCGCTCCCTGCTCGACTACTCGGTCGTACAAGAACAGGTCTTCGGCGTGCAAACGGACGGGAACGTCGAAGGCTTCCTTCGCCGCTGCGACGCCGGTGATGTGATCGATATGCGCGTGCGTCAGCAGGATATGCTGCACCTGGAGGTCGAAGGCGCCGACAGCCGCAATGAGCTCGTCCACTTCGTCGCCCGGGTCGATCACGATTGCCTCGTGCGTGCGCTCGCAGCCGACAACGAAGCCGTTCTTCATGAATGGCGGAACCGCGCGAACCTCGAGAATCACGGAAGGATCATAGCGTTCATGGTGTTATGTGTCGTTGACGATCTCCTCTTTTCCGTCAAAATCTCGACGGCCGCCAAAGCGCTCGGAGTGGATATCTACTTTGAGCGCTCGGCGGACATGGTGCTGGCGCGAGCCCGGGAAAAGCAGCCGTCGCTCATCATCTTCGACCTCAACAGCGTGAGGCTCAGGCCACTGGAGATGATCGAGGCGCTCAAGGCCGATCCGGATCTGAAAGCGCTGCCGACCCTGGGCTACGTCTCGCACGTACAGACGGAAACCATTGCCGCCGCGCGAAAGGCGGGGGTGGACGAGGTTCTTGCTCGTTCGGCTTTTGTTGAACAGCTCGGGTCGATTCTCACGAAGGATCGCGGGGCTCGGACCCAGTGAGGCGCTTCCTCACTGGATCGTGAACCCGAACCACCAGAGAATCGCGACGACCCCGGCGAGGATCACGGCGGACATGGCGATCACCCGGCCCACGCTCGTCGACTGATGCTCATGCGGCTTCACGCTGCCGGCGGTGCCGCGCGCATCGAGCGCCACGGCAGCGGTTCTGAGATCCGCGGCCAGCGTGGCGGCGCTCTGATGCCGGAGATCGGGATTGGGCGCCACCGCCTTCAACGCGACAGCGTCGACACCCTCCGGCACGTTGGGGTTGATCCCACTCGGCGCGCCGGCGCCCCGATGAGACGGCCGTTTGTTGGTCAGCATCTCGTACAGCATCGCGCCGACCGAGTAGATGTCGGAGCGATGGTCGGGTGCCTCGCCGCGAGCTTCCTCGGGTGATCCGTAGTCGCTCAGGCGGACATCGAGCGCCTGCCCGGCGCTTTCGAACCCGTCGCGCGCCGCCAGCTCGAACGCCGGCACCTTGGCGTGGCCCTTCGCCGTGATGACGATGGAATCCGGGCTCAGACCACCGTGAACGTATCCGGCGGCGTGCGCGTCGGCCACGGCGTCGGCGATCTGGACCGCGAGGTCCACCGCCAGCCGAACGTTGAGCGGACGCCCAGCCATCTCGGCCCGCAGCGATTGTCCCTTGAGGAACTCGAATACGAGATAGACGCGCTCCTGCTCCTCGCCGGCGTCGAAGAGGGTGATGACGTTGGGGTGTGAAAGCGGGATGAGGCCGCGTGCTTTCCCGAGCAGCGCCGCGCGTGCGCTCGCATCACGCGCGAACTCCGCGGGAAGCCATCGGATGACCACCGTACGACCGAGCCTCGTGTCTCTGGCGCGAAAGAGCTCTCCGGGACCGGCCGGCTCGAGTCGCTCGAGCAGGTTGTAGTGCGCAATGACGCCGATCGGCGCCGGGGCGGTCGTCACGGGAGGCGGAGTGAGTCCACCGATTGGCCGTTGCGCTCGAGCTCGATCACACTCTGTACGAGCTCCTTGGCGTCGCCAATCTGCTCGAGAACCAGCGCGATATCCAGCGTCGGGCGCCCGGGATTGCGGGTGCTCTGACAATAGACGCCGTGCTGGCCGACCATCGCGAGCGCGTCGGTGAGCAAGTCGAGCGCGACGGCCAGACGGCCGCGGCCGGCGCCCATCATCGTCTCGTGCACTTCGAGCGCCTCACCGTGCTTGTCGAACACTCCCATTGCGGGGCCTACCCTTTCCTCGGCGGCTGGGCCGGACGAATTTCGACCCGGCTCGGCAGACAGCGCGAGGGATGCGAGAGGAGATCGAGCACAACCCCTGCCACATCTTCCGGCGCCAGCTTCCAGGCATCCTTCGAACCCACACCTGACGCCTCAGTCGGCGATGAAGTGTGAGCAGCGTCCTTCGATCGGCTCATGAAGCCGGTTCGAACAGATCCGGGCAGTACGGTGGAGACGCGAATCCCGTCGTGTCGCACTTCGTGCATGAGCGATTCGCTGAACGCATTGAGTGCCGCCTTCGACGCGCAATAGGCCGCGCCCTCCGCGAACGGGTTGGTACCCGAAAGGCTGCTGATATTGATGATCCAGCCGCCGCCTCTCGCCCGCAAGTGCGGAAGCGCCGCCTTGCAGCAGTGGAACACACCGGTGAGATTCGTGTCGATGACCTGCTGCCAAACCTCGAGCGACATGTCCGCGACCGGCATGAATGCCCCGATACCCGCATTGTTCACCACGATGTCGAGCCCGCCGAAGCGACCCACCGCCGTCGTCATGACCTGCTCGACCTCGGGATAGCGACGGACATCGGCGCGGAGGGCCGCGGCGGAAGGCCCAAGATCACGCGCGGCCCGTGACACGGTGGCCTCGTTGGTACCCGTGATCACGACCAGCACGCCACGGTCAATCAGGCCCCGCGCAATCGAGAAGCCGATGCCGCGCGAACCGCCAGTGACCACGGCGACCTTGCCATCCAACCCTTGCACGCCGCTATTACAATACCTTTGGTCGCTGGGGCGTGGGTGGCGGCACCGCCCGCTACCCACCACCTACCACCCAATGAGCACCGTGGCTATCCTCGGCGCCGGCGATCTTGGCGGCGCCGCCGCCCAGGCGCTTGCCGCGCGCGATCACGTGCACCGGATACTGCTCATCGACACCGCCGCGCGGGCAGCCGCCGGCAAGGCCCTGGACATCAAGCAGTCTGGCGCGGTGAGCGGCTTCCACGCCAAGCTCGAGGGCACCGACGACATCTCGAGACTCACCGGCTGCACAGTCTGCATCGTCGCCGACCGGTTCGGGGCCGGTTCCCCGGAATGGCAGGGCGAGGAAGGACTGGCGCTGCTGAAGCGTGCGGTGCCCTATCTTTCGGCGGCGCCGCTGATCTTTGCTGGCGCGCTCCAGGCGCCGTTGATGGCGGCGGCGGCAAGAGAAGCGGGTGTTGCGCGCGAGCGCCTCATCGGCTCCGCGGCGGAAGGGTTTGCATCGGCCATCGCGGCAATTGTCGCGATGGAGGCGCGTTGTTCGCCAGGCGAGGTCATGCTGACCGTGCTCGGTACGCCGCCCGCGGGGTTCGTCGTGCCATGGAGCGAGGCCTCGATCGGGGGCTACGCTCTCGACCGTGTAATGGAGCAGGTGCAAC
Organism: Acidobacteriota bacterium; assembly: GCA_021731165.1. Taxonomy (GTDB): domain Bacteria; phylum Acidobacteriota; class Vicinamibacteria; order Vicinamibacterales; family UBA2999; genus JAKFXY01. The sequence goes on along the minus strand of JAKFXY010000116.1, from coordinate 384 downwards.
GAACGCGGATTGAGGCACGCGTAGTGAAGCTCTGGCCTCCGGGCGCGTATACGCTCGGCGCCTCCGCCGCGCGCGTGGCGGAGGCGGTCACCACGTCATCGCGACGTTTCTTCTCCGTCCTCACCGTGCTCAATGGAGAATTCAAGGTCAGAGACCGGGTCGGCGCCGTGCCCGCGCTCCTCTCCTTGCGGGGTATCGTCCACACCCGTGTTCCCTCGCTCGGCACCCGCGAGCAGGTCCTGCTCGACACAGCGCTGGCGTCGGTCGGTGGATCGTAGGTGACCGCCACCCACCGCCCCCCCTCCAGTAAGATCCCCAACGTGCGCAGGTTCCTCCGCGTCGGGGCCGCGACGGTTCTTTTCTCCGCCGCCATCGCCGCCGCCA
>JAKFXY010000146.1 GCA_021731165.1 Acidobacteriota bacterium | reverse complement strand
TATACCGCCGTCCAGGTATGACTCGCCCCACGCCCAGCCGCTCCGCAACGGCGCTGCCGAGGCGAATGCGGCTACCGACGTGATCCCGCGCGCGGCTGCACCCGTGCGAAGCCGAAACACCGGACTGTTGTCGAAGAAGACGTCCACTTCCCTGCCAAACCCGTACGCCAGCGGCACGGTGTTGTCCACACGCACGCGGAGCACCGAGCCGGGTACGTAGTACTGGTCGCGTGACAGGTGGCCCGTCCGCCCACCTGCTTGAATCCCCACGAGTGCATCCTCAATCGGAAGGCCAAGGTATGACCCCACGGCCGTGGAACGACCGATGGCCAACAGCGTGCCACCGGCCTCAACAAAGGCCTTGAGCTGGGGAACGGTCTTGTCCACGGTAATAGTGCCGACCCGGTCCAGATACTCCGCCGGCAAGGAGGAGGCCGGAGGCGCCTCGATATACGTTGTCGTCCCGTCGAGGCCGGGAATCGCACCGTCTGGAAAGATGAGCACGTCGAACCGCTCCGCCAGATGTCCCGCATCGACCGCTCCCGGGTAGACGATCTCGAAGGGGAACTCGAAACGTTCAAGCACCCAGCGAACCCAGCCGCTTTCGCTCGATCCGCCGTAGCGGTCCCACAGCCCAACCCGTACCGATCGCAGCCTCAGGACATCGCCGGCTGGTTTGGTCGCGACTCCCGTGAACTGCAGCCCCAAGTCACCGGCAGCCTTGCGCAAGATCGGCAGGGTCGATGGCCTGGCGACGATGTACATCTGTCCCCTGCCACCGGCCGCATCTGCTCCGGCCGATCCGACGCTCCTGTCGCGAAGCCAATAGACGTCCTCCCCGGCAGCCAACAGCCGATTGACAGCCACGAAAGCATCGTTGGGATGGTGACTGACGAGGTATCCGACGGTTCTCTCGGGCGCGACGACCTCGCCACGCGGAATCGCCGCCAGCCCGGTGATTGCTTCGAAGGGCCCCTCAAATCCCTCGAGCACCCGGTCGAACTCCACGCCCATCTGATAGGCCAGCGTCCACCCGGCAGTATCGTAAGGCGGAGTCGGCGGCGCGCCGGGGTACGGAATGTCGTCGGGATGATCCTGCGGTTCGAACATGTCGAGGATGTGCGGACGGAACGCCTGCGCCGTCTTCACCACGTACGATCCGGCCGGATACCGCTTCGCACCGGGCCCCACTCCCACAACAAACGGCATCGTCGCCCGGCGAACGACGATGCCCGCGCGGATGAGAGCATTGACGAACTTCGTCGCGGTTGGAAAGTCGGGCTGGTTCGCCGAAAGGATGTAGCCGCGAGGATCGCGGGCCGACAGCGCACGCCGCTCCGTGTGACGGTGCGGTGACGGGGTCCACGAATCCGTGCTACCGCGCACGATCGAGTTCCTCCCCATCTGATAGATGTCGAAAAGCAACGCCTCACGGTTCCTCGACGCGGCATCGAGGACGGCCCTGTTGGCAGTCATCGAATATTCGATCGACTGGCGGAACCGCCACGTCTGCGGCGCGATCGGGTACGGAAGATCGGCGGTCGGGATCTGCTTCTCCGGCACGAGCGGAATCCGGATAGGGGTCGGGTCTCCGATGGCTTCGGTGAGCAGGCCGATCTGATTGTGGAAGTAGGCGGTCGTCCGCAGCCCACCGTTCCACCACGTCGAGTAGTTCGAACCCGATCGCATCGTCACGCCCGGTTTGCCCTCGGCCGCAAAGCGGCCGTGCATCGCCGCGGCGATGCGATCGATGCCCACGGGAATCAATGGATCGAAGACGTAGTTGAACGGGGCACGGAAAGGCGGCGCGAACATCACTGTTCCGGCGGGTCCGGACTGGTGGTGGTTGTAGACAATCTGCGGGAACCACTCCTCATAGAGAATGCGGTTCATGTTGATGGTCTCCGCCTGCGTGGAGCTGTAGAAGTCGCGATTGTTATCGTGCCCGGTGTACTTCTGGTAGAGCCGCGGTACGCCCACCAGCGTCCGCCGGCGCGGATCCGCCTCGCGCATGTACCAGTTCGCCACCAGCTCATGACCATCGGGGTTGGCATGAACCGCCAGGATGATCACGTCGCGGAGCAGCCGCAGGGTCTCGGGATCGTTGCGGCTCACGAGTTGATAGACCATCTCGATGAGCTGATGGGATCCGAGCACCTCGTCCGCGTGCAGGCCCCCGTCGATCCAGACGACGGCGCGTCCCTCAGCGGCCAGCGCATGGGCTTCGTCGTCGGTCAGTCCTTCTGCACGCGCGAGACGCTGCGCGATCTCCTTGTAGCGCGCAAGCTTTTCAAAATTCCCCGGCGCGGTGACGATGGCCATCCACTGGGTACGGCCCTCCTCTGTCCGCCCGATGTCGACGAGCGACATGCGGTCTGACTGGCGATCGAGCTTCTTCCAGTACTCCTCGAGCTGTGTGTACGTCACGAGAAAGTAGTCGTCACCGATGTCGGCCCCGAACTGTTGCTTCGGCGGCGTAACGCGGGACACGAGCAGCGTGCTCGTTTGGGTCGCTGCCAGTGCCAGCAGGAGGATCGCGGGCACGAGCACGCGCGGGCTGATCCGCATCCTGCGCGTATGATAGCCCGCTGGTGAAAATCGCCACCTGGAACGTCAACGGTATCCGTGCCCGCCAGGCGCAGGTGCAGGAATTCCTCGATCGCGAGCGGCCCGACGTGCTCTGCCTCCAGGAGATCAAGGCCGCGCTTGACCAGCTCCCGGCGTGGCTGTGCGACATCGAAGGCTACTGGTGCTACTGGCACGGCGGCAAAGGGTACTCGGGCGTCGCGCTACACGTGAGCAAGGCGAGCCATCCCGAGCGCCCGGCTCTGCAGCATCCCGAGTTTGATTTCGAGCATCGAATCGTGACCGCACGGCTTCCTCAGGCCACTGTCGCCTCCATCTACGTGCCAAACGGCGGGAAGGACTTCCCTGCCAAGGTCCGCTTCCTCGAGGCCATGGACCTGCTGGCCCTCGACTACCAGCGCTCGGGACAGCCGCTCGTTCTCTGCGGTGACCTCAACGTCGCGCGAACGGACATGGACGTGCACCCCAAAGAGCGCCGCCCGAACGCCATCGGCCAGCGGCCCGAGGAACGCGCGTTAATGGAAAGGATTCTTAGCCGTGGTCTCGTGGACGTGCACCGCGTGTTCGAACCAAACAACACGGATCTGTTCACGTGGTGGGCGCCGTGGCGGAACATGAAGGCGCGCAACATCGGGTGGCGACTCGACTACGTGTTCGCCAGCGAGGCTCTCGCGCAACGCGCGACCTCGTGCGTCGTGCAGCGCGAGGTGGGGACGAGCGATCATGGCCCCGTGGTGGCGAGCTTCGATCTCTGAGTTCACCCTTCCGGGTTCTCGGTTCTTCGTTCGTGTTCAGGTTCGGACGTGTTCAGGTTGGCCGCATCCTCTACCTCCGACCACGCGGACGCCAGTTCCTCTCCTACCGCCAGATGATTGAGCGCGAAGTCCGCGCCACGAATCGCCTCGCGGAGCAGGCCCGCGTCGAGGACGCGGCGCGCGTCGCGACACTGTCGGGCCGCCTCGACACGCACGAGGGCCAGCGCCGCGTCGAGACCGCGGACGATCGAAAGGATGCCGCGCCCCTGATACGCCGTCCAGTTCGCAAACGCCTTTGCGGCGATGTAACGGGTCAGCGGCCGGTGCCATGTCCCCCACTCCGGCGCCACCAGGCGTCGGTAGCTCTCCGCCAGCCCCACCTCATCACGCTCCGGCTTCAGTTCCTCGGGTACGGCCGCCATCACCTGGGCATGGTGAGCGAGACTCGCCTCAAGGGTGGCGTGGGCGAGCCCATCGACGTGGCTTCGCGGCAGTGCAGCCACGGCCTTCGCAAGCGTCGAATCCCCCGGCGTGAACGTGCGGAGCCGTCGAGCATCACGCTCGAGAGTGGCCAGCACGGTCTCGGGTGAAGTGCCGGGCTCTGCGCACCGGGACACCATGTGGTATTCCCACGCGGTGTAACCGTCCAGATCCATCAGCATTCTCGGGTGCAGCAGCGGCGGCCACGCATCAGGCTCTACGTGAAGACCATCGTAGTCACCCGGTGGGAAGGCCGGCGGCGAAGCGACGATTTGGATCGGCGCCTCACTCTCGAAGAGGCAAGCCGCGGCCGTCGGACAATAGTGCGTCAGCGAGATGAACGTGCCGCGGGCATCGCGGACCGCCAGACGCGGAAAGTGACGGCAGGTCGAGGGCAGCTCCGCCGCACCCAAGTCGCGATGGATGACGCAGAGCCCGGAACTCCGGTGGTAGAACACGCAGTCTCCACTGGCAGTTCTCGCCACCATCGCGGCCTCGTCTTCCGGTACTCCCTCCGTGATGAGCGGCGGCCCGCCGCCTGCGGCAGCCTGAAGCGACCCCATCCTGAGGGCCTCGTCAAGGCTCTTGTAGACGGTGAGGCCGACTGGCACATCCCAGTCGGAGGAACAGCAGACTCCAGAATGGCGACAGCGGTAGCTGGCGTGAACGCTCAGAGAAAAGACCGGCCCCATCACCGCAGCATATCCGGCCCCGTCGAGCCAAAGCGGGCCGGAGGCCCGCTTTGATTGCAGCGCCAACGTTATGGCGGATAACGACTTAGCGTCATTACAGAAGTATTACAGTCACCCACGTGGCGAACTGTTATCGTTCGCGTGGCTTTTTTCACAATCAGTGCGCCGTGGACGGGCAACCCGCCCGCGCGACGCGTAAATGCCGGAGGGCAGATTCGAATGGCGACGCCGAGGCTTCTGTACGGGCGCAGATATCAACAGGGCACGAACTGGATCACAGCGATTGCGATGGGGGCTTTTCACGTGGGCGCTGTCGCGGCGCTGTTCTACATCGATGCCGGCGCGATGCTGGCCGCCTTGGTGCTCTACTTCGCCGCCGGCATGCTCGGCATCGGCATGGCCTACCACCGCCTCCTGACGCACCGGGGTTACAAGACCTACAATTGGGTCGAGTACTTCCTGACTTGGTGCGGCACGCTCGCGCTCGAAGGGGGACCGATCTTCTGGGTGGCGACGCATCGCATCCACCATCAGAAGTCCGACCGCGAAGGCGACCCGCACACGCCGCGCGAGGGCACGTGGTGGGCGCACATGGGCTGGATCATCAAGGGCCAGGGCCTGCATCACGACGCGGACGTGCTCGGCCGCTACGTGCCGGATCTCGCCCGCGACCCGGTTCACGTCTGGCTGTCCACATGGCACTGGACCTCGAACGTCGTTGTCGGCCTCGCGCTACTGGCCTACGGCGGCATTCCGTACGTGCTCTGGGGCATCTTCTTCCGCACGACGTTCGGCCTGCACTGCACCTGGCTGGTGAACTCCGCCACGCACATCTGGGGTTCGCGCCGATTCGACACGCGAGACGATTCCACGAATAACTGGTGGGTGGCGGCGCTCTCCTTCGGCGAGGGGTGGCACAACAACCACCACGCGCACCCCACCTCCGCCCGCCATGGTCTGGCCTGGTACGAGATCGACTTGAACTGGATGGGGATCAACACCCTCCGCATCCTCGGCCTGGCCTGGGACCTGAAGGTGGCGAAGATCAAACAGGAAGTCCCGTATGAAGAGAACGACCAGCCGGTCATCGAGGAGGAAGAAGCAGTGGCGTAAGATCGCCGTGTGACACGGCGGCAGAAGGCCATCACCTTCTTTATCACGCTCTGCGTCCTGCTGGTCGCCGCGGCGATCTCCCTGAACGTGGGGTGGATCGTCATCAACGCCCGCCGGGCCGCACCGCTCGTCCTCGGCATTGTCTTCTTCGCTCTCATCATCGCCGGGCTGATCATCTACACCGTGTTCCTCGTCGTCGAAATCAGACGCAACGAGGAGCACGACACGTTCATCAACGCCGTCACGCACGAGCTCAAGACGCCGATCGCCTCGATACGCCTGTACCTCGAAACGCTGCAGTCCCGGCCCGTCAATGACGAGCAGCGACGTCAGTTCTACGACGTGATGTTGGCCGACGTGGAACGTCTCCACCGGACGGTGGACCAGGTCCTCAGGGCGGGTGCGCTCGGGCAGAAGCAGAAGAACGTGACGCGCGTGCCGGTGGACATGGCCGCGCTCGCGGAGGAGTGCGTCGCCCTGGCGGTGTCGCGACACCACCTCCCGCCCGGCGCCATCACATTCGAGGCGCACGCCACGCACTCTAAAAGCGGAGCGCTGACGGTGCGCGGCGACGGCGAGGAGTTGAGGACGGTCGTCATCAACCTGCTCGACAACGCGGTGAAGTACTCCGGCGACTCCGTGCGCGTGACCGTGGCCGTGGCCGCGCCCTCACCGGATTCCGTCTGGGTGCGCGTGCAGGACCGCGGCGTCGGGATCCCTCGCACGCAGCTGAAACGCATCTTCAAGCGCTTCTACCGCGTCCAGTCGCGCGCGGCGAAGCAGGTCAAGGGCACCGGGATCGGTCTGTACATCGTGCGGGCGATCGCCAAGGCGCACGGCGGACGCGTATTCGCGCAGAGCGAGGGTGAAGGGCACGGCGCCACCTTCACTCTGGAGCTGCCGCGCCTCGTGTCCTCACCCCTCGACGTCGCTCGGGGTGACCCTGAGCCTGCCGTAGGGTCATGAGCCGCATCCTGATCGTCGAGGACGAACAGCACATCGCCGACGGCCTTCGCTTCAACCTCGAGGCGGAGGGGCACGAGGTCGTCATCTGTCCGGACGGGGAGTGTGCGCTCGCCCTGATGCTCACGGACCGGAGCGCCTTCGACGTCGTGATACTCGATGTCATGCTCCCCGGCAAGGACGGCTTCGTCGTCGCCGCGACCCTGCGTGCCGCGGGACAGTTCGTACCGATCCTGATGCTGACCTCGCGCGGACGCCCCGAGGACGTCCTGCGCGGCTTCGAGGCCGGGGCAGACGACTACCTGCCAAAACCGTTCGACCTGGCAATCCTGATCGCCCGAATCAACGGGTTGCTGCGTCGACGCCAGTGGAACGATCAGGGTCAGGAGCGGGGGGAACCGGAGTCCGCTCCCGACATGTTTACCTTCGCCAACCGTACGCTCGATTTCACGGCAATGGAAGTGCGCGCGCGTGGCGAATCGCACCGGCTGACGCGAATGGAGTGCGAGCTGCTGCGGTATCTCGTCAAGAATCAGGGTGTCGCCGTCTCACGCCGGGCCATCCTCGAGGATGTCTGGGGCCTGCACGAGAACACGGATACCCGCGCGATCGACAACTTTATCGTGCGGCTCCGGAAGTACCTCGAAGACCGGCCGGCATCGCCGACGTTTCTGTTGACCGTCCGCGGCGTCGGGTATCGATTCGTGCCAGACCCGGGCGGACCTAAAGGTCCGCCCCTACACGACACGTAATCCTCCCTGCATCACAGGGGCGGGCCTTAAGTAACCCTTCACACCGTCGTAGGGGCGGACCTTCAGGTCCGCCTTCCCCGGATAGAATGCTCGCATGGCTGCCAGCGACACGATCGAAGCCGAGGGTCACCTGATCGACTCGGGCCATCTCTCCGCGATCTTCGACAAGATCATCGAGCTCAAAGCGTCCTACGAGATCCTGCACTTCGATATCGGCCGTACCAACGACGACGCCTCGCGCATTCAGATGCGCATCAGCGCAGCCGACAGCCAGGCGCTCGACGATATCCTGCAGCAGCTCACGACATTCGGCTGTCACCCGGTCCGTGAGAGCGACGCTCTCTTGAAGCCGGCCGAAAAGGACCGTTGCGTCGCCGACGACTTTTATTCGACGACCAACCACCGCACGCAGGTCCGGATCGGCGGCAAGTGGGTGGAGGTCGAGAAACAGCGGATGGACGCGGTGATCGTCGTCTCCGGCGGTCGTGCGATCTGCCGCAAGCTGCGTGACGTCGGCGCGGGCGAACTGGTCATCTGCGGCCATGAAGGCATCCGTGTCACGCCGGAGTTCCGCGAGCGCGATCGCCTGGGGTTCGCGTTCATGAGCAACGACGTGTCGTCGGAGCGCCGAGTGGAAGGCAGCGTGTCCCGCATCGCCGCCATGATGCGCGAGGTCAAGCAGGCGGGCGGGCGCATCGCGGTCGTTGCGGGCCCGGTGGTCGTGCACACGGGTGGGGCCGAGCACTTCTCGGAGCTCATCACGCTCGGCTATGTGGACGTCGTGCTCGCGGGCAACGCCCTCGCTGTACACGACATCGAGTTCGCGCTCTCAGGCACCTCGCTCGGCATCGATCTCGCCGCCGGCGCTCCGGTGGAGCAGGGCCACCGCAACCACATGGCGGCCATCAACACGATCAACCGGGCCGGCGGCATCCGCGAGGCCGTGGAGGCGGGCGTCCTGAAATCAGGCGTCATGTACCAATGCGTCAAGCACGGGGTGGAGTTCGTGCTGGCCGGAAGCATCCGGGACGATGGTCCTCTGCCCGACACGCTCATGGACCTCGTGGAAGCACAGGAGCGCTATGCCGAGGCGCTTTCGAGGAACGTCCACCTCGTGCTGATGCTCTCCTCGATGCTCCACAGCATCGGCGTCGGCAACATGCTCCCGTCCTGGGTCCGCGTGGTCTGCGTGGACATCAACCCCGCAGTCGTAACGAAGCTGAGCGACCGCGGCTCAATGCAGACCGTCGGCGTAGTCACCGACGTCGGGCTGTTCCTGCACAGGCTGGCGGAGCGGCTGCGCGCCTGATTCTCCCAGGCTGCGGGTCGGGACCAGAGTCCGGACCGGAGTCGGCTGGCTAGGCCACCGTGCCCGACCGACCGTGCCCCATTGTGCGTCCTATGGAAGAGCACGCGTAGAATAGGAGCTATATGGGAAAGCGCATTTTTCTCTTCCTCGTCACCAACATCGCCGTCGTCCTGACGCTCTCGCTTGTCCTGTGGATCCTGGGTGTCGGCCAGTACATCGGCCCCGCCGGACTCGACATCGGCGCGCTCGCGACCTTCTGCTTCGTCTGGGGCATGGGCGGCGCGTTCATCTCGCTCCAGTTGTCCCGATGGATGGCGAAGCGCGCTACCGGCGTCAAGCTGGTGGACGGCCACACGGGCAAGGAGGAGCTCGACTGGCTCTATCGAACTGTCGGACGGCTGACCCAGCAGGCAAACCTGCCGATGCCGGAAGTGGGCGTCTACGATTCACCCGAGGTCAACGCCTTCGCCACAGGGCCCAGCAAGAGCCGCAGCCTCGTCGCCGTCTCCTCGGGCCTCCTGCGCGGGATGCGTCAGGACGAGGTGGAAGGGGTTCTCGCGCACGAAGTGGCGCACATCGCCAATGGCGACATGGTGACGATGACGCTGCTCCAAGGGGTGATGAACGCTTTCGTCATGTTCCTGGCCAGACTGATCGCCTTCTTCATGCGCTCGAACGACTCGCGCAATTCAGGCGGCAGCTACATGGTGATCTTCGCGCTCGAGATAGTCCTCGGCATCCTCGGCTCGACGGTCACCGCCTGGTTCTCGCGCCACCGGGAGTTCCGCGCCGACCACGGCGGTGCAACGCTCGCCGGGCGGGACAAGATGATCGGCGCGCTCAAGCGCCTGGCGTCCAATCGGGAGCTGGTTG
>JAKFXY010000044.1 GCA_021731165.1 Acidobacteriota bacterium | reverse complement strand
GCGCATCCGGGGGCTGGACCCGAGCGCGTCAGGAGAGCATCTTCTCGATCACTCCACGGCTGGCCGCGAGCATCTCGCCGATCTTCGAGGCGTCTTTCCCGCCGGCCTCGGCGAAATCAGGACGCCCGCCACCGCCACCCCCGACGATTGCCGCAAGCTGCTTCACGACCTGTCCGGCCGGAACTCTCTTCACGAGGTCCGGCGTGACGCCGACGACAATGGCAACCTTGCCCTCTGAGGGAGAAGCGAGGACGACCACGCCGCTCTTGATTCGGGAGCGGTGCTCGTCGACGAGCGCGCGCAATCCGTCCTTGTCGAGGTCCCTGACCTCGCGCGCGACCAGCGTGACGCCGATACCACCGGCCGCACCTGCAGCCTCGACACCAGTCAGCGGAACCGTGACGTCGCTCGCATCATCAGCGTGTCTCGCGTCGCCGGCCCCTCCACCTCCGAGCGCGGCCTTTACCTTCGCCTGCTGAAGATCGCGGGTGAGGCGCTTGCCCTCCTCCTGAAGTGTGGCCACGCGCGCTGCCAGTTCGCCTGGCCGAGTATTGAGGGCGGAAGAGAGCCGCGCCAGCTCGTCACGGTCGCGTTGAAATGCCTGAAGAGACTCCAGCCCCGTGATGGCCTCGATACGGCGTACGCCGGCGGCCACACCCCCTTCGGAGACAATCGCGAAGAGTCCGATGTCGCCCGTGGCGCGGACGTGAGTTCCGCCGCAGAGCTCCTGGCTGAAGCCGGGAATCGAGACGACGCGGACACTATCGCCGTACTTTTCGCCGAAGAGTGCCATCGCCCCGGCGGCGATGGCCTCGCTGGTGGGCTTGATCTCCGTGCGAAGCGGCACGTTCTCGAGCACCTGCTCGTTGACCATGTGCTCGATTCGCTGCATCTGTTCGTGGGTCAGCGCACTGAAGTGCTGGAAGTCGAACCTGAGCCGGTCCGGCGCGACGAGCGAGCCGGCCTGCTTGACGTGGCTACCGAGCACATGGCGCAGCGCCGCGTGGAGCAGGTGAGTGGCCGTGTGGTTCCGCCGCGTTGCGCGTCGCCGGTCCGGGGCAACCTCCGCGGAGACGAAGTTTCGTACCGCCAGCGAGCCCTCGGTCACGGTGACGCCGTGCAGCCGCGGGCCGAATTGATGATGGCGCCCCACGCTGCGTACGACAGCCTCACCGTGCGGTCCGACGAGGCGCCCGGTGTCCGATACTTGACCGCCGGACTCGAGATAGAACGGCGTCTCGGAGAGCAGCGCGATCCCGTCCTGCCCTTTCGTGAGCTCGCGAACGAACTCAAATGAGGGGCCGGTATCACGGAAGAGGGCCACGACACTGGCCGTTGCCTCCACCGTTTCGTAACCGCGGAACCGGTCTTCAGCCCGGCGGAGTTCGTCAACGGCCTCCGCGGGAACGTTCCAGGCCTTGGAGTCCGCTTTTCCCTTGAAGGCACTCTTCGCGCGAGCCTTGTCGCGCTGGCCGGTCATCGCGGTGTCGAAGCCCGCCCGATCGAGTGCGAGCTTGCGTTCCTCGGCCATGTCCTCGATGAAGTCGCGGGGCAACCCGTATGTGTCGTAGAGTTGAAACGCCACGTCGCCCGGCAGCGTGCCGCCGGCGGACGCAGCGCGATCCAGCGCCTCCTCGAGGCGCGGAAGACCGCTCGTCAGCACGGCATCGAAACGTTCTTCCTCGCTGCGGATCACCTGGACGACGGTGTCGCGGTTCGTGGCGAGCTCGGGATAGGCTTCGCCGAACTCGCGGACCAGCACGTCCACAAGCGCATGGAGAAAGGGTTCGACAATGCCGAGGCGCTTGCCGTGCCGCATTGCGCGCCGCATGATCTTGCGGAGCACGTAGCCGCGCCATTCATTCGACGGCACGACGCCGTCGGCGATGAGAAACGTCATCGCCCGCAGGTGGTCGGCTACGACCCGCATCGATACGTCGCCGGGCTCCATGGTTCCGCGATGGGACCTGCCCGCACGCTCACCGATGGCGGACAGGATTGGCGTGAACAGGTCCGTCTGGTAGTTGGACAGGTGGCCCTGGAGCACCGCGGTGACCCGCTCCAGTCCCATCCCCGTATCGATTGAAGGCGCCGGGAGCGGGCGCAGCACTCCATCCGGCTGCCGGTCGAACTCCATGAAGACGTTGTTCCAGATCTCGATGTAGCGCTCACAGTCGCACTCGAGGCCTCGGCATGCCCGTCCGCCCACCTCTTCGTCGCAAGGCAGGTCGGTGCCGCGGAAGTAGTAGATCTCCGAGCACCGGCCGCAGGGGCCGGTGTCACCCATCTGCCAGAAGTTGTCAGCCGCTCCCAACTCCCCGATTCGATCGGCCGGAAGGAAGGCGCTCCAGATGGCATGCGCCTCGTCGTCTCTGGGAATGCCGGCCTCCCCGCGGAAGACCGTGGCGAACAGCCGGTCCGCAGGCAGCTTCCATTCCTCGGTTAGCAGGTTCCAGGCCAGCGGGATCGCATCACGCTTGAAGTAGTCGCCGAAGGAGAAGTTTCCAAGCATCTCGAAGAACGTGTGATGCCGCAGCGATGGGCCGACGTTGTCGAGGTCGTTATGTTTCCCGCTGACGCGCATGCACTTCTGCGCCGTGGTCGCACGCGAGTAGGCGCGCGTCTCCCTGCCGAGGAAGGTGTCCTTGAACTGGTTCATGCCGGCGTTGGTGAAGAGCAGCGTCGGGTCCTCGTGTGGGACGAGCGAGGAGCTGGCGACGACTCGATGCTGGTGGCGCTCGAAGTACGTCAGGAAGGAGCGTCGGATCTCGTTGGCGGTCACAGGAGTATTAGGGTACAGGGTATGGGTGACGGGTTACAGGTCGCTCTTGGCGCGGCGGCGGAGCACGGCGCTGACGCGGCCCGCATCGAAGCCTTGCGCCAGCAGGTAGCGGTGCACCCGCAGGCGGTCAGCCGCCTCTTGGAGCGAGATGCCCCGGCGCAGCCGGCGTTCGAGTGCCTGCTCGACGAGAACATTTTCATCCAGTTCGCTGAACACCTCGGCCACGGCGGCACGAGCCACGTCCTGCCGGATGCCGATCTTCTCCAGCTGACGCACGACGCGCAGACGGCCGCGGTGCTTGAGCCGCACTTCGGTTCTGGCGCACGCCAGGGCCGTACGGCGATCGTCGAGGGCTCGTTCGCGCGTCAACCTCCGAATGGCGGCGTCGATGGCCTCCGCTTCGAACGTCTTGCGCGCGAGGCGAAACCGGATCTGGGCCTCGCAGAGCTCACGGCGGCCAAGCATCCTCAGCCCCGCCACGTAGGCGCGGTCGGCATCATCGGCCACCGGACCATTCTAAACAGGATTGCGCGACAACGCAGGGCCCGTGTAGCGCATGCGTGCGCGGTGGGGTGCGAGCCACACCGCTAGATCGCCATTCGGAAGAGACAGATCGCTACTCGGGCCGGCCCTGGGCTGGGCGAGACGGCTGGCGCTTGGATTCGAACCGCTTCTCGTCAGGGGCGTCCTTGTTGACGCGTGAGGCCATTTCATTGCGGGCGCTGTCGGTGATGGTCGAGATTCCCTGCACGCGCAGTTTGAACTCATTCTGGCTGGACGCGCCACGCAGCGCCTCCTCATAGGAAATCTGTCCACGCTCGAACAGCTCGAAGATCGACTGGTCGAACGTCTGCATCCCATACTGCGACGTGCCCTGCGAGATTGCGGTCTGGATGAGGTTCGTCTTCTCCTTGTCCATGATGCACTCGCGGATGTAGGCCGTGCTGATGAGGACTTCCACGGCGGGAACGCGCCCTCGGCCGTCGGCCGTGGGGATCAGCCGTTGGGAGATGATCGCTTTCAGGACGCCCGCCAGCTGAATCCTGACCTGCTTCTGATGATGGGGTGGGAAGACCGTGATGATGCGGTTGATCGCCTCCGTCGCATCGAGCGTGTGGAGCGTCGAGAGGACCAGGTGTCCCGTTTCGGCGGCGAGCAGCGCGGTCTCGACCGTTTCGAAGTCGCGCATCTCGCCCACGAGGATGACGTCGGGATCCTGCCTGAGGGCACTCCGGAGCGCGTGCGCGAAGCTGTCGGTATCGACACCGATCTCGCGCTGGTTGACGATCGACAGCTTGTCGCGATGGAGGTACTCGATGGGATCCTCGACCGTCATCACGTGCGCCAGCCGGGTCGAGTTCACTTCGTCGAGAAGAGCCGCCAACGTGGTGCTCTTGCCGCTACCCGTTGTGCCGGTGACGAGCACGAGGCCTCGCTCCTCGGCCGCAATCTTTTTCAGGACCGGGGGCAGGGACAGGAGCTCGATCGTGGGTACCATCGCCGGGATGATGCGGAAGACCAGGCCGATCGACCCACGCTGCTTGAAGACATTGCACCGGAACCGTCCAAGCCCCGGTGCGCTGTAGGCGAGGTCAATCTCGTGCTTGCTCTCGAACCTCTCCCGAAGCCCGCCGGGCAGTACCGCTGTTGCCATTGTCGAGAGGTCGTCGACGTCGAGGACTCGATCCTTGGAGGCGGGTGTGAGGCTGCCTCTGACCCGTACCATCGGATAGCTCCCGACTTTCAGGTGCAGGTCCGAGGCGCCGCCCTCAACGGCAATCTTCAGAAGCGCATTGACGTCCATATCCTCCTGACTATCGGGCGCTTGCAGCTCCAGGGACAGCGGGGACCTGGGCACGTACCGGCCGCAGCCAACCGTGGGTATCCGGGGCCTCACCCTTGACGATCTGGAAGAATCGCTGCTGGAGGGCCTCCGTGACTGGCCCGCGCCGGCCCCGGCCGACCTTGACCCTATCCACGGAGCGGATCGGCGTGACCTCGACAGCGGTGCCCACGAAGAACACCTCGTCGGCGATGTAGAGGGTCTCCCGCGGCAGCGTCTGCTCGCGCACCTCGAAGCCGAGATCGCCTGCCAGCGTGATGACGCAGTCCCGCGTGATGCCCGACAGCACGGAATTGCCGATTGGCGGGGTCGAGATAATGCCGTCCCTGACGATGAAGAGGTTCTGGCCGCTCCCCTCACTGAGGTTCCCGAAGGTATCCAGGGCGATCCCTTCGGCGTAGCCATCGGCGATCGCCTCCATCTTGATCAGTTGCGCGTTGGCGTAGTTCGCGACGCTCTTGGCCATGGCCGGCGTCGTATTCGGTGCGTTCCTGGCCCAGGTCGAGATCTTGACGTCGATCCCTTCCTCGATGGCTTCCTTCGAGAAATAGGCGGGCCACTCCCAGACCATGAGGGCGACGTCAACGGGGCAGGGCAGGGGGTTCACACCGAGTGAGTCGTATCCGCGATAGATCAGCGGGCGAATGTAGCAGGCACTGAACCCGTTGACCTGGATCAGATTGACGATCGCGTCGCTGAGCGTCTGCTGGTCGTACGGCGAGTCCATCCGATAGATGCGGGCGGAATCGAACAGCCGGCGGAGGTGTGCGTCGAGGCGGAAGCAGGCCGGGCCCCGCAGGGTGTCGTAGCAGCGGGCCCCCTCGAAGACGGCGCTGCCGTAGTGCACGACGTGAGAGGCGATGTGGATGTTGGCGTCCTTCCACTCCACGATCGACCCGTTCATCCAGATCTTGCCGGTCCCGGGAAAAGCCATGGCGATTGCTCCTTTGAGCGATCGTAACCCGGCGCGCGGGTATTCACCAGAATGTCAGCGGGACGCCACGCGGGGCGGGCTCTCGCAGCCGGTCTGGCGGGACGCGGGCGGGACATCGTACAGGTGATGTCCGTCGTAGGGGCGGACCTTAAGGTCCGCCCCTACGACGACTGGGTTTCGTTAAGGTCCGCCCCTACGACTGGGTTTCGTTGCAGAAGGGGCAGCGATCGGTACGCGCCTGAAGCGGCTTCCGGCAGTTCCAGCAGAAACGTGGCTGCGGTGTTTCCCGAGCCTTGAGCCGCGATTGGATATCCGCCACGATTCCGTCGCCCGCAGCTGGGGCCGGGGAGTCGCGCACCGCCTTCCGCGGCGCCGGATCGCGGGCGGCGAGAATGTCAGCCAGCAGATCAGAGGCCCGCGGGTAGCGAACCGTGATATCGGGCGCCATCGCTCGCAGCACGATGTCGTTGATCGCCTTGGGGATTCGGCTGTTTCTCAGGCGGGGTGCCGTGACGAGCTCGCCGCGCATGAGCCGCTCGATGTCGCCCGGGGCTGGTGTGTCGTACGGCAGGTCGCCGGTGAGCATCTGGTACATCGTGACGCCCACGGAGTAGACGTCGCTGGCGAACACGGCCTTGCCGTAGAACTGCTCTGGAGCCATGTACGGCGGGCTGCCGACGACCGTCGTTCCGTGCGCGGCGATCTCGAGGAAGCGCGCGGTGCCGAAGTCGGTCACCTTGAGCATCCCTGAGTCGGAGACCAGCATGTTGCCCGGGCGCAGGTCGCGATGGAGCACGCCGGTGGCGTGCGCGTGATCGACGGCGTTGCACATCTGGCAGGTGAAGTCGAGGACGCGGGAAAGGTCAAGCGCCCCCTCTTGCATGATGATGTGCTCGAGCGTTTCGCCGGTCACGTACTCCATGACGATGAAGAAGACGCCGTCCTGCTGTTCGGCTGTCAGCACCGTCACGATGTTCGGGTGGCTGAGCGAGGCGAGGAGTCGCGGCTCCTTCACCATGTCGGTGAAGTCGAGGTTCTGTTTGTGCGGGACCTTGATGGCGACCTTCTTGTCGATCCAGGTGTCTTCCGCGAGGAACACGCTGCCGAAGCCGCCGCTGCCGAGCGAAGAGAGGATTTTGTACTTTCCGACCTTCTGGCCGCGCAGGAACACGAGATGAATTATATGGCTTGCCCCGCCGAAGCCTCGGGGCGGTGGGTGCGGCATAATCCGTCCATGATTCGGTGCTTCGCGCCAGACGTAGAGGCCGAGGGCGGGGTCGTCACGCTTCGAGACGACGAGGCGCAGCACGTGGCACGCGTACTGCGCCTGCGCGCGGGCGACGTGCTCCGCGTGTTCGACGGGCGCGGCCGAGAGTTCGACGCGGTCATCGAGCAGACGACGAAATCGGCTGTGACCGTCCGCGTGGGCGCGCCTCGCCCAGTAGTGCCGGAGCCCAAGGTGGCAGTGACCTTGGCGCAGGCAGTACTCAAGGGCGAGAAGATGGACGATGTCGTCAGAGACGCCGTGATGATGGGCGTCGCCGCCATCCAGCCGCTGTTCACTACGAGGAGCGAGGTGACGCTCTCGGCGCTGCGGCGTGGGGACCGCCGCGGGCGCTGGCAGCGCGTGGCTGTTGCCTCGGCCAAACAGTGCGGCCGCGCCACTGTTCCGGCGATTCTCGAACCCCAGGACTTCGAGAGCTGGGCACCGGGTGGGGTCCAGCTCGGTGCGCCAATGCCTGGCAAAGGGAGCCTGCCGGCGTGTCTCATGCTCGTCGAGCCGTCCGCCGCGGAGCGCGCTGTCGGGCTCTCGAACATCGATCCGACGCCGCCCGGCGCGGTGACGCTTCTCGTTGGCCCGGAAGGTGGATGGACGCCGCGCGAGATCGAGTGCGGCGAAGCCTGCGGACGGCTCGTCACGCTGGGCGCGAGAACTCTCCGCGCGGACGCGGTGCCCATCGTTGCGCTGGCGGCGCTGTTTGCGTTCTGGAAGGAATTCTAGCGTTTCTTCGCCGGCGGGCCATTCTGGGCCACCGCGATGATGGCCTGGCTACGCCTGCGGCTCACTTGCGGCGCCCGCATGGTGATTTAGGCTGGCAGAGGCAACACGCGTTCCTCAGCCAAGTCTGCCGCGTACGCCAACGCGGCCTGGATGGCCTCGGGTGTCAGGCTCGGGTAGCTGCGGATGATCTCGTCCGGAGAGAGGCCTGCCGCAAGGTTCGCGAGTACCACGGCCACGGGGATCCGTGTACCACGGATGCATGCCTTACCGTGGACGACCGCTGGGTTGACCGTGATGTGCTCCTGCCAAACCATGAAGGTCTCCTGCCACAGAATACCCAGAAGTTCGCCAGGCTGTCTAACGACCGCGTTTCGGCCGCGCCGACTCATCTCGCGCCGGCCGGCGCCGGCTGCAAGCGCTAGTGCGGATTTCATTTCCGCGTCGCATGCCCCTTCGCTCTCCGGCTCGGCACCGCGGAAAAACGCCGGCTTCAGGCGCCCCGGGGATGCTCGGCGTGGGTCCCCCACCCACGCCTCGGTGGGTCCTTTCGCGGCGTTTTTGTCGTCCTGTCGCGGTGCTCGCAGTCGGGCTCGCGGGTCATGCAACACGCAAATGAAATCTGAGCTAGTTAGACGGCATCATTTCGTTACCGCGAGTCGAACACCAAGACCCATGAACAGGACTCCGGCCGCACGCCTCATGGAAAGCGCAAGGGTCGTGTTCCCACGTAAGCGTTGACTTGCAGCCGAGGCTCCCCATACGAGAAGGAGGCACCACAACGTGCCATTGAAGATAAAGACAGTGCCGAGAAACAAAAACGTCAACACTTGAGAGTCCGTAGTCGGCGCGACGAACTGCGGCAAGAACGCCATGAAGAACAGTGCCACCTTCGGATTCAGCACATTGGTCAGGAGCCCAGCTCGGTACACCGTCCAGTCCGCCTCAGGTGCGAACGCTGGCGCCACTTCAGAGGGCTTCGATCGTTCCACGATCAGTCGAGCTCCGAGATAGACCAGGTACGCCGCCCCAACGAGCTTGACCGCCACGAAGGCCTGTGCGGAGGTCGCGAGGATCGCCGACAGACCGAACGCCGCCGCCAGCGTGTGGATAACACTGCCTGACGAAATACCCAGAACAGACAACAGGCCTGCGCGGCGCCCCTGAGAGAGGCTCCGGCCAATGATGTAGAGCGTATCCTGACCCGGCGTGATGTTCAGCAGGAGTCCGCTCAGGATAAACAACTCGAGATGTTGCGACCCGAACATACCTTACGCTCCTAATGCTGTCTAACGACCGCGTTTCGGCCGCGGCGGCTCATGATTGCATCCGCCGCATGCGATGTTAGGCCCGCTTGAGCCGTCATTCCCTGAACTATCGACCTCGGCGTATGAATTCGATGATCTCTCGCCCCAGAGCGTCGTCGGCGGTGTTGAACTGGTATGTCTCCGAAAGGTGATTATGATGCTCCATACGTTTGAACCGCGGACAAGCTCGGTCGCGCTCGCACAGCGCCGTAAACAGCAACGCGCCCTGCGTATCTATGTCGGGATTGTCGTACTCGGCAACCACGATAAAGGTCGGGATGGCGGAAGCATTCTTGACGTGGTTGATGGGTGAGCGTGCTGCGTACAGTGCTGTGTTGGCTCCGAAGTAGGCCTGAACGTTCGCGAGGTTTGGATCATCCGCTTGCGGATCGATCAGATACCGGCCGCTCATCAGGACCATGCCGGCGATCCCGGGGCCTTTGGTGGGTTGCAGCGAGTTAAGGTACGCGTAGGTGGCCACATGCGTTGCGCCAGCTGAATGACCGACTAAGTAGATACGTTGGCCATCGCCCCCGTAAGTCGACCCGTTCGCCTGGAGCCATTTCACAAGAGCCCCTACGTCCTCGGCGGCGGCCGGCCATTGTGCCGACGGTGCGAGACGATAGGTCGCATTGACCCCGACCATACCCTGCCGGACAAAGTATGTGGCCACATTTGCGTAGACCTCGTTGTTGATGTTGCGGTCTCCGCGCACGTAAGCACCGCCGTGTATGAACACGACGATTGGAACGCCGCTCTTTCCCTGGGGCTGATAGAGATCGAGCTTGTGACGCTGATTGGACTTGATCCGGTTCAGTGGACAGGTTAGTTAAGTCGGTTTAAGTAGCTCACTATCATGTGGTCGAAGAAAGTCGACGGGTGCTCGGTGGCGTGCCCGTCGTCGTCAAGCGCTGGGACGTGATGG
>JAKFXY010000011.1 GCA_021731165.1 Acidobacteriota bacterium | reverse complement strand
CAGGTGAGACGTGGATCGTGGCTCCGGGTTCGGCGCGAGCCGGGTGAGGCCGTGGTAGATCACGGCGATCTTGTCCGGGTCGATGCCGAAGTGCGCGGAAATCTCGCGCTTCGAGAACTGGGACACGGTCATCACTCGCCTGGCGCGGATGGCCGCCAGGCGGGAGATCGTGCGGAGGCGGGCGCCATTGCGCAGCGAAAACCATTCCGGGTGCGCTGCAAACGACACGTCATGAATCGCCAGGAGCGTCGGCACGGTGGCGCAGAGCGGCGCCGTGTAGGCCGGCGAGAACAGCACGTCGGCGCCGGCCGCCCGGAGGATCGCGGGCAGCGTGAGCTGCTCCCACCACGTTCCTTCGTGCGGGCCGGCGGCGGTCGAGACGCGGAGCCCGGTGTAGGCCGTTGTGTCGATCTCGGTCGGCGCACACAGCACGATCTCATGGGCGGCCGCCTCGGGCAGTCCGGTCCAGGCGACCAGGATCTCGTGCACGAAGCGGCCAACGCCGGTGACCTGGCCGAGAAGCTGCCGCGCGTCGATAGCGATCTTCACCCGCGTGCGCTCCGCATCGGCGACGCACGTCGCGACCGGTGCACGGCCATGGCCTCTGTATAGGCGTGTTTCAGCGCGGCGGCGGATCGGGGCCAGGTGAATGCCCGCGCGCGCGCGAGCCCGGCTCGCGCCCGCTCCGCTGCCCACGCATCATCGGTGAACATGCGTTCGATGCTGTCGGCCAGCCCGGCTGCGTCGCCGGGTTCGATCAGGACGCCCGCATCACCCACGACCTCAGGCAACGAGCCGCGATTGGAGGCGATGATCGGGATTCCGGCCGCCATCGCCTCGAGCGCCGTCAGCCCGAATCCCTCGTCAAGTGAGGGGAGCACCACGGCGCGTGCCGTCGCGTACAACTGTTGTCGCTCCGCGTCCTGCACGTATCCGGTGTGCCGGACATGCCCGGCCAGCGGGGGCCTCGCGATCCGATCGAGCCATGCCCGTGCGCCCGTCGTCGCCTGCCCGGCGAGCACGAGACGCGTCACCGGAGCCCCGCGCTCGAGGAGCCGCTCCCATGCGTCGAGCAGCACGCCAAGATTCTTTCGAGGCTCGAGCGTGCCCACGAAGAGGACATGACCATCGCGTGGAAGCGGGCCCTCCCGGCCGCCGGTCGTCCACGTCGGCGCGCCCGGCGGACACACGTGCACACGATCGCCATCGACGCCGAGCCGTTCGACGATCTGCCGGCGGCCGTGCTCCGTGGAGGTCACCACGGCGTCCGCGCGGCGCGCGTGCGGGGCGGCCAGCGCGGCGTAGTCTCGCCGGATCTCACCGGAGGTCCGCTCCGGGTGATTCAGGAAGAAGAGATCGTGGATCGTGACCACCTGGGCGGCGTGCCTGGCCGGTATCAGCAGTGGGTGTGCCGCATGGACAATGTCCGCCTGGCCTGCGAGCGCTTCAATCGGGGGCCATTCCAATCGGTGCCACAGCAGGTTCAGTGCCCGCACCGGCACGCGTCGGTCCACGATGCGCGCCCCCAGTTCGGCGGCGAGGCCCGCCGGCGGACGGTCTCGCCAGGAACTCGTGAAGATCACCACCTCATCGTCGTAGGCGCCGGCATACGCGCGGACCAGTTCGTGGATGTACTCGCCGACGCCCGTGCGCTGGCGCAGGGCGGGTCGGTAGTCCACGAGGATCCGCACGTCGGAGAGGGTACCATGTGCTAGCGTCGGCAGTTTCAGAACGGATACCATCCAGCAGGGGCATCAGGCACATGAAGATCGCGGTCGTGGGAACGGGGTATGTCGGCCTGGTGGCCGGGGCGTGCTTTGCCGAGAGCGGCAACGACGTCGTCTGCGTGGACAAGGACGAAGCCAAGATTCGGATGCTGAAGGCCGGCAAGATGCCGATCTTCGAGCCCGGCCTCGAGGAGTTGGTTCGCAGGAATCGGCTGGAGAAGCGCTTGACGTTCACCTCCACGCTCTCGAAGGCCGTTCGCGACTCGTCGATGATCTTCATCGCGGTCGGCACCCCGCAGGGGGAGGACGGCTCGGCGGACCTCCAGCACGTGCTCCAGGTGGCGCGCGACATCGCCAAGGCGATGAACGAGTACAAGGTCATCGTGGACAAGAGCACCGTTCCCGTTGGCACGAGCGCGAAGGTGCGGGAGGTGATTCGCCGCGAGACCACGCATCCCTTCAGCGTGGTGAGCAACCCGGAGTTTCTCAAGCAGGGGGCGGCCATCGAAGACTTCATGAAGCCGGATCGTGTCGTCGTCGGCGTCGAAGATCCGCGCGCCGCCACCATGATGCTGGAGCTGTATGCGCCCTTCACGCGGACGGGCGCGCCGATCATGGTCATGGACTGCGCGAGCGCCGAGCTGACCAAGTACGCCGCCAATGCCATGCTCGCCACGCGCATCTCGTTCATGAACGAGGTGGCGAACCTGTGCGAACTGGTGGGTGCCGACGTGGACCACGTCCGCAAGGCCATGGGCTCCGACAAACGGATTGGCAGCTCCTTCCTCTTTCCCGGTGTCGGGTACGGTGGCAGCTGCTTCCCGAAGGATGTCCAGGCGATGGTGCACTTCGCCTCCGACAAGGCGTATGACTTCCGCATTCTCAAGGCGGTCGAGGCGGTGAACGCCACCCAGAAGACACGGCTCTTCGCGAAGATGAAGGCGCACTTCGGCACGCTGAAGGGGAAGACCGTGGCGGTGTGGGGGCTGGCGTTCAAGCCGAAGACCGACGACATGCGCGAGGCGCCCGCCGTGCCTCTCATCGAGGCGCTCCTGTCCGCCGGGGCCTCGGTGCAGGCCTATGACCCCGAAGCGGCGAAGGTGGCCCGCGGCATCTTCGGCCGGCGCGTCACGCTGGCGGCTACCAACTTCGATGCGATCAAGGGGGTGGATGCGCTGGCCATCGTGACGGAGTGGAATGAGTTCCGGCATCCCGACTTCGCCCGCATGAAGGCGCTGATGCGGACGCCGGTGATCTTCGACGGCCGCAATCTGTTCACGCCCGAACAGATGAAGCAGAGCGGTTTCACCTACTACTCCATTGGCCGCCGCTAGCCGCCGCGCGGTGCTGGTGACCGGCGGTGCCGGCTACATCGGGAGCCACACGGCGAAGGCGCTCCGGCAGGCCGGCTACCGCGTGGTTCTCTTCGACAATCTGTCGGCCGGCCATCGCGAGGCGGCGCTCGGCGCTCCGCTCATCGAGGGGGACATCGGCGACGTGGACGCCGTCCGCCAGGCCATCCGCGACAGCGGTGCATCCGCCGTGGTGCACTTCGCGGCATGGCTCGCGGTGGGGGAGTCGGTCCGTGATCCGGTCGGCTACTACCGCAACAACGTGATGGGGACGTTGGCCACGCTCGAGGCGATGGCCGCCGAGTCGTGCCGCCAGTTCGTCTTCTCGTCAACCTGTGCGGTGTACGGCGAGCCGGTTGAGACTCCGATCCGCGAGACGCATCCGACGCTCCCGATCAACGCCTACGGACAGACCAAGCTGGCCGTGGAGCACGCGCTGCCGCACTTCGAACGCGCGTACGGCATCCGCGGGATCCGGCTGCGCTACTTCAACGCGGCCGGGGCCGATCCCGACGGTGAGCTGGGGGAGGACCATTCGCCGGAAATCCACATCATTCCGCGCGCGTTCGAGGCGGCGTCCGGAGGGGCGCCGCTCGAACTGTTCGGCGAGGACTATCCGACACCGGATGGAACCTGCCTGCGCGACTATATCCACGTCACCGATCTGGCGGACGCGCACGTCCGGGCCCTTGCGTGGCTGGAGGGTGGCGGGGCGTCGGGCGCCTACAACGTCGGCACGGAGCATCCCTCGTCGGTCCGCGAAGTCATTGCGGCGGTCGAGCGTGTGACTGGACGTCGGGTCCCGTACCGGCCGGCGCCGAGACGTCCCGGCGACCCGGCCGTGCTGTATGCCTCTGCCCGGAGGATCCGAGATGACCTCCAATGGGTCGCGCGGCGGCCCGCGCTCGAGACGATCGTGGGCGACGCGTGGCGCTGGCATCAGGCGCATCCGCGCGGGTTCCATACGGAGGTGCCGCCCGGGTGAGCGCGCTGCTCAGGCTCCTGCAGTACTCGAAGCCATATCGCGTGCGCCTGGCGTGGGCGTTGGCCGCGATGGTGCTGTACGGCGCGGCCTCCGCCGGCGTGGCCACGCAGATTCAACCGATTCTCGACCAGGTCCTTCCGACCCGCGACCGCCTCGGCGCCACGATTGCCACGATTCTCGCCCTGTACCTGATCAAGGGGATCGGCGGGTACCTCTCTGCGTACGTCATGACGGACATCGGCCAGCGTGTGGTCCGTGATCTGCGCAACCTGCTCTTCACGCACATCCTGGGGCAGTCGGCCGCCTTCTTCTCGTCCCAGACGACCGGCAAGCTGATCTCGCGCATCACCAACGACGTCGCACAGGTACAGCAAGCCGTCTCGGAGACCATCGGCGATCTCGCCCGCGAGACGCTCGCGCTCGTCGGTTTTGCCGGGTTGCTCTTCTACTACGACGCCCGACTGGCGATCGTCTGCCTCACCAGTACGCCGCTCGTCGTCTATCCGCTCGTGCGGCTCGGACAGCGTGTGCGCAGCACCACGCGTCACAGCCAGGAAGCGCTGGAGCAGATCACGCACGTGAGCGCGGAAGCGTTCTCCGGCCACCGGATCGTCAAGGCCTTCGGCGCCGAGGCGAGAGAGACCGCCAAGTTCGAGGCCGCGTCGCACCGTTTCTACCGCACGAGCATGAAGGTGACGAGCGCGCTCTCGACGCTGCACCCGCTGATGGAGTTCATCGGCGGCGTCGCGTTCGCCGCCGCGCTCTGGTACGGCAGCCAGGAGATCTCGGGCGGCCGGTTGACGACGGGCGAGTTCATGGCATTCATCGCCGCGCTGTTCATGATGTACGGCCCGGCCAAGAAGTTGAGCCGTGTCAGCGCGAGCCTGCAGCAGGCCATGGCGGCCGCCGAGCGCATCTTCGAGCTGCTCGACACGCACAGCGAGGTGCGGGAACGACCGGACGCACCGCC
This sequence comes from Acidobacteriota bacterium, assembly GCA_021731165.1. Taxonomy (GTDB): domain Bacteria; phylum Acidobacteriota; class Vicinamibacteria; order Vicinamibacterales; family UBA2999; genus JAKFXY01. The sequence continues at coordinate 5,251 of JAKFXY010000011.1, read as the reverse complement.
CCTCGCGCCGTTCCGCGGCGCCATCGACTTCCGCGACGTCCATTTCTCCTACGGCGACGCGGAGGCGATGACACTGCGCGGGGTCACGCTCCGCGTCCCCGCGGGGCAGACGCTGGCGATTGTCGGCCGCAGCGGCGCGGGCAAGACGACGCTGGTAAACCTGATCCCGCGGTTCTACGACGTCACCGGTGGGGCGATTCTGGTGGACGAGGTGGACGTCCGTGACGTGACGCTAGCCTCGCTGCGCGCGCAGATCGGGATTGTCACGCAGGAAACCGTCTTGTTCGACGACACCATCGCGGCCAATATCGCCTACGGGAGACCGTCGGCCACCCGCGAACAGGTCGAGGCCGCCTCACGGGCCGCGCACGCGCACGAGTTCATCGCCAGGCTCGACGCTGGCTACGAGACGATGATTGGTGAGCGAGGCCAGCGGCTCTCCGGCGGTCAACGTCAGCGGATTGCCATCGCCCGTGCCCTGCTGCGTGATTCGCCGATCCTCATTCTCGACGAGGCCACCTCGTCCCTCGACGCCGAGTCCGAGATGCTGGTGCAGGACGCCCTGTCCACGCTGATGCGCAACCGGACGTCGCTCGTGATCGCCCACCGCCTCTCGACCGTGCGGCGCGCGGACCTGATCGTGCTCCTCGAGCGGGGGCGTGTGATCGAGTCGGGCACCCATGACGCGCTGCTCGCGCGCGGCGGCGCGTATGCGAAACTAAACGAGCTGCAGTTGCAGGAAGAGCCGTCGGACGAGCCCGAACGTGTGTAGACCAGGTAGACGCGATTGGCGTGTCCTTCATGGCAGGCGTGAGCGACGTGGGTGAATAGTTCTACATGATCAAATCGATGACCGGGTTCGCCTCGCTGACGCATGAGGACGAAGGTGCCACGATCGGCGTGACCATCCGGGCGGTAAACCACCGTTTTCTCGATCTGCAACTTCGCATCCCGCAGCCGCTCGGTGACATCGAGTCGCGTGTGCGCGCGTTGCTCCAGAAGCGATTGGCTCGGGGACGGATTGAGCTCGCGATTTCGCTGCAGGCTCGGGCCGTGTCCGCGCCGAGCGTGGAATTGAACGAGGAGTTTGCCAACGCGCTCTCGGCCGCGGTCGATCGGGCGCGCGAGCGCGGTATCGTGACCGGTGCGCTGACGCCTGGTGACCTGTTGCGCCTCCCACAGGCGATCACGGTGCGGGAGCGGACGGCCGACATTGACCCGGCGGTGGAAGCGCGCATCGAGGCGAGCGTCCGGTCGGCGGTGGAGCAGGCGCTGGCGGATCTCGACGCGATGCGGGTGCGCGAGGGCGACCACCTGCGCGCTGACCTGCATGCGCGTACGCAGTTCGTGGCAGACCTCGTCGAACGGCTCGCGGGCGCGGCGGAGGAGGGGCGCGGGCACGTCGAGGCGCGGCTTGCCGAACGCGTGCGGGAGATCAGCGCGTCCCTGCCGGTGGATCAGGTCATGATCGCGCAGGAGATCGTGCGGGCGGCGGGGCGATCGGATATCACGGAGGAAGTCACGCGCTTCCGCGCGCACATCGCGCACTGGCAGGCGCTGTCCGACTCGCCGGAGCCGTGCGGGCGCAAGCTCGACTTCCTGCTGCAGGAGATGAATCGCGAGGTCAACACGATCGGCTCGAAGGCCGACGGTCTCCGCGTCTCGGAACTGGTCATCAACGCAAAGGCGGAGCTCGAGAAGATGCGAGAGCAGGTGCAGAATGTCGAGTGACGGCCAGCAGTCCGCCGACCCGTCCCAGGGCAGGCCGTTCGACGCGGCCCAGGGCAGGCGCGGGCAGCTGTTCATCGTGTCGGCGCCGTCGGGAACCGGCAAGACCACGCTTGTGGAACGGCTGGTGCAACTCGTGCCGAATCTTCGACTGTCGCGCTCGTACACGTCCCGGCCGGCCAGGGCAGGGGAGAGGGACGGGCTTGACTATAATTTCATCAGCCGGGATCGCTTCGAGGCCATGGCAGGCGACGGGGCCTTTCTGGAGTACGCCGACGTCTTCGGCAACTATTACGGGACCGCCGCGGCGGATACCGAGGCCACGCTGGCCAGCAGCCAGGACCTGGTGCTCGTGATCGATGTCCAGGGCGCCCGCCAGGTCCGGAGTCGCGGCATCGAGAGCGTCGGCATCTTCGTGCTGCCGCCGTCGGCGGGCATCCTCGCTCAGCGGCTGCGCGGGCGCAGCAAGGACAGCGAGGAGGAAATCGGCCGGCGTCTCGAGGTTGCGTGTCGAGAGGTGCACGAGTGTGGCACCTACGAGTACGTCGTCGTCAACGACGCACTTGATGCGGCGGTGGATCGTCTCCGGGCCATCGTCCTGGCCGAGCGGGCCCGCGTCAAGGCGATGCGGGCGGTGGCCGAGAAGATCATCGGAACATTCAAGCCATCCTAGGGGTGGCGCGGATCGTGGCGTCCCTCGATGACGCTCGGGATGACCCTGAGCGGATCGAGGGGGGCAGGTCCGCGACGAAAGGACAGCGTGGAGAGAGCACCCAAAGCGAACCGGTTCGAGTTCGTCGTCATCGCCAGCGCTCGCGCGCGTCAGCTCCTGAAAGGGGCTGAGCCGCGGGAAGAGGGTCGGAAGGTGGCGTCCATCGCCCAGCGAGAAGTGATCAGGCGCAAGGTGGTCAAGATCGACGAAGAGAGCGCCTGACGATTGGGATTCGGGATTTGACATGGCCCTAGTTGCCCTCGGCGTGACCGGCGGGATCGGCGCCTACAAGGCCGTCGAGGTGTGTCGCGGGTTGCAGCAGCGAGGGCACGAGGTGGTCGCGGTGATGACGCGGGCCGCCACGCGGTTTGTCGGTCCCGTCACGTTCGAGGCGATCACGCGGCGGCCGGTGATTACGTCTCAGTGGAAGCCAGGGGCGAATGCGGACATCGAGCACATCGCGCTGGCTGACGGCGTGGAACTGCTGCTGGTGGCGCCGTGTACCGCGAACGTCATCGGCAAGTTCGCCAACGGCATCGCGGATGATTTTCTGACCTCGCTCTACCTCGCCACCAAGGCGCCGGTGTTGCTGGCACCGGCCATGAACACCAACATGCTGGCGCATCCGGCCGTGGCGGGCAATCTCCAGACATTGGCCGCGCGCGGCGTGCATGTCGTCGAGCCCGGCGAGGGGTATCTGGCCTGCGGGTGGATCGGCAAAGGGCGGCTGGCTGAGCCTGAGGAGATCGTGGCCGCGGCCGAGCGTGTACTCGCCCCACGCAATTCCGCGCTGCGCGGGCGGCACGTGCTGGTGACGGCTGGGCCGACCTGTGAGGACATCGACGCGGTACGCTACGTGGGGAACCGATCGAGCGGCCGGATGGGCTTCGCCATTGCCGCGGAAGCCCGGCGGCGCGGAGCCACCGTGACGCTCGTGGCTGGTCCCACGCAGGTGGAGCCGCCGGCGGTCGAACATCTCGTCCGCGTCCGGAGCGCCGCGGAGATGCACGCCGCGGTGATGCGCGCCGTCGATCTGACCGGCTTGGCGCCGGCCGGTGAAGGGCCGGGTGGCGTGGCGCGCGCGGATGTGGTCATCATGGCCGCGGCCGTGGCCGATTACACCCCGGCCGAACCGGCCACGGCCAAGATCGCCAAGACCGATGCGCCGATGACCCTGACGCTTCGGCGGACGCGCGACATTCTCGCGGACTTGGGATCGCTGCCGACGCGTGCGTCCTCCGGCGCTCCAATCCTCGTCGGCTTCGCCGCCGAGACCGAGGATGTGATCGCCCGCGCACGACAGAAGCGGACTCGCAAGCAGGTCGATCTGATCGTCGCCAACGATGTCTCGGCGGCCGGCGTCGGCTTCGACGTGCCGACCAACGCCGTGACGATTGTCAGCGAAGAGGCCGACCAGGTGATCCCCCTTCAGAGCAAGACGAGCGTCGCCGCCGCGATCCTGGACCGCGTGGAGCGGCTCGTTCGCGCCCGCGCCGCCGCCCCCACTCGCTGATCCCCATGTCGCAGGACGCATTGAAGGCCCATCTCGAGTTCTTCGGGGAACTCGGGATCGACGGCGTCCGGCGGGAGCCGGAATGGCGAGGGCGCGCGGTGTCCGCTCATCGACGTCCTGAGGACCAGGAGATTCCGGTGGCTCCCGCAGTGCCGACGGTCCAGTTGTTCGCGTCGCCCGCCGAGACACTTGCAGCCATTCGCGAGGATCTTGGCGACTGCACGCGCTGCAAGCTGCACACCCTGGGAAGACGGCAGATTGTCTTCGGCGTCGGCAACCCGAACGCCGACCTGATGTTCGTGGGCGAAGCCCCGGGCGCGGACGAAGACATTCAGGGTGAGCCGTTTGTCGGGCGGGCGGGGCAGCTCCTCACGAAGATCATCGAGGCGATGGGATTGACGCGCGATCAGGTCTACATCGCGAACCTGATCAAGTGCCGGCCGCCGCAGAACCGCAATCCCGAGCCGGACGAAGCCGCGGAGTGCGAGCCGTTCCTCTTTCGCCAGATTGACTCGATCAGGCCGAAGGTGATCGTCGCGCTCGGCAAGTTCGCCGCGCAGGCGTTGCTCAGAACGAGCGATCCTATCACCCGGCTGCGCGGCCGCGAGTTCGCGTACCGCGACGCGATTCTGATGCCGACCTACCATCCCGCGTATCTCCTCCGCACGCCCTCGGCCAAACGCGAGGTATGGGAGGACATGAAGCGAGTGAAGGAGATTCTCAGCGGTCAGCGTTCGGAATAGTCGTGGCTCGCATCTCCGTCGCCGTCCCGATTCCCTTCCTCGACGAGCTCACGTACGGCGTTCCCGATCGGTTCGATCTTCCGCCCATCGGCGCGCGCGTACGCGTTCCCGTCGGCACTCGAACGCTGACCGGCTGCGTCGTCGCGCACGACGCTCCCATCCGCGGGGGAGACGCAGGTCTGACGGATCTCAGGGAGGTCGCCGAGGTCATCGACCGGGAGCCGTTCCTGCCGGCGGAGGTCGTTGATCTGTGCCGCTGGGTTGCGGAGTACTACATGGCCGGGATCGGCGACGCCCTGGCCGTGGCCATGCCGCCGGGATCCAGGAGCACGACATCGGGCTTCAAGACCCGTCGCATCGCCGCAGCCACCACGCAGGGCCTGGGAGAGTCGCAACCAGAGTCAGAACCCCGGCAGGAGTCCGTGCGAGAGCCTGGATCGGAGTCTGGCAGGGCCCTGACCAGAAAGCAGCGGGAGGCCTTGGAGCTATTGGCTGGAGCCCCGGCCGGCTTGCCTATGTCCGAGCTGCGTGAGCGGGGTGTGAGCGGCGATGTCC
>JAKFXY010000122.1 GCA_021731165.1 Acidobacteriota bacterium | reverse complement strand
TGTTTCGATACGGCCGGGAGCGACATGTCGAACGGTTGAGCAAGCTCTCCCACCGTTGCCGCCGACCGCGCCAGTCGATTGAGGATCGCGCGGCGGGCCGGATGCGCCAGCGCCGCGAAGGCCGTGTCTAACGGGGCGGACCGTTCGTTAACCACATGGTTAAATTACAGGCGCGCTGTGCGTGAAGTCAAGTGGGAGCTTGGGAGTGGTCAGCGCGGTCCATCAAAAAACGAACTTCAGCGCGAGTTGCACGACGCGGGGATCGCCGGCCGATGTGATGGTCCCGAAGGCCGCTGCACCGACCGTGGTGTTTGGCGCCCCAAACGGCGGCGTGTTCGTCGCGTTGAAGATCTCCGCGCGCACTTCCAAAGCCGTGCTCGCCGGCAGTGCCACGCGGCGCATCACGGCGAGATCGAGGTTGCGATAGCCCGGGCCGCGCACGGGGTTGCGCGAGCTGGTACCGAGGGCGAACTGCGGCGCCGTGGCAAACGCGCTCGTGTTGAACCACCGGCTGACCGACCGGTCATCGGCAGGAAGTGCGGGATCCCCAATCAGATTGGGACGCTGGATGCCGAATCCCGCGAACGCATTGTTGTTGGTCGCCTGCGTAACGGCGACGGGCACGCCCGATTGCAGCGTGAATACGCCGGTCAACGTCCAGTCGTTCGCCAGGGCGCCCAGCACGCCGGAGGCCCGGCTACGCCGGGTCGCACCCCATGGGATGTCCCAGACCGCCGACGCGGCGAAGACATGTGGAATGTCCCCGGTGGAGTAGTCACGCTCCAGTGCGCGGTTGAAGGCATCGGCGGGCGACGAGGAGTTGGAGACTGGTCCGGTGAGGATCGAAGCGTCGAAGACCGACGAAGCGTCGTCCATCAGCTTCGACCGCGTGTAGCTCACCAGATACGACAGGCCCTCGGAGAATCGCTGTTCGAGCTTTGCGTAGAAGCCGTGATAGATGGTCGTGCCGACGTTGTTGCGATAGAGACTGACCGACGTGTACTGCGGGTACGGCTTGAGCAACTGCGCGAGCGGGATGGTCGGATCGCCAAGCGAGGACGAGCGTGGGATGGTGCCGAAGTACGGATTGGGCACGCGCTGCAGCAACGACGAGCCCCGTGCAAGCTGATCGACAGTCAGTTGATTGAGATTCGAATCCGGGATCCCGACGTGGGTAATCTTCGAGCCCACGTAGGCCACTTCCACCGCGACGTTGGAGGAGAGCTCCCGCTGAAGTGAGGTATTCCACTGCTGGACGTAACCCGAACCGAGGTCTCGATCCACTGCAAACACACCCTGCCCGAGACCGGCACTGGGTGTCCGAGGAATGGGCTCGACGCGTGGTCCATTGGCCAGCGTGAATGCGGGTGCGATGTTATCCAGCGTGCGCTGCGATACCGTCTGCAGGAACGGGAATACCGGTGTCGTGAATGGGGTGGTGATTCCCGCCATTTCAATCCAGACCATCGCGTAACCGGTCCGGACAACCGTCTTGTCCGTCACGCGTCCGACTATGCCAAAGCGAGGCCCGAAGTTGAGCGTATGTAGCTGGCGCGCGGCCCGCGGCTGGCCGTCGCGGCCCAGGTACTCGAGCTGCCGGGTCTGGAGGTTGAAAACAGCGGCCTGGTGGCTCTCTTCGGTCGAGGGGAAGTTGAGCGTGTACCGCACGCCGCCGTTCACCGTGACACGGTTGGAGAGCCGCCAGTCGTCCTGAACGAAGTACTCCTGGAACCGTGCTCGATTGCGGATCTCCTCCTCCTGCAGATCGATCGAGAACTGTTGCACTTGGCCCAGGAGAAAGCTCGCGAGTGGCGTACCGGTGTTGGGAACCCCAGGCAGGTCGCTGAACAGGTTGCTGAAGGTGAAGGAGCCTGTTGGTGATGGAGGCTGCACGACGTTGAGCCGTTCCCACCGAAGGTCCGCGCCCGCCTTGACCGTGTGCCGTCCCTTCAGCCACGTCATCGTGTCGGCGATCTCCGTCACGCTCGTGCCAAAGTCGGTCGCCGTATTCGGCGGCGACCCGAGCTGCTGGTAGCCGGCAATCAGAAACGTCGGCAGCGTGTTCGGAAACTCCGCGGTTGACGGGATTCCTGGAAGGCTCAAGCTAGCCGATGCCGACGTGCTGAGTTGAGAGGCCGTCCGGCCAACCGTTCGCCGTGTGTCGCCGGCGCGCAGCTCGTTCAGCAGGCGATCGGAGAAGGTGCGCTGATAGCTGGATGCAAACGACCACGCTCTTGTCGTTTGTGGGCCAAGTGTTCCACTGGTCACGCCGCTGCCGTCTGGCAGTGGTGTCACTGGGATGAACTCTTCCCGAAATCGAGTCAGGCGCCCGAAGACCTGATCGCGGCTCGAGGGGAACCGATGATCGATCCGCAGGCTGAACTGATCCTGATCGACCGTCTCGTTGTCCACCCGCCGGTAGTTGTTGGCCGTTCCGGCGCTTGTCGGCAGCGGATACCGTTCCATGAGTGCGTGCGCGACCGGGTCCATCCGTTCGACGGGAATCGTGTTGCCGGGGAACGGGCTCCGAATCGAGCCGCCGGCGGGGCTGGCCGCGGTCGTCGCCGGATCGTAGACAGCCGGCACGCGTCCTCCGATGGCTTCCGTGAACACGCCCTGGCGCTGGAGCAGCGTGGGCACGGTGGAGATCACCGTGCGTCCGATGGATTGGCGCTGGCCCTGGTAGTCGGCGAAGAAGAACGTCTGATTCCGTCGAATCGGCCCGCCGAGCACACCTCCGAACTGACTCCGGCGGAACTGAGGCTTCACGGGGTTGGTTGACGCGAAGTAGTTGCGCGCATTGAGCGCTTCGTTTCTGAAGAACTCAAAGGCGCTTCCGCGCAGCGCGTTGCTGCCGGCCTTGGTCGTCAGGTTGACCACGCCACCGTTGAATCGCCCGAACTCTGCCGGCGGACTGTTACTTTCGATCTTGAACTCCTGAATCGCGTCGATATTCGGAAAGAAGGCGACTTGCCCGGGTTCGGGCTGCAGCACCGAGATGCCATCGAAGAGATACTCGTTGGTGCGAGGCCGCCCTCCGTTGATGCGTGGCAGCGACGATCCCGGCGGCAGCGCCACGCCCGGCACGAGTCCGGCAAGCGTCACGAAGTTGCGGCCGTTGAGGGGCAGGTCGGCCATTTTTCTGTTGTCGATGACGTGACCGAGTCCCGAGGTCTCGCCGCGAAGGAGCGGCGCGTCGGCCGTCACCGTAACGGCTTCGGCGACACCGCCGATTCCGAGCTGCAGATCGAGGCGAACCGTTTCGCCGGTGGCGAGCCGGATGCCCTCCCGCGTCAGCGGCCGGAATCCGCTCAGTTCGACGCGAACCCGATAAGAGCCGGGCGCAAGACCTTGCAGGGAATAGCCGCCATCCCGGCCCGTGACCGCCGTGCGCGACAAGTTCGTTCCAGGGGCAGTGGCGGTGACGGTCGCACCTGGTACAGCCGCGCCCGCCTGGTCCACGACGTTCCCAGCCAAGGCCCCCGCGCCAATCTGCGCTTCCACCGGCGACGCAATTCCCGTCGCCATCAGCACCCACAGGCACGCGCGTGCCCAACGCCAACCTCCGAGCATCCAGCCTCCCCGCATCAGCCCTCCTTGGATGCACGAACTCTAGATCGTATTTATCAGATATTCAAATCGACTCAATACGTCTCAATAAGATCATCACATGATCCACGACCTCTCATCGCCGTGAGCGGCCTGAATTTTCTGAGAGGGTGTGTCGACTACCGGCCGTTCGTCGAGTGGCCTGTCTGGACCGTGAGGAGATCGACTGAGACAGACTTGATCAGGGCGTGTACGTGCTTGCCGATTACAAGGTCCAACCTCCCGATCGTGTCTCGCGTCACCTCCGCCAGCAACAGGACGCGGCCCACGGCAATCTGAACGATCACGTGATCGAACGCCGGGTCTGCATGGATCGTTGAAATGGTGCCGGACAACACGTTGTGAAGGCTGAGCCCCTCTGGTTCGCGCGTGGCCAGGATGACCTCGCGCGCGGGGATTCGCACCCGCACACGCGTGCCCATCGTGACGTCGCGATGCGCCGCGAGCAGTGCCCCGCCATCAAAAGTCAGCTCGACGAGCCCGCGGCCGGGCAACGTGCGCGCGACGATGGCATCGAAGACGGTGCCGAGGCCGACGGCCTCCCGCAGCCACGAGAGGTCCGGGCGACTCATGAGCGCCGTGACCGGGCCGGATGCCACCGTGCGGCCCTGCTCGAGGATCAAGACGTGCGTGGCGAGCCGCACGACGTCCTCGAAATCGTGCGTGACGAGGACCAGGGGAATGTCCAGGGTTCGGCGCAATCCGTCGATCTCGTCCTGGAGACGTCGGCGCACCGTGCGATCCACGGCTGCGAAAGGTTCGTCCAGAAGCAGCACCGCCGGCTCGCGAGCCAACGCTCTCGCGAGTGCCACACGCTGACGTTCGCCGCCCGACAGTTCGTGTGGTCGTTGGCTCATCTTCCCGGCCAGGTGGACGAGATTCAGCAGCGCCTCCGCGCGCGTCTGGCGTTCGGCGCGCGGGCGGTGCCCGAGAGCGGCGATCACGTTGCCCGCGGCGGTCAAATGCGGAAAGAGCGCGTACTCCTGGAAGACGAACCCCACCGCGCGGCGATGAGGCGGCGCGAAGGTGGCGGCGGCGGTATCCGTCCAGGTCTCGGCGCCCGATCGCACGGAGGCCTGCGTGGGGCGATAGAGTCCCGCGATCGCCCGCAGGATGGTCGTCTTGCCGCTGCCGGACGGCCCGAAAATGGCCAGCACGTCTCCCGGGTCGCACGCGAAGTCAACGTCGAGGGGAATGGGGCCCGTCTGACGAAGGCTGACCGACAAGCTTCGTTTAGCCACGACGCGGGCCCGCCCGCCGCGACAGCATCGTCGTCGCCGTCAGCGTCACCACCGCAATCACCAGAAGCGTCGCCGCCATGATGCCGGCGCCCCGATCGTCGAAGGCCTGCATGCGGTCGTAGATCGCCACACTCAAGGTGCGCGTCTCGCCAGGCAGATTGCCGCCCACCATCAGGACGACGCCGAACTCCCCGAGGGTGTGCGCGAAGGTGAGGATTGCCGCGGTCAGGATGCTGGGCCACGCGAGTGGCACCTCGATACGCAGGAACCGCTGCCACGGAGTCAGGCCACAGCACGCCGCGGCATCGCGCACATCGGGTGGGATTGCTTCAAAGCCGCGCTGGATCGGCTGGACGACGAAGGGAATGTTCGCGATGGCGGATGCCAGCAGCAGCCCTGGGAATGAAAAGGCCAACGCCTGGCCGGCAATCGACTCGAACGCCGCACCGAGCGGCGAGCGCGAGCCGAACGCGACGAGCAGATAAAAGCCCAGCACAGTTGGCGGAAGAATCAAGGGCACCGCGACGAGTGCTTCGACGAAGCTTTTGCCGCGGAATCGACGAGCGGCCAGGGCATGACCCAGCCAGACGCCACAAGGCAACAGCAGCACGACGGTGCCGATGCCGAGCGAAAGCGACACATTGAGCGCGCGCCAGTCCATCATCGGCTACTGCTGGGGGACGACGAAGCCATAGCGCCGCAGAATCGCGCGCGCGGCCGGCTGCTCGAGATACCGATAGAACCGCTCGGCGACCTGGCCTGCACGCTTGAGCAGGACCATTCGCTGCCGCAGCGGCGGATGGTCGGTTTCAGGAATCAGCGCGAAGGTGCCACGTGCCTGTAGATTGGGAGTCAACGCCAGCGAGTACGCGATGATGCCGCCGACCGCGTTGCCGGTTGTGGCGAACTGGGCAGCCTGGGCGACGTTCTCCCCGAGCACGAGGTGAGGCTGCAGCGATTCCCAGAGGCCCCGCTTCCGCAAGGCCGCTTCAGCCGCCCGGCCGTAGGGGGCGTGTGCCGGGTTGGCGATCGCGAATCGCGTCATGCGTCCGGCGGAGATCAGTCTGGCCAGGCCGTCCAGCCCGGTGCTCGGCACGAGTGGAGACCCGCGCGGGGCAAAGATCACGACGCGGCCTATGCCGTACAGCGTGCCCTCGTCGCGTGTCAGGCCCGCGCCCGCGAGCTGCTCGACGAACTCCTCGTCCGCGCACAAGAAGATCTCGAATGGCGCACCTTCCCTGATCTGCCTCGCCAAGGTTCCCGACGATCCGAATACGAGATCAACCCGCTGGCCCTGCTCGCGCGCGAATCGGTCCGCGATCTCGGTGAGCGCGACGTTCAAGTCGGCTGCCGCGGCGATCAGGGGAGGCCGCTGGGCCGCCGCCTCCAAGGGCATGACGAGGAGCAGCCCAATCGCGACCACCCAGCGCAGTGACTGACCGACGAGATGCGAGACCGTGCCGATCCGGCTCTCCCACCCCGCGACACAGGATTGCTGGCGACTGCCCACGACGCTCCGGATTCTAGCTCAAGGCGTAAATCACATCAAAATGACTCTATAATCGGCTCACATTGGTCTAATAACGATCACTGTCGAGAATGTGGCACGTCTCTCTGGGGCGCCACTCCTCAAGTGGAGCGGGCGGTGCACGTGCCTTGTCGGTGCGACTCGCGGTGATACGATTCGGGCCGGCTTCGACGAGAAGGGGATCTGATGGCACTCCTCACGGTGAGAACGGCGGCATCGCGTCTCGGGGTTGGATACTCCACGCTCAAGCGATGGGTCCACACGGGGCGCGTGCGGACGACGCGGACCGAGGGCGGGCATCATCGTGTCTCCGAGGCCGAGATCGATCGACTCATGGCGCGGCAGCAGCCGGAGGGCCAACGGCGCGTCCGTGCGGCGGATCCCGACGAATCCCTTGCGGGCTTGAGCGCACGTAATCGTCTTCACGGATTCATCGACGAGGTGCGCATCGACGGTCTCCTCGCCCAGGTGCGGCTGAGGGTTGGCGATCAGTCGCTGACGGCGGTCATCACAGCCGACGCCGTGCGCATGCTGAAGTTGCGTCGCGGAGACGATGCGCTGGCGATTATCAAATCGACCGAAGTCATGATCGCCACGTCGGGCGGCTCGCCGACGAACGCGAAGCGGCGCGCGAGGAAGAAGAGATAGGTACAGGCGCGGCGGTGGGGTGGCCGAGAGGCTGAAAGACGGGTAGACTCCGCCATGATGAGCGCCTCGAGCGCCTCGTTGTTGGGTCGGCGGGTCCTTCTGGCCCTGTGCCTCGTGTGGCTGGGCGGCGTTGCCGGTCTTTTTGCCGGCGCTGCGAGCGCGCCAGCCGGAAGTGGCCTGGCCGGGTCCGCGATGGTGTTGGTCTACGGCATTGCGGGTGCCGTGATTGGCGCGATCGCGGGTGCGTTGGCGGGATGGAAGCTCTCGCGGGAAGCACTCCGGCCGGTGCTTGCAGCGGCGGTGGTCCTCTTGCTCACCGCTGCCATCGCAATTGGTGTGATGGTGGTGCGTCAGCAGAAGGCGCGTGAGACCAGCGCCGCGGCTGAGGCGGCGAGCCAGCGGGCGCCATTTTCAGTATCCCTTGTCACGCACCGCCCTGATAGCGGGGCAACGTTCATCGACATCGCGATCGACGGCGAGCGTGACACGTTCGTGATGACCTCCCGGCAGAAACCTGGCCGTCCTGTCTGCCGCGGCGGTCTCAATCAATCCCAACACGCCGAGGTGCTGGACGCGCTACGCCGCTTGGACGCCATGTTTGCGAAGGAAACGGCCGTCTGTGCGGCCGCCGGGGAGGTGCTGCTGACGTTCCGTTGGACACTTCCGGAGGGCGGCGGCATCGCCCGTGAGGTGGGACTTACGCCTGAGTGCGACCAGGCGCACACCGAGTTCACCGCGCTCTACGTGCCCATCGAAAAGGTCGCGTTTTCTGCCGAGAACAACGCGGGCCGGCTCCAGTGCGACGAGCCCGGGGCGAGATGATGCGCATCGGTCGATCGATCAGCCTGGCAGCGGCACTCTGTCTGGCGCTCATGCTGGGCACGACCGCGCCAGCCTCGCAGTCGCGGGGTGCCGCACCCGTCGAGCCACCCGCGGAGCGCATCGACTACCTCACCTTCGCGCAAGGCGCGGTACCGATCAGCATCGGAGGCGCGGGCGCCACGCTCGGCGCGAACTTCGAGCATGCGGTGCGGATTATCGATGGCAATCCCGTCAGCTTCGCGGTCGTCAGCCAGGCGCCGGCGGATGCCGACACCGAGTTCGTGTACGCGTTGCCGGCGCTGACGACATTCGATCGCTTCGCGGTGCCAGGCATCCTCGAGACGCCTGGTCCCAGCCAGACGTTCACGAAGCTGGTCGAGATCCACGGCTCCGCGCAGAGCGCGACCGACGGCTTCACGCTGTTGGCCTCGGCGACGCTGCAGACCCACCGGGCGAGAGGTCTCGTCACCGAGATTCCGATCTCGAACGGGAAGGCGGTCCGCTGGATTCGGCTCCGTCTCGTCGGCGGGATCGATGTCCTCAGACCGCTCATGTTTTTCGAGTTCAGCGAGATCATCGGGAACGGCACACAGGAGGTCCCGCGGCTCGTCGATCACTTCACTGGCGCCTGGCGAACCATGGGACTGCGCCTGCAGCTCAGGCAGGAGGGTGCGCTCGTTGCGGGCTGCTACGATCGGACTGGGGAACTGTCAGGGACGGTCACGGGCAACATCCTGCGCGCCACGGGCGTGAGTCGGTCCGATACGACCGTCAGCGCTTTCATCCTCAGCGTTGCCGAGGACGGCAGCGTCCGCGGCGTGCGTTCGAACAATCGCGGTCCGTTTGCGTACTACGCCCTCGCGGTCGCTCCGACGGGAACCCCGTTCGAGTGCGGCCAGCCGCCGCAGCCGGCACTCGGGTGTGGCTCCATCATCCACGGCATCAATTTCGACGTGGCGTCCGCCGTGATTCGACCCGAATCGAGCGCCGTGCTCGCCGAACTCTACAAGGGTCTTCAGGCCGACTCGCGAAGCCGGATCGTCATCGAGGGGCATACCTCGAGTGAAGGGACTGACCAATACAATCAGGCGCTCTCGGAGCGGCGCGCGCGGGCGGTCGTTGCGGACCTGGTCGGCCGCGGTCTCCCGAGCGGACGCATCACGGCGGCCGGGTTGGGTGAGACCAGGCCGATCGCGACCAACAACGACGAGAGCGGGCGCTCGCTCAATCGGCGCGTCGAGGTGAACTGCCAGTAGCCACAGGCGAGGAAGACTGAGCCGAAGCAGTTCCCACGGAAGTCGCGCCAGGCTTTATACTCAACAACTCGTGCGGTGAGGTGGCTGAGTGGCCGAAAGCGGCGGTTTGCTAAACCGTTGTACGGGCTTAAACCTGTACCCAGGGTTCGAATCCCTGCCTCACCGCCAGTTAACTCGTGCTCGCCATCGGGGCCAGCTTTGCATCGCGGGCCCTCACCTGGATCCCCCGGATCCGGCTACGTGCCTCATCTCGGCAACGAGATCGAGAGCCAGCACGCACGAAGGAAATTTCGAGTTCTATCGCCGAAATTCTCCCACCTGAAGACCACAAGCACTTCTCCAAGGCGCCCGCGCACACGGCATGCTTGATGCACGGTCGGGGGCGACGCATCGTCGCGCTCGAAAGCCGCTCGAGATGCGTCAAGGAGACGAGAGAGATGACATCGAAACGATTTGATCGGCGGTCGGCGGGAACGATGGCCATATGCATCGGTGGAATCGCGGTTCTCCTCGCCGGATGCAATGCCAATGTTGAGAAGCAGCCGGTACCGCCGACCTTCGCGCCAGTGGTGAGCGTCAACGCACTGATGGTGACGTGGGTGGACAACGCCAGCCACGTCTTGTGGGATATCGAGAAGGAAGGGTTCGCTCCAAAGAACGAAGCCGACTGGCTGGAGCTCGAAGACCACGCAACGCAGTTGGCGGCTGCCGGGAGCCTGATTCAATTGGGCGGCACGGGGCAAGCGGATCCAGGATGGGTCAGACAGATCGGATGGAAGACCAACGCAGAGGCGATGATTGCCGCGGCGCTAGCCGACCTCAGCGCCGCCAAGAGCCGGAACCTGGAGGCGGTGATCAAGGCCAACGGCGATCTCGTGGCGTCGTGTGAGGGCTGTCACAAGGCCTTCAAGCCCGAGCTGCCCTCAGAGGGCATCAGTCATCAACGCCCGCATTCCGAGTCGCACGAGGCTACCCGCTGATGGTGTTCGTCCCCGGGAGTGTGAGGAACACAGGGCCACGCGATGGCGTCATCGCGTGGCCAAGAGGTTTTTCGGCCGACTGGACTCACTGCCGCTCTTGGTATCAGGATACGAAGTTCGCCGATGTTCGACAGCGTCCTGATCATTTCCTTTGGCGGCCCGCAAGGCCTTGCGGATGTACGCCCATTCCTGGCGAACGTCCTGCGCGGCCGGCGCGTGAGTCCGGAGCGTGTGGAAGAAGTCGTACACCATTACGAGATGTTTG
>JAKFXY010000111.1 GCA_021731165.1 Acidobacteriota bacterium | reverse complement strand
TGGTGGATGCTGTGGTTGTTCATCATCGTGAGGAACGACGCCGCGGGCCTCTTCATCATGCCGAAGAAGTCCACGTCGCGCGTCAGCTTGTCGCCGGGCAGCGCGCGCAGCTCCGCCAGCTTCGCGGGCAGCATTCTCTCGTAGAACGCGACGACGTCGCTGACGTGCGAGAACTGCGACTCCGCCTGCTTGGCGGCGTCCGGGTCCCACTGAAACGCGCCGTTGATGATGCTGTCGAGAAACCAGATGTCAGACGTCGCGAGATGCGTCGCCAGCTCCCACGCCGTCCGTGACTTCTCATCGGGCTTGTAGTTCCGGTTGTCGTCCTTCACGGCCGCGAGCACTTTGCACGTGGCCTGAAACTCGCCCTGGAGCGCACCGGCGAGCTGCTCCACCAGAAATTTCGCCTGTTCTGCGTTCATATGTCCTCTCTATCGGGTCAATTTTCGATACTTGATCCTGTGCGGCATGTCCGCCTCCGCACCGAGACGCCGGCGCCGGTCGGCTTCGTAGTCCTGATAGTTCCCCTCGAACCAGACGACCCGGCTGTCGCCTTCGAAGGCAAGCATGTGCGTGGCCGTGCGGTCGAGGAACCAGCGGTCGTGACTGATCACGACCGCGCAACCCGCGTAATTGACGAGCGCCTCCTCGAGCGCGCGCAGCGTGTCCACGTCGAGATCGTTGGTCGGCTCGTCGAGCAGGAGCAGGTTCGACCCGCGCTGCAGAAGCTTCGCCAGGTGCAGGCGATTGCGCTCACCGCCGGATAGCGCTCCAACCTTCCGCTGTTGTTGCGCTCCCTTGAAGTTGAACCAGGATACGTAGGCGCGCGAGGCGACGGGCCGCCGCCCGACCATCAGTTCATCTTCACCACCCGTAATCTCCTCCCACACGCTCTTGCTTGGATCGAGCGCATCGCGGCTCTGATCGACGTAACCAAGCTGCACCGTCTCGCCAAGGCGAAGCGTGCCGCTGTCAGGCGTCTCCTGTCCGGTCATCATCCGGAAGAGCGTCGTCTTTCCGGCGCCATTGGGACCAATCACTCCGACGATGCCGCCGCGTGGCAGGGTGAAGTTCAACCCTTCGATGAGAAGCTGGTCGCCGTAGCCCTTGCAGAGGTCTCGGGCTTCGACGACGAGATCCCCAAGACGCGGCCCTGGTGGAATGTAGATCTCCACCTGATCGATCGTCTTCGCCGTGTCCTCGTTCAGCAGCTGTTCGTACGCATTCAGCCGTGCCTTACCCTTCGCCTGCCGTGCGCGAGGCGACATGCGAATCCAGTCGAGCTCGCGCTCGAGCGTCTTCTGGCGTTTGGTCTCTGATTTCTCCTCCTGCGCCAGGCGCTGCTGTTTCTGATCGAGCCACGAGGAGTAGTTGCCCTTCCACGGAATGCCGGAGCCGCGATCGAGCTCCAGAATCCATTCAGCCGCATTGTCGAGGAAGTACCGATCGTGCGTCACCGCCACGACGGTTCCCTTGTAGTCCTTCAGGAACCGCTCGAGCCAGGCGACCGATTCGGCGTCGAGATGGTTCGTGGGCTCGTCGAGCAGCAGGAGATCGGGCGATCTCAACAAGAGCCGGCACAGCGCGACGCGGCGCCGCTCGCCGCCTGACAGCGTGGTCACCTCCGAGTCCGCCGGCGGACAACGGAGGGCGTCCATCGCAAGTTCCAGTTGGGAGTCGATCTCCCACGCGTTCACGGCGTCGATACGGTCCTGGAGCCGTCCCTGCTCTTCGAGAACCTTGTCCATCTCTTCGGGGGCCAACGCCTCCCCGAGCTTCATGTTCAACTCGTCGTATCGATCGAGAAGCGCTTTGGTTTCGGCAACCCCTTCCTCGACGTTCCCTTTCACGGTCTTTGCCGGGTCCAACCTCGGCTCCTGAGGCAGAAACCCGACCGTGATTCCGTCGGCCGGAAAAGCCTCGCCGACGAACCCTTCATCCTCGCCCGCCATGATGCGCAGCAACGAGCTCTTGCCGGATCCGTTCAGTCCCAGCACGCCGATCTTGGCCCCGGGGAGGAACGAGAGCCAGATATCCTTCAGGACAACCGTGTCAGGAGGATGCACCCTCCCGAGTCCCTTCATCGTATAGATGTACTGCATTGAACCTTGTGTAGTGTGTATGTGAGGTGAGGCAATGCCGTGCCCCGGACCGCTCAGTATAACCACGTAACCGCGTGAGCTACTTCCCTTCAGGCATCAACGTGATGACCGTGTATCGATCCGTCGGGAAGTATTTCTTCAGGGCATCCTGAATGTTCTCGCGTGTCAGCAGCTCCGTGCGTTCGGCGCGGTGGATGATGCGGGTCGGATCCCATCCGAAGAGATGCAGGGTCTGCAGCGAGCTGAGCCAGTAGCCATTCTGGCGCATCGAGGTCTCGAGATCGCGCTTCTCTCCTTCCTTGATCTGTTGCACATCGTCGGCTGAAGGCCCCTCGAGCGTGATCCGCTCGAGCTCGCCAAGCACACCAGACACCAGCTTGTCGACGTTTTCCGGTGCGCTGCCGAACTGCACACTGGTCGTCCCGTAGCCAGGCTGGGGCTGCATGCTCGAAAAACCCACGCTGACGCTGTAGGTGCCGCCCAGCTCCTCGCGCAGCAGGTCTCGAAGCTTCGTTTCGAGAATGCCGGTTGCCGCATTCACGCGGTGAATCTCCAGTTCGTCGAGGCCTGGATCCGCGAAGAACGTCATGACGGTCTGGCTCTTCGGCTCCTGGCCCTTGGCCACCGTCTCTTTGAGCACCCCGGCCGGAAACCCCAGCCGCACTTCACCAAGTCTCGCCGTCGGCGTGCCACTCGACGGGAGTGCGGCGACGTAGGAGTTCAGGAGCGGGGTGATCTGGTCCACCGTGAACGCACCGACGAAGAAGAACGTGAAATCGGCCGCGTTGGCGAAGCGCGCCCCGTAGTACGAGATCATCCTCCCGGCATCCAATCGGTCAACATCCTCGAGCTTCATCGCGCGCGCGGTGTAGTGGTCCATCGTATTCACGGCCCGGACTCGCTCACCAAACACGGCACCGGGACTCTGGGCCTGGTTGGCCAGCGCCGCGCGCATCCGCCGCTTCATGAGCTCGAAGCCTTCGGACGTCTGGTTCGGCGCCGTGAAATTCAGGTACATCAGCTGAAGCGCCGTCTCGAGGTCCCTTGGCGCTGCCGATCCAGATACCCCATGCGTGTTGGTGCCCATGAAGGCCGACGCTCCGGCAGTGTTCCCGGCAAGCAGCTTGCCGAGATCGACTGGCGTGAAACCGCCAAGGCCGGATACGCCGACCAACTGCGCGCTGAGCGCCGCATTGCGGTAGTCCTCTGGAGTGGCGAGCGTCGTGCCGCCCTTGGCATACGCGGTGAAGACCACCTGGTCGTTCTTGAAATCGGTCGGCTTCAGCCAGGCCTCGACACCATTGGAGAGCGTGAGCACCGTGACGCCAATCTCGGGAATCTCACGACGGGCTCGAACCGAGCCCGGGGTTGGCAACCTGGCCAAGAGCTCGCTGGCCGCGAGGTCGTCCTTCCAGGCGGTGACCGGCGCGGCCGAGCCGCGCCTGAATGCCGCCAGCAGACCGGCCTGAGTCGAAGGCGCCAGGCCGCTCTTGTCCGGCGCCACGGTGAGGATGACGCGATTGCCTTCATCCGGCACGAGCGTACGCGCCAGCGCCGCCGCCTCGGCGGCGGTGATGGTGGGAATGAAGCTGCGGGCCATCTGCACCTCCACCTCGATTCCAGGCGCCGGCTCCCCCTCGAGGAAGAGCGCCACCAGCTCGTTGACGTAGGCGCCGCTCTCCGACTTGTCCCGCTCGTTGTAGGCTCGCTCGTAGGCGCTGAGCAATCCCTTTCTGGCCCGCTCGAGCTCTGCCTCGCCGAATCCGAAGTCGCGCACGCGCTTGAGCTCCTGCGCCAGCGCCGTCAGCCCCGCGTCGATGCCACCGTCATTCACACGGGCCGACATGGTGAACGCGTCGAGCGTCCGGCCCAGTGAATCCTCGCCGGTCGAGGCGTTGAGGAACGGCGCATCCGGCTGACGGGCGATCTCGCCAAGGCGGGCATTCAACATCTGGTGCGCGAGAGATTGGACGAGCCCACGTCGGTAGTCCGCTGCCGTCCGTGTTTCCCGCCTGGGTCGCTTGCTGATGAAGGTCACCGTAGAGCCTTGCGCCTCCCGGTCAGTCGCCACGGCCACACGCGTGTCCGCGTGGGGCGGAATGGGATAGACGACGCGTGGTGCGGCCGGGCCGCGCCCGCGAAGGCCCTCGAAGTACTGCCGGATCAACTGCTCCGCCGCCGCGGGGTCGATGTCGCCGACGACAATCACCCCCATCCGCTCGGGCCGGTAGTTCGCGCGATAGAACTCCGCCAAACGCTGCGGTGTGAAGGTTCGAAGGACCTCCGGGAGGCCAATCGGCAGGCGCTCCGCGTAGCGTGACTGTCCATAGAGCACGGGTTCCTGAATCGTCTGCACACGAGAGCCGACGCCCAGCCGGCCCCGCCACTCCTCGAGCACCACGCCGCGCTCTTTGTCGATCTCCCGCGGGTCGAGCGTCATCCCTCCCGCAAAATCGGCCAGCACCTGGAAACCGCGGCCCAATACGCCGTCGCGGTCCGTCGGGACGTCGATCATGTAGACCGTCTCGTCGTAGCTGGTATACGCGTTCAGATGGGCCCCGAAGCGCATGCCGATCGATTCGAGGTACTGGACCAGCTCGCCCGGCTTGAAGTGTGTGGTGCCATTGAAAGCCATGTGCTCGAGCACGTGCGCCAGCCCGCGCTGATCATCGGCCTCGTCTATCGAGCCAGCCTTGACAGCCAGGCGCACGGACGCACGCTTCTCGGGGCGCCCGTTGCGACGAATGTAGTAAGAGAGCCCGTTGGACAGCGTCCCGGTGCGAATGGCGGGATCGAGACCGAGCGGGGCCGACAGCGCCGGCATCGGCGCCGCGGCCGGTGCCGGTGTCGGTAGTCGTCCCTGCGCCGCCTGCGCCAGCACAGACGGGGCCTGTGCGGCCGCCACGCCTGCCGCCGGCGACACCAGCAGAAGCGCGACCGGCATCAGGAGGGGCGCAGCGAGATATGCTGCCGTCATGCGGCTCAACATCAGACGCCTCGATTCAACCATTGCACTCCCTACCTACGGTACCAGTGAAGCGGCCGGATTCGACCTGGCAGCGGCCCACGACGTGGACGTGCCGCCTCGACAGATCGTCCTCGTGAGGACCGGCCTCGTGATCGAAGTACCTCCCGGTCATTTCCTGGCGATTCTTGCCCGAAGCAGCACGCCGCTCAAGCGCGGACTTGTGGTTCCCAACGGCGTTGGCGTCGTCGACCCTGACTATTGCGGTCCACACGACGAAGTGATGATTCAGACGCTGAATATCACCGATTCGGTCGTCCACGTGAAGAAAGGCGACCGGCTGGCCCAGGGCATCGTCCTTGCCTCACCGAGGGTGACATGGACGGAAGTCACCGAGATTCGCGAGACAACGCGGGGAGGGTTCGGCGCCACGGGCCGATAGCGTTCGAGCGTGACCGTGCCCTTGAGAAGAATCCTCCATATCGACATGGACGCCTTCTATGCGTCCGTCGAACAACGGGACAATCCCGCGCTGCGAGGCCGTCCGGTTGCCGTTGGAGGCGACCCCGAGACGCGCGGCGTCGTGGCGGCCGCCAGCTACGAAGCCCGTACTTTTGGTGTCCGCTCGGCCATTTCAATGGCCAAGGCGGTACGTCTTTGCCCCTCTCTTGTCATCGTCCGCCCGGACATCTCGAAGTACAAGGCCGTGTCCCGACAGGTCTTCGAGCTCTTCCGGTCGGTCACACCGCTCGTGGAGCCGCTTTCGCTGGACGAGGCGTACCTCGATGTCACGGAGAACGCGTGGGACGAGCCGCTCGGCACGTCCGTGGCAAAGCGGCTGAAGGATGCCATCCGGGCCGCAACCGGCCTCACGGCGTCGGCCGGCGTGGCACCCAACAAGTTCCTGGCGAAAATCGCATCGGGGTGGAAGAAGCCCGACGGTCTCACGGTTATTGCCCCCGAACGAGTGGAGTCTTTCCTTCAGCAGCTCCCGGTGGATGCGCTCTGGGGCGTCGGTCCGGTCACCGCCGGAAAGCTTCGCGACAAGGGGATTGAAAGGCTGGTTGACGTACGTACGGCCGACCCGGCGCTTCTGCATGACACGGTGGGATCGCTTGCCGGATGGCTTCGACAACTCGCACGAGGGATCGACGACCGCCCCGTCATCGCGGAACACGAGCCGAAGTCCTCTGGAAGCGAGAACACCTACGCCCAAGACTTGTTGGAGATCGACCACATCAGACGCGAGATTGCCGCCATGGCCCAGGACGCGGCGGAATGGCTGGCCAGTCGTGAACTCTTCGCCCGTACCGTGACGATCAAAGTGCGGTATCACGACTTCACCACGATCACGCGGAGCCACACCGAGGCACCAACTCGGAACGGGGCGAACATCGTGGCGCGCGCCATGGCTCTCGTCAGCCGCACGGCCGCCGGCTGCCAGCCCGTGCGCCTGCTTGGCGTCAGCGTCCATAACCTGACCCGCACCCTCGCCGACGAGCAGCCTCGTGACGAAGGGCCGCAGCTCGGGTTGCCATTCGAGACGTAGCGAACTCACCGGTGGGTCGGATCCGACCCACGGGGCGCGTTGACGACGCCGACGAGTCCTACGGAGCCAGCACAGTCACCTTGCTCACCTCGACCCGAGTCACCGGCGCTTCCCCGTTGACCGGCACGGCCTCGATCTTCTCCACGACGTCCAGCCCCTCCACGACTCTGCCGAACACGGTGTATCGCTTGTCCAGCGTCTCGGCTCTGGCGGTGACGATGAAGAAGGAGCTGTTGGCGCTGCCCGGGTCCTCGGCGCGCGCCATCGAGAGCGTCCCTTTCTCGTGCAGGGTGTCGTTGAACTCAGGCGGAAGATTCTGGACCAGGTCCTGCTGTTTTTCGTCGAGCGGCTCCCGTCGCGACGTCAGATAGCCGCCTTGAATCACGAAGCCCCGGACCACGCGGTGAAAACCCGTCCCGTCGTACACCCCAGCCTGCGCCAGTCGCAGGAAGTTGCGGACGTGGTTCGGAGCACGGTCGGGGAAAAACTCGACAACGATCCGCCCCATCGAGGTCTCGATTGCCGCGCGGTACCGGGAGAGCTGGTCGGCCGTCTCGGTGGAAAACGGCACCGGGACCGGCGCCGGCCTCTCGCGGATGGTGACCCTGCGGATGTCGGCGCGCTCGAGCGGCATGCCCTGCGCGTCGGCCGGCCGCTGCGAGATCCGCTGGGCGGACGCCATCCCCTCTACGACCCTCGCGAACACCGTGTACTGTCCGTCGAGCGCCCGCTGATCGGTGACGCAGATGAAGAACTGCGAGCCGGCGCTGTCGCGCTGCCCGGGCACGAGCACGGCCGACACGGCGCCACGGGTGTGCATCTCGCTGTTCGGTTCAAAGCGCAGCTCCCGCAGGCCGCCGGTGCCGTACCTGGCGGCCTGGGATGGATCCCTCGAAAGCGGATCGCCACCCTGGATGATGCCGAGCGCGATCACGCGGTGGAAAATGGTGCCGTCGTAGGCCCCCTCCCTCGCGCGGGTCATGAAGTGGGCGACGTGGTTGGGGGCCGCGTCCGCCAGCAAGTCGAGGACGATCGTTCCCTCGCTGGTCTCGACAACCGCCTGCTTGTTCCGCAGCTCAGAGTCGGACAACGTGGAGGTGAAGAACGCCTCCCTCGGAGTGGCTGGAGGGACGGGCGTCCTGGGACGCTGTCCGCGCGCCTGGGGATCGCCGCCGAGCAAGAGGAGAAGCGCGATCAGAAACGGCATCGGGCGATCATAAACGCGGCGGCGCCGTCAACTCCTGCTATATTTCCAAGCGTTGCGCGCCGCGGCCGCCGCCTCAAGTGACGCCTCGCTCTCCGAGCCCTTCTACGGCTTCGGACAACCGCCATTCGCACCGACGCCCGATCCGCGCTTCCTCTTCCGAAGCGAGTCCCACGGGAATGCCATCGCACAACTGCTTCAGGCGATTCGCCGCAAGCATCCTTTTGTCGTCCTCACGGGCGACGTCGGGACCGGCAAGACCACGATCTGCCACGCCGTGCTGGAACAGCTCGACTCGAGCACGTTCTCCTCGCTCATCCTGAATCCATTCCTGTCCATTGAGGAACTCCTGCGGCAGGCGCTGCTGGACTTCGGAGTCGTCTCGCGCGCCGCCGTCCGCAACGGCCGGCTCGCCACCGCGAGCATGCACGAGCTGATGTCCACGCTCGGCGAGTTTCTGCAGTCGCTCGTGGCGGTCAGGGGAAGCGCCGTGCTCATCATCGACGAAGCGCAGCACATCCCGCCCGCCGTACTCGAACAGCTTCGGATCCTGTCGAATCTCGAAACACACGAGTCGAAGCTGCTTCAGATCGTTCTCGCCGGCCAGTTGGGCCTGAACGACCTGCTCTCCGAGCCGAACATGCGCCCGCTCAACCAGCGCATCTCCGTCCGCGTCGAACTGAAGCCGCTCAATCGCGTGGAGATCGAGGCCTATATCGCCCACCGGTCACGGGTGGCACGCGGCTCGTCGGCGGTCATGTTGGAATCCGACACGCTCGACCTGATCCACGCCTTCAGCGGAGGCGTGCCCCGTATCATCAACATGCTGGCGGATCAATCGCTGACGCGGGGTGCGGACCTTCGAGTGGACCGGATCACCCCAGCCATCGTCGAGGAGGCGGCCGCGAACCTTGGACTGGGTCTACCGCCGCCAGCACGCACGCCGCGCCGCCGGCGCGTGCCTCGGTGGCTTATTGGCCTGG
Source organism: Acidobacteriota bacterium (assembly GCA_021731165.1). Classification (GTDB taxonomy): domain Bacteria; phylum Acidobacteriota; class Vicinamibacteria; order Vicinamibacterales; family UBA2999; genus JAKFXY01. The sequence goes on along the minus strand of JAKFXY010000111.1, from coordinate 1,841 downwards.
CGGCCGCCACGGCAGTCGTGGCCGCGGTCACGTGGTTGGCACCGCTCGATCGCATGCTGGGCCCGACTATCGACACGCCCGTGATACTGACTCTCCCCGCGACACCGGCCCCACCGCGCAAGGTCATCGCGGGAAGCCTGACCCCAATCCCGACCCCTGAGGAACTCCTCGCCCCTCCGGTGCCGCTGTCGGCTCCGTAGGCCACGGGGTCGCACGGTGACTCGGTGACCGTGGGTGGCTAGTGTCTTTTCGTCTTCAGGTGCTGCTTCAGCGCCTTGCCCATGATCTTCGAGCGGCGTTTGTCATCGAGCTGCGCGCGCTCGTCCTGCTGGCGCGACAGGTGCGCCACTTCCTCCCGCAGCTTCAGATAACTCTCGAGTCGATCCAGTGGGAGCCGGCCGTCCGCCACCGCCGCCTTGACGGCGCAGCGCGGTTCGTCGCGGTGCCGACAGTCGGTGAAACGGCAGGCGCCCGCCATCGATTCGATGTCGTCGAACGTCTCTCGCACTGCCTCGCCGACATCCCAGAGCTGCAGCTCCCGCATGCCCGGGGTATCGATGATGAGTCCCTGGCCAGGCAGCACGACGAGCTCCCGGTGGATCGTGGTGTGACGCCCCTTCGCGTCGGCCTGGCGCACCTCCCGCGTCCGCTGCCGCTCACCTCCAGCCAGCCGGTTGATGATCGTGCTCTTGCCGACGCCGGACGACCCGAGCAGCGCCGCCGTCTTCCCCAAGGCCAGGAAGCCGGCGACGAGATCGATTCCGACATTCAGTCTTGGGTTCACGACATGCACGGGCACTCCGCCGGCCATCGCGGAGACCTCCACCACCCGGCCGGCCACGGCCTCCGAGAGATCCGGTTTCGTGAGGAGGACGACAGGTCTGGCGCCGCTTTCACGGGCGAGCAACAAGTAGCGTTCGAGCCGCCGGATGCTGAAGTCGGCATCGAGCGACATGACGAGGAAGACGACGTCCACGTTGGCGGCCACGATCTGCTCGTCGGTGACATGACCGGCCATCTTGCGGGAGAACCAGCTCCGGCGCGGCAAGACACCGACAATCGCGCCGGCATCCTCGTCGGGTTGCATGCGGACGGCCACCCAGTCGCCGACGGCCGGGAACTCGCGACGGCTGGCGGCCCGATGCTTCATCCGGCCGGTCACGCTCGCGTCTATCTCCCGTCCATCGAGGTGCACGCGGTAGATGTGATTGAACTCGATGGCGATGCGGCCCGGCTGGACGTCCAACTGCCGGCCGGTCTCCGACGCCCACGGCTCGAATGCCTCGGCCCACTTCGCATCCCAGCCGAGATCGACGAGTTGCGTCACTGGGACTCGTCGCTACTCCGGGTACTTCGTGTGGAGGTGCACCGGAGCCGACTTCGCTCGGACCCGGATATTGATCATCTCCACGAAGACCGAGAACGCCATGGCGAAGTAGATGTACCCCTTCTCGAGGTGGTATCCCGTGCCTTCGCCGAGCAGCGACACACCGATGAGGAGCAGGAAGCTGAGAGCCAGCATCTTCACCGTGGGATGCCGTTCGACGAATGCGCTGATTCCGCCGGCTGACACCAGCATCACGCCGACGGCAATCACCACCGCCGCAATCATGATCGTGACGTCCTCGGCCATCCCGACGGCGGTAATCACTGAATCGAGCGAGAACACGATGTCGAGGAGCAGAATCTGAACGATGACCGATGCGAAACTCGCGGCCTTTCGACCGGTCGTCCCGTGGGTGTCCGCGCCCTCGAGCTTGTCATGAATCTCGTGCGTGCTCTTGGCGATCAGGAACAGGCCGCCGACGAGGAGGATCAGATCGCGGCCGGAGACCGGATGG
>JAKFXY010000001.1 GCA_021731165.1 Acidobacteriota bacterium | reverse complement strand
TCGGGCTCTTCGCGTCTGGGCAATGGCAACTGTGGCTGACCTGGCGCAACGCAGTGTCTTTCGGCCAGGTGGATCCCATCCTCGGCCGGGACGTGGCCTTCTATGTGTTCTCGCTCCCCTTGTTGGAAGTCGCGCGAGGGGTCGGCCAGGCGCTCGTGGTGCTCTCGGCGATCACGTGCGGCGCTCTGTATCTCGTGTCGGGCAGCCTCACGAGCGGCTTCCCCGCCAAAATCGCGCTCTCCTCTGGAGCGCGGCGGCACATGGCGCTGCTCGCGGCGGTCTTCCTGCTGTTGCAGGCGTTCGGCGCGTGGCTCGGCCAGTCGGCGCATCTCATTGGCTCGTCGGGGATCATCTCCGGCGCCAGCTATGCCGACGTGCACGGACGCATGCCCGCCGCACTGCTACTGGCCGGTGCCAGCGTGATCGGTGCCGGGCTGGCCGCCTGGCAGGCGTTCGGAGCCCGCAACTGGCCCATCGTCGCGGCGGTCGCGCTGTACCTTGCGGCGTCGATTGGAGGCGAAGCCTACGGCACGCTCCTGCAGCGATTCGTCGTGAGCCCCAACGAGCAGGCGCGGGAATCCCCGTTCATCCAGCACAACATCGACGCCACCCGGCGCGCCTTCGGGCTCGACCGCGTCGAGGAGCGGGAACTCTCCGGTGATGCCGTGTTGACGCGGGCCGACATCACGCGAAACGCCGCGACTCTCGACAACGTACGCCTCTGGGATCACCAGCCGCTGCTCGACACCTTCGGGCAGCTCCAGGAGATCCGTACCTATTACGACTTCGTCTCCGTGGACAACGACCGCTACACCCTGAACGGACAGCCCCGCCAGGTGATGCTGTCGGCCCGCGAACTGAACTCCGCCAGTCTCCCGAACCGCACGTGGGTCAACGACCGACTGACGTTTACACACGGCTACGGGTTGACGCTCGGCCCGGTGAACCAGGTGACCAGCGAGGGGCTGCCGGTTCTCTTCGTGCGGAATCTGCCGCCGGAAACAATCCCGGACATCCGCATCGACGAGCCGAGCATCTATTTTGGCGAGCTCTCGAATGACTACGTGATCGTCCGCACGGGCACGAGGGAGTTTCACTATCCCAAGGGCGACGACAACGTCTTCACGCAGTACTCGGGGAGTGGCGGGCTGCCGCTCGCGTCGATCTGGCGCAAGCTGATGTTCGCGTTTCGTTTCGGCGCCTACCAGATCGTCCTCAGCGACGACATCACCGAGGAGAGCCGGATCCTCTACCACCGGAACATCCGCGAGCGCGTCGAGGAAGTGGCGCCGTTCCTCGTGTTCGACCAGGATCCCTACATGGTCGTGGCCGACGGCCGGCTGTTCTGGATGTACGACGCGTACACCGTCAGCAATCGGTACCCGTATTCCACCAACGGCGGAGCCGGCGTCAACTACATCCGCAATTCCGTGAAGGTAACGATCGACGCCTATCACGGGACGATGACGTTCTACCTTGCCGACGCGGCGGACCCGATCGCCGCCACCTATGCGCGGATCTTCCCGACGCTCTTCAAGCCGATCGATCAGATGCCCGGCGCGCTGCGGGCGCACATTCGGTACCCTGAGGACATCTTCAACGTGCAGTCCTCGGTCTACGCGACGTACCACATGACGCAGCCGGCGGTCTTCTACAATCGCGAGGATCAGTGGGAGGTGCCAACGGTCGAGGAGTCACGCGACGCGCGGCCGATGCAGCCCTACTACACGATCATGCGACTGCCCGGGGAACCCGAACCGGAGTTCATCCAGATGCTGCCGTTCACGCCGCGGCTCAAAGACAACCTCTCGGCCTGGCTCGTGGCGCGAAGCGACCCTGAGCACTATGGCACGCTGCGCGTGTTCCAGTTTCCGAAGCAGAAAGTCATCTTCGGGCCTCGACAGGTCGTCGCGCGCATCAACCAGGACCAGACGATCTCGCCGCAGATCACGCTGTGGAATCAGCAGGGTTCCCAGGTGACATGGGGCACGTTGATGGTGATCCCGATCGAGGAGTCGCTCGTCTACGTGCGCCCTCTGTACTTGCGGGCAGCCGGCGGCCGGATACCGGAGCTCACGCGGGTGGTGGTGGTGTACCAGAACCAGATCGTCATGGAGCAAACGCTCGAGGCCGGCCTGGCCCGCCTCTTCGGAGGCGTCGTGCCGCCGAGCCCCGGCTCCGAGGGCGACAGCACCTCTACGCGCCAATCCGGCCCGGCGACCTCAGGAGCACCGGCCACGCCAGGAAGCGCGCCAAGCTCCTCGGTCCAGTTTGCCGCCGAGGCTCGCCAGCACTACGACCGCGCGCTCGATGCCCAGAAGGCCGGCGATTGGGCCAAGTATGGCGAAGAGATCCGCCTTCTGGGACAGGCGCTCGACAGGCTGAGGCCAAGATAAATCCCGGATCCCAAGACCCAACTTCCAGATCCCAACCGCGGATGCGCTTCAAGCTGATCATCGAGTACGCCGGCACGAGATACAGCGGCTGGCAGATCCAGAAGAACGCCAGGACCGTCCAGGGGGAGATCGACAGGGCCCTCACCGAAGCGACCGGAGAGCGGGAGTTTGAACTCTACGGCTCAGGCAGGACCGACGCCGGTGTACACGCGCTCGCCCAGGTGGCACACCTCGACATCAACACGACTCTGCCACCCGAAACGCTTCGACGCCGGACAAACGACAGCCTCCCCTCCGACGTCAACATCCTCGGGATCGAGAAGGTCCGCCACCGCTTCCACGCCAGGCACGATGCCGTGGCCCGGAGCTACATCTATCACCTCTCCCGCCGCCGTACCGCCTTCGCCAAGCCCTTTGTCTGGTGGGTGAAGGACAACCTGGACCTTGTCGTCATGCGCGCGTTGGCAGCCCGATTCACCGGCATGCACGATTTCAGATCGTTTTCAGACGAGGACCCTGAGGAGAAATCCACGCAGGTCCTCGTTGAGACGCTGGAGTTCCACGAGGATGGCGACCTGATCATCGTCCACATCGAGGGGTCGCATTTCATCTGGAAGATGGTGAGGCGGCTCGTCGGGGTGCTCGTCGAGGTCGGACGAGGTGCGTTGTCACCAGAGGAGGCCGTCGGCATGCTGCACAAACGGTCTGCGCTGCCGGCGAGGCTGACCGCGCCAGCCTCGGGCCTCTTTCTCGAGCGGGTCTATTACGAAGGCGACCCGAGAGACGTGCCGGTGAGGGCGGCGGTGGTGATCCCGTCGAGGTAGCAGGTCGCTGGATGGCCGGTGGCGAGATCGCTGGGTGGCTGGAGGGGTGGGTCGTAGGTCGTGGCTAGTGGGTGACTGTGCGGGGTCTCTTCTGCACCACCACCCACTAGGCCACGATCCACACCAGGGCCGCTAGACGCCTGGGCGGACGCTCGCCGGTGGAGTGACGCCGTTCAGACGGAGATAGACGACCATCTGCCCGTAGATGTCCTGGGTGTGCTGGGCCGCGAAGCCGATGACGCGGATGCGGCTGGCCGACGGGCCCATGAAACGCGGCGGTGCAATACGTTCGACGAGCTGCGCGTCGCTGAACTCTTTCACCACCGCGTCACACCACTCGAACGACTGGCGCACGGCCGCGGCAATTTCGGCCTTGGTCTTTGCCTGCATGTTGATCATCGGCGCGGGGGTCTTCGCGCCGAGCGTACCGAGCAGCATCTGATTGACCTGCACGATGTGCATCACCTGCGCGCCGAAGTCACGCTGCGCCGGCGTGGACTTGTAGCTGTACTTGTCCTCGGGCATCGCGTTGGCCGCATTGCTGATGAGCGTTTTCAGGCCCGTCCAGTCTTCCTGAACGTCACCGGCCAGCGTCGTAATCGGCGGACGGGCGGCTTGGCCCTGGGCAAACGACGGCACGACAGCCGTGAGCGCGAGGACAACGAGTGTCAAGAGCCGGACTGCAAAGGTCATGAATCCTCCAGGAAGTGCGAACGGGGAATGGTAGCCCACCCGACCGACTTGTTGAAGAGCGAATCGCTCTCCCCCCTACGTGCTAGATTGAGCGCGCCATGCACCGACCTCTCAATCGCCTCAGGACTTGGTCTTACGGTCCGGACCTGACAGGCCTGGCCGAGACCGTCGCGCGACTGAATCGCCGGGAATTCATGCTGGTCATCGCGCCGCCGCGGGCTCCCGGCGCGGGCGGCTACCCGGTCAACCCGCTGGCCATGTTCTAGGCGGAGGCGCCATGAGACGAACCCTGGTTCTCGCGACGCTCGCCGCCGTCGCCGGCCTGACGGCCGTCGTCGCCTCGCAACAGTCCCCGCTCAAGCAGGACTTGGAGATCCTGGTCCGCGGACCGGCACGGATCGACAAGGTGAAGGATGGCCTCTATGTCGTTCGCGGCCCGTTCGTGCCCTGCGGCACCCGCGGTTGCAGGCCGGGTGGTGCCGACGATGGGCTGATTCACGAGGCGGGCGACGTGGCGGTGCGGGTCACGCCTGCCGGGCTGATCCTCGTCGATGACAAGTACCCTGAGTTCGTTCCCGAGGTGCTTGCGCGAGTCAGAGACGTCAGCACCCTGCCGGTGAAGTACCTGCTCAACAGCCATCACCATGGCGATCACGCCAGCGGAAACGCCCCGATCCGCGAGATGGGCATCGACATCATCGGCCACAGGAACATCCGCGAGAATTTTCTGCGCATCAAGCAGCCGGGTGAGCCGAACATCACGTTCGCGGACCAGGGTGCCGTGTACCTCGGCGGCGTCGAGGTGCAGATGTTCTGGCTCGGGCGCGGCCATACCAATGGCGACACGGTCATCTACTTCCCGGACTTGAAGACGGTGCACACCGGCGATCTCGTCATCGACGGCATGCCGGTCATTGACTACGCTGGCGGCGGCAGCGCGCTCGAGTTCGTCAAGACGATCGACAACCTGTTGAAGATGGATTTCGACACGATGATCCAGGGCCACGGGAAGATCATGAACAAGGACGAGGTGAGCGCCTACCGTGTGCGGTTCGAGGAGATGAACCGGCGGATGCGTGAGCTGGTGGGCCGCGGCGTGCCGAAACAGGCGTTCGGCACGCTCGACGGTGCCCGCGCGCAGCTCAAGCTGGCAGACCTTGGCTGGGACAATACGGTCAGCACCACCGCCTGGTATGGCAGCATCAACCGCTACTACGACGAGATTGCCAGCGCTCGCTGACAGGCCGCGGGTGGCGGATGATCGGCCATCCGCCCTCCGCGCCCCTTGTCACCTTGGGTAGTACGGCGGAATGTTGGCGTCCACGTTCACCCACACGGACTTGACCTCCGTGTATTGGTGCATCGCTTCGAATCCCATCTCGCGACCGTAGCCGCTCGAACCGACGCCTCCGAAGGGCGAGGCCGCGTTCACGCGTTTGTAGCAGTTGATCCAGACCATGCCGCTCTTGATCGCCCCGGCGAACTTGTGCGCACGCGCCAGGTTCGTGGTCCACAGGCCGCCGCCGAGGCCGTACTCGACGCCGTTGGCGATCTGCAGCGCCTCTTCATCGGTCTTGAACGTCGAGACGACGACGAAGGGACCGAAGACCTCCTCGCACGACACGCGGTCTTGCGGGCGGGCCTGGACGACCGTAGGCTGCACGTAGTAGCCGTTGGCAAGGTCAGGTCGATCCTGTGGCGGCTTGCCGCCCGTCAGAATCTTGCCTCCCTGCTCCGCGGCAATCTCGCAATAGCCGAGGACCTTGTCTCGGTGACCGAGCGACGTCAAGGGACCCATCTCGGTCGCGGGATCCAACGGGTTACCGATTCTGATCGACCGTGCCAGCGTGATGAACTTCTCGAGGAACTCGTCGGCAATCGACTCGTGGAGGATCAGACGCGAGCCGGCGATGCAGGCCTGCCCCTGGTTGTGGAAAATGGCGAATGCCGAGCCGCCTATCGCCGCCGGAAGGTTGGCATCCGCGAAGACGATGTTCGCCCCCTTGCCGCCCAACTCGAGTCCCACCCGTTTCAGATTGCCAGCCGACGCCTGGACGATTCGCCGTCCGACATCCGTCGAACCGGTGAACGAGATCTTGGCGATGCCCGGGTGCTCGGCCATGTACTGCCCGATCGAGCTTCCGGGGCCGGGGAGAATATTGACGACCCCTTTGGGAATGCCGACCTCCGCCATTAACTCCGCGATGCGAAGGCTCGAGAGCGGCGTCAGTGCCGCCGGCTTGAGCACCAACGTGTTGCCCGCCGCGAGGGCCGGCCCCATCTTCCAGCTGGTGAACATCAGCGGGAAATTCCACGGCACAATCTGGCCGACCACGCCCACGGGTTGGCGAAGGGTGTAGTTCAGGAAGCCCTGCTCCACAGGTATTACCGCCCCTTCGAACTTGTCGGCCATGCCGCCGAAGTAGCGGAAGGTCATCGCCGCGCGGGGGACGTCGAGGCGGGTCGTGTCGCGCATCGGGTGCCCGGTATCCAAACTCTCGAGCGTCGCCAGCTCGTGTCCGCGCTCCTCGATGAGATCCGCCAGCCTCAACAGGTAGCGGCCACGCTCGGCCGCCGAGAGGGCGGCCCACTTCGGAAACGCCTCGGTTGCCGCGGTGACGGCCTTGTCCACGTCGGCCTTGCCCGCCGAGGCCACCTCGGTGATGACGCTGTTATCGTGCGGGTTGTGGGTCGGCGCGGTCGCGCCACCCTCCGCCTTGACGAACTCTCCGTTGATGAACAAGTCGCTCTGGATACGCGAGGGCGCGGCGGTCGAAGCAGTGGACATCCATCCTCCGGAAGGTCGAATCGATACGCTGGGAAGTGAGTACGGTACCGCCCTGAAGGCACGGTCGTCAACATGGTAAGATGCGCCGCCTGATGTCCGTCGCGTGCGTGCGACGAGCCTTGATACACCTTCCACCCGGCCGGTCGGTAGGCCGGGTGTTGACTCGAGATCTTGTGGAAGAGGAAACAGCTATGAAGCAGATCGGTCGGTATTCCGGCGCGCTTGCGCTGGCCATGATCATCTTTTCCGTTCTCACGTTCGCCCAGGCTCCGGCGCAGCAGCCGCCGCAGCCGATGACGTTCTTCGTGACGAGTGTATCGAAGGGAGACGGCGCCAACTACGGTGGCCTCGCCGGCGCCGATGCGCATTGCCAACAACTCGCCGCGGCGGCAGGCCGCGGTGCCGCCACCTGGCGTGCCTATCTCAGCACCCAGGGTCCGGGCGCGGTCAACGCGCGCGACCGCATCGGCAGCGGCCCGTGGTACAACGCGCGCGGTGCCCTGATTGGCGCCAACCTGGACGAACTGCACGGCGACACAATCGAGCGCGCCCGGCTCGGAAACCGGATCAACAGAAACAACGCGATCAGTGAAAAAGCCATGCCGATCAAGGGCGTTGGCGACATGCCGAACGAGCACGACATATTGACCGGCTCGACACCGGACGGCCGCGCCTACACCGACGGGCTCGACCACACCTGCAGCAACTACACGAGCAACGTGCACGTCAATCCGCCCGCGCCCGGCACGACCGCACCACCGGGACCCAACGTGCAGCTTGGCCACCACGACAAGATCGGTGGCACCAACGGCTCGTGGAATTCCGCTCACCCCAGCCGTGGCTGCAGTCAGCCGAACCTGATTTCGAGCGGTGGAGCCGGCTATCTCTACTGCTTCGTGCCGAACTAGGCGCACGGCAGAAGACCACAACGCAAAGGGCCCGGCGGCATGACTGCCGCCGGGCCCTTTTTTTCTTGCACAGCGCCTGTTCCTTGCGCACGTGCCTGTTCAGCGGAACGCGCTTACCAGCGCGCCTCGCGCTTCTCGCGCGGGCCGCCGCCGTTGCCGCCGGCGTACCCCCCGCTGCGACGTTCCTGTGGCTTCGCCTCGTTGACAGTCAGACGACGTCCTTCGAACTCGCGCTGGTCGAGCGCCTCGCAAGCGGCCTTTCCGAGGTCGCTGTCCGCCATCTCGACGAACCCGAAGCCGCGCGACCGGCCCGTTGACGGGTCGCGAATCAGCTTCACCGAGTCCACCTGGCCGAGCGTTGAGAAGAGCTGTTCCACTTCGGATTCAGCCGTATTGAACGAGAGATTGCCTACGTAAATGCGCATACACGATCCTTTGAAAAGGTTGGAAGCTCGGCGTGAAACTTCTGGAGCGTGCAGGAAGAAGCTGACGCAGGCAGATCAAACCGCGGGGAACCAACTCGACCCGGCGAGTGTAGCACGCAATCGTGTGGCGCGAGCTCTAGCGGAGTTGCAGGTCGGGCATCGGCTGGCCGGCGAAGAAGCGCCGGAGCGGCTTGGCGATCACCCGCGCCCACTGCGCCGAACGGTTCACCCTGGCGCTGTCGGTGGCGATGCCGGTATTGGCGTACATCTGGCGGTAGAGCTTGGAGATCAACACGAAGGCCACCCGCGCCTTCAGCGACTTCACCACGCGCGAGCGCTCCCAGATGCTGCTGACCGAGTAGAAGCGATCCCAGACGCCCTGCGTGTTCTGGCGGATCTGATCCGCGCTCATGACCGGGTGTTCGATGTATACCTTGGGCCGGTTCGCCTGCGGAATCAGCCAGTGCCTCGACACGGGGATGCCGCCGACCCGCTGCGGCTCATCGCCCAGCGACTTCTCCCAGGCGGCGAAATCGAGCGTGCCGGGGAACGGTGTGAGCATCACGAACTGCGCGAAGGTGATATCGGCACGCTGCGCGACCGACAGACAGACGTCGAAGGTCTCCGGCCGATCGCTTGGCAGACCGAAGATGAACGAGCCGAGGACGTGGACGCCGTGCTTGCGGAACTTCTTCAGCCGCTGCACGAGCGCTTCCCCGCTCTCGTTGAAGCTCTTGTACACGTCCTTGAGTCCCTCGGGCGTCACCGACTCGACGCCGACGAGCGCTCCCTTGATGTTCGCCCTGCGCATCGCGTCGAGGAACTCCGTATCCTCCGCGGCTTCCATGGTGATCTGCGTGAAGAACACGGTGTCCGAGGGCAGACGCTCCAGCCCGGCCATCAGTTCGAAGCGCTCCGCCCGCGTGGCCTTCAGTTGCTCCAGTTGACTCTTGTCCTCACGCCGCGATGCCATGCGAAGGTCTTCGAGCGTCACGGGATAAAAGTTGTCATCGGCCAGCGCGATGAACCGGAACCCGCGCCGGCGGAGATCGACTATCTCGGCCAGCACGCGATCGACATGACGCTGGCGTGGCTTCTGCCCGTCGGTCCGCCAGACCGAACAGAACGAGCAGTGCTTCGGACAGCCTCGAACCGTCTGCACGGAGGCCCACATGTAGCGCCCTTCAGGCAGGAGCTCCCACCGGCCGGGCATGAACTCCTCGGCTTCAATACGGCCGCCGTCGTACATAAGGTTCGGAGACCCCGCGGCGCAGTCACGAAGCGCGATCGGCCAGGCCCGTTCGCCGTCCCCGGTCACCACGGCGTGCGCGCCGCCCAGATCCCGCGCCTCGTCGGGATACAGCGTGGCGTGGATACCGCCAAACACCACCCAGGCGCCCGCGGCTCTGGCTGCCGTTCCGATTTCATAGCCCCGCAGGGCATTGCCGGTGTGAATGCCGACCCCCACGATATCGCCGGCCTTGATGATGCCGGGATCGAGCGACTCGAGCGTCTCGTCCGTGAGAATCGGGGCGCCAAAGCTCGCCGGCGTCGCCGATGCCAGCACGTACAGCCACCGCGGGGTGATCACGCCGACGCCGAAGGAGACATGACTCGGATTGATGAGGTGGACCGCCATTAGTTCAGAGACGATACCAGAGACCGGCCCAATTTGCGCTACACCAGAGGAAAGTAAGGCGAAACGCGCGGCTCCTAGTCATCGCTTAGGTAGAAATAGTTCTCGCAGAAAATCCGAATTGCGTCTATACGTCGCGTGTGCAAACGGGAATACACGCGCAATTCGCCCGCTGGCGGGTCGGCACCGCGCTTGCTCGTCACAACTCCGTGACACGTGTGCTCCAGTGGCGGACAAGCGCCCCCGCCACCTGGTTCGGCAACGCGATCTGGATTGCGTTCGTCTCGGTGCAAGCGACCGATGCGGTGCTGACCTACGTCGGGGTCCTCCACTTCGGTCTGGCCGTGGAAGCCAACCCTATCGTCGCCAGCTCGCTCATGACACTCGGCCCCTCAACCGGCCTCTTCCTTGTGAAGTTGTCCGCGATCGGCTGCGCCGCCTTCCTTCACGCCATCGCCCAGCATCACGTCGTCGGACTCCTCACGATCGTGTTTCTCCTGGGTGCGGTCTCCCCATGGGTGCAGCTGCTCTGGCCCTGACCACCTGACGCGATCGTTGACAGGTCGAAGGCGCCGCTCGTGCTGCCGGGGCGTATAATGAAGGGGACAACTCCGCTTTCCTGAGCACTGCGGCCGCACTGGCCTCCGCCCTCACCAAGGCACATCACCGAGGGCGCGTGCACAACTCCCCCACCGCCCAGATCCTGCGCGATTCGTGAGGACGCTGGCCATGTGGTTGTGGCGGCGACGGACACCTGCGGCCGAGAAACCGCTCCGCGACGAACTCCTGAGCATCGAACGGCTCGAGGAGCGAGCCCTGGCGCTCGCGGCCAGTCTGACGATCGACCCCAACCCACACCAACGCCCCCGGGACACATATCCGCGCTTCGAGGACAACGTCCGTGTACTTCGCGCCGCCTATCGCACATTGGCCGACGATGTACGCACCGGACAGTTTGTCGTGCCAGCCGCCGACT
>JAKFXY010000152.1 GCA_021731165.1 Acidobacteriota bacterium | reverse complement strand
GCCCGGCCGTGCCCCGCCCTCGAGCACACGGATCGTCAACCCGCGGCGCTGCAATTCGTATGCGGTGGCCAGGCCGGCGATGCCCCCCCCGACGACGACGACGTCAAGCACGTTGTCGTTCACGCTTCTGAGGTTCTCTGTTCTTGGTTCGTGTTCAGGTTCCGGTTCGCCGCGTGGCGTGGTGTACGAACTGGGCGAGCAATTGGACCTGCTCGACAGAGGTGGACGGCAGGATGCCGTGGCCCAGGTTGAAGATGTGCCCCGGGCGCCCTCCGACGCGGGCCAGCACGTCCTCGGCTTGTTCCAGCATCCGGCGCGTCGGTCCCAGGAGGAGCGTGGGATCGAGGTTGCCCTGCACCCCCCGATCGCTCCCGATACGCTCCCATGCTTCGTCGATCGGGATGCGCCAATCCACGCCGATGACGTCGCCTCCCGCCTCGCGCAACTCGTCGAACAGCATGGCCGTGCCGGTGCCGAAGTGAATCGTCGGTACGCGCGTGCCGACGGCGGCGAAGAGCTTCTGCGTGTGGGGAAGCGCGAACTCGCGGTAGTCGGCGCGGTTGAGGGACCCCACCCAGGAGTCGAACACCTGAATGCAATCCACGCCGGCCTCGACCTGTGCCACCAGATAGTCCGCGACGACGGACGACAGCGTGTCACAGAGCCGATGCCACGCCTCCGGGTGTCCGTACATCAGCGCCTTGGTCTTGGCGAAGTTGTTCGAGTGACCGCCCTCGATGGCGTACGAGGCCAGGGTAAACGGCGCGCCGGCAAAGCCGATCAGCGGCACGCGGCCAGCGAGTTCCACCTGGATTTGTCGGATGGCGTCCAGCACGTGGCTGAGCGATTCGCGCGGTTCGAAGAGCGTGAGGCGATCGATGTCACCGGGGCTCGCGATCGGGCGCTCGATCTGTGGGCCCTCACCCTTGATGAAGTCGAAGGGGAGTCCCAGCGGCTCGAGCGGAAGCAGCAGATCGGAGAACAGGATCGCGGCGTCCACCTCGATCCGGCGTACTGGCTGGAGCGTGACCTCGGTCGCCAGGTCGGGAGTCCGGCAGATGTCCAGGAGGGAATAGCGCTCGCGCAACGCGCGGTACTCCGCCATGTAGCGGCCGGCCTGGCGCATGAACCAGACGGGGGTGGCGTCAACCGGCTCCCGGCGACAGGCTTTGAGAAAACGGGAGTTCGTCAATCTTGAACGGGGACGGCGACGAGTCTTTTCGCCAGCGTGACGAGCTCTTCGAGCCACAGCGGCTTGTAGCGCAGCTCCGCGCCGAGCGACGTAATCTCAGACGACTGCGCCTCGTCCAGGTAATAGTCGCCCGTGACAATGGCCACCGGCGTGTTGGTCAGGCTCGGAATGGCACGGATGGCGCGCAGGACCTGCAGGCCGCTTGTGAGCGGCATCCGCAAGTCGAGGATCACCGCGTGGGGCTGGTGTGTCTGAGCCAGGTTCAGCCCCTCGTCTGCCGACAGGGCGGCCCAGACCTCGTACCCTTCGAGCCGGAGCATGCGGGAAAATGTATCGGTGACGCTGACGTCGTCGTCAACAATCAGGACACGCGGGGCCGGCTTGGCCTTGGGGGAGGGCGACGACACCGCCGTCATTGTGCCCCAATTTCTCGCGACTGTCGCACGCCATGCTATAGTCAGCCGCTTTGAAGCCGGTTTCAGCCCGGCGAAGCATTCAGGCAAGTACACGCCCCGGAGGTTGTGTTGAGTCCCATCCTCGTGCGGCCGGTCCGCGAGCAGCTCGAGCACGACCGAGTCGTCCGCCTTTTGCAGGCACGCTACAAGAGAAAGTTCGAGGTTGCCATCAATCCTGGCAACGAACATACGGCGCCTGTGGGGCCTGGGTCGTCGCCGTGGTATCCGGATCTCGTGCTCCAGGCGCCGGATCGGGGGCGGAAGCTGCTCGGTGTTGTCGAGGTCGAGACCGCCGAATCGGTGAACAACCTCGAGGCGATGTCGCAATGGGCGGCGTTTTCCCGTTTGCGTGCGGCTCTTCACTTGTACGTGCCGATCGGGAGCATCGATACGGCTCGGCGGCTGTGCAGCGACCTTCACGTCTCCGTCGCCGAGCTCTGGACCTACCAGATGGTTGGCGACCAGATGCGCTTCAATATCGTGCAGCGATCCGGCTCGGCGGACGCCAAGCGTGCGTCGAGCGACGGTCCGCCGGCTCGCGGGCGTGCCGTGACCCGTCCCGCCGCGTCCGCGCGACGTCCCGCTACCTCGACGGCTGGACGTCGCACGCTGCCCGAGAAAGCCCGGCCGGCCGCGAGCGCGGCTTCCCGCGCACGCGCGACGAAGAAGACGAAGAAGACGGCGCCCGCATCTCGGGCGCAGAAGCGCAAGTAAGTACCGGTGCCGTTCCTGCGCGTCATCCGCGACAAACGCGGGTACGAGACGACGTACCTGATGCACTGGTTTCGGGATGGCAATCGCCAGTACTCGCGCATCCTGTACGTCTTCCGGTCGCCTTCTGGCGTTCGCGTCGGACGTCCCGCTCTCGAACCCGACGTCCTGCGCCAAATCGAAGCCCAACATCCGCAGATTGAGTTCGATTGGAAGGCCGTGCTCGACAACCGCCAGGTCATCGAGCCTCCGCCCGAGGACAGAAGACCGCGGAAACGGCGACGCGAGGACGGGGAGAGTCCCCCTGCACTCGACGCGGGCCCGCGGGCGGCGGGGCAGCCGCGACCTTCGCAGACGCCGGCCGCGCCGTCAGTCGCGGAGCCGCGGTTGGTTGTCCCCGCAACGATCGAGGGTGCCACGCCAGACGAACAGGTTGCCTTCCTCGCGAAATGGCACGCCGTACTCACGGAACGAATCCCAAAGCGCACCGCCGACGCCGAGCGCCAGGCAGCACTGCTCGCGCTCGCGGCACGCCTGGACCCAGCGGGCTGGACCGACGCTGACCAGATCACGGCCGGATTGCTGCAGGCAGCCGGCGCACTGGAACGGCTGTCGTACGTGTTCGCCAAGCGTCGCCGACGGGCCCGCAAGTCTGGCCGACGGCCGGGCTCGGCCGAGCCGGCCGCCTCCCCTGAGGGGTCAGCGGAACCTGATTCTGAATGAACTGGGTTTCGTCGATTCTGCTTTGGCTGGCCGGAATCGGGCCCTGGGGGCCTGTCCTGTTCGTGCTCCTCTACGTCGTATCGGCCGTCACTCTGGCCCCGTCGTTTTTGCTGACCGTCGCGGCAGGTGCCATCTTCGGCGTGTGGAAAGGCTCACTGCTCGTCTTCACGGGAGGCGTACTCGGAGCCTCGGCGGCGTATTGGGTGGCGATCCGTCTGGCGGGCACGCGTCTGCTCAGGCGGTTCGATGACGAGCCGAAGGTGGCGGTGGTGAGAGCGTCAGTGGCACACGAGGGCGTCTGGGTCCAGTTCCTGTTACGGCTCTCGCCGCTCGTGCCGTACAACCTGTTGAACTACGCCCTCGGTCTCGCGCGCGTGCCCTTCAAGGACTTCGTGCTCGCCCTGTCAGGAATGATCCCCGCGATCGTCATGTACACGTACTACGGCAAGGTGGTCGGTGACGTGGCCAAGCTGGCGGTCGGCGTGGCGCCACCCCGCGGGCGGGAGTATTACATGCTGCTCGCGGTCGGTCTCGTGAGCACGGTCGTCGCCACGACACTCATCACGCGTGAGGCGCGGCGCGCGATCGAGCAGCAGCGGCGGCGCTAGTCCGCGTCGATCTTGTTGACACGCGCAACATGTCGGCCGCCTTCGAACGCGGTGGCCAGCCACACACGGACAATCGCCAGCGCTTCAGCCTGGGTCACCGTGCGCTGGCCGAGCGACAGCATGTTGGCGTCGTTGTGCGAGCGGTTCCAGATCGCGACCTGCTCGGTCCAACAGAGTCCGCAACGGACGCCACGGATTCTGTTGGCGACCATCGCCTCGCCGTTGCCCGAGCCGCCGAGGACGATGCCGCGCTCGAACTCGCCACGCGCCACGGCCTGGGCCACGGGGCGGATGAAGTCCGGGTAATCGCAGGGCGCGTCCGAATAGGTACCGAAATCACGCACGGCGTGTCCCTCGGCCGCGAGCACCGTCCGGATGGCCTCCTTGTAGGCAAAGCCGGCATGATCGGAGCCGATGGCGATTGAAAAAATGGCGGGCATGTCTGTATCCGTAATCTTGCTATACTTTGCGCCTATGCGTAACACGGCCAAGTACTTATCGTCAGGGGCGTTTGCGCTGTTGGCCGCCGTCGGATTGGCCGCCCAGGCGCCTTCGCAGGCTCCGGCCACTCAGGGGCAGCCGACCTTCAGAGTCAACGTCGATCTGGTCACCACGGACGTGATCGTTCGCGACGCTCGCAGCGATCAGTTCATCGCCGATCTCAAGGCGGGCGATTTCGACGTCTTCGAGGACGGCGTCAAGCAAGACATCAACTCGATGGTCCTCGTGCACGGCGGGCGGGCGTTCAACGTCCAGGCAGCGCCGCCGCCTCCTACGCAGGAAGGCATCCTCCTGCCGCAGAGCCGCCCGACCAACGACACGGCTGGTCGCGTGTTCCTTCTTTTCGTGGACGACCTCCACCTCGACTTCCAGAGCACGCCGCGCACGCGCGATCTCTTCAAGAAGATGCTCAAGAACCTGATCCACGACGGGGACATGTTCGGCATCGTCAGCACCGGCACCTCCTCGTTGTCGATTCAGCTCACCTACGACCGCCAGGTGCTCGACGACGCGATCAAGCGGATCACGGGCGGTGGACTGAAGCCCGCGGATATCGTGACGGGCATGCAGTCGTCGCAGGGACCGACCGAGTTGCGGCACAGGGCGCATGTCGCCTTCTCCACGGCCTACGACCTGATGAAGAACCTCGAGAAGCTGCACAACCGGCGCAAGGCGGTGATCTGGGTGAGCAGCGGCTATGACTTCAACCCGTTCGAGAAGGCTCGGCTCGAGAACATGGCCACGATGTCGGGGGGGACCACGGAAGACCTCAGGAGCGATCCGTTCCTCCAGCTGCAGCAGCAGGGGACGCAGTTCGCCCAGGCCGATCTCGCGCGTGAGCTGACGGAAGTGACCCGTGCGGCCAATCGCGCCAACGCCACGCTCTACACGATTGATCCGCGCGGCTTGGTGGCCGGCCCGGACATCGACGACACCGTGCTCGAGAACAACATCGAGGACTGGAACCAGTACGTGCGTCGCACGCAGGACAGCCTTCGGATCCTGGCCGATGAAACCGGCGGGATTGCCGTGGTGAATCAGAACGACTTCGACAAGGCGCTGAAGCGAATCGACGCGGAAACGAGCGACTACTACGTGCTCGGGTACTACTCGACCAATCCGGATCCGCTTCGTCGGACCCGGAAGATCGAGGTGAAGACGCGGCGGGACGGCGTGACCGTCTGGTCACGGACCTCATACTCGCTCCGCCCGACGCCGGCGGCGCAGTAGGGGCGGGCCTTCAGGCCCGCTCGCCGGCCCCGTCGCCTATAACTGTTTCGGCGCTTGTGTCGCGGCGTCGAGGCGCGGCCTGACCGACTCGAACACGCGCAGCACCTCTGCCACGCCGCGCGGCAGCCGTCCCATCTTCGGGTAGAGCCACCCCGTTTCTCTGAACAGCGGATAGTTGGCGATGCGGCTCGCGAAGAGCTGCTTGTTCCGTACGTCCACCTCGGCTGCTTGCCAGGGGACGATGGCGATCCCAAGACCCGTCCTGACCATCGCCTTGATGATCTCGACGTTCTCCGTTTCCATGACGATGTCGGCGTCGATGCCCTCGCGAGTGAAGAACTCGTTGACCAGCCGACGTGTAATCGACCCGGTTTCGAAAAGAATGAACGACTGGCGATTAAGATCCGTCGCGGCGATGTGCCGTCTTTGGGCCAGCGGATGTGAAGGATAGGTGACCAGCAACAGCTCCTCCCGAAGTACGGGCACGGAGACCAGGTCCGAGGCGTCGATCGGGAGCGTGAGGAGGCCGAGGTCACCCCCACCCGAGCGCAACATCGCGATGGAACGTTCGGTGCTGCCCACCGTGATTTTCAAGTCGAGGTTGGGATGGACGCGCCTGACCTCCGCGAGCAGTGTCGGGAAGACATAGAGGCATACCGTCATGCCGCCGACCAGGCGGAGTGTGCCTCGCAGTGTTTCCTGCTTGTCGCTGATGGCGGAGACCGTGTCCTGCAGATCCTGGAACACGCGGTTACTCAACTGCAACAGCGACTCGCCGGCGGGTGTGATGCGGATTCGGCGGCCAATGCGATGGAACACTGCCTCACCGAGTTCCTCTTCGAGGAGGAGAATCTGCCGGCTGATCGCCGACTGGGAGACGTGCAGCTTGTCTCCAGCCGCGGTGAAAGAGCCGGCATCGGCGATGGCCCGGATGATCTCGAGTTGGCGCAGGTCCATGCTCAAGCCTACATAAGCTCAGAGCATGGGTTCAAGACAAGCTATTCGCTGAGTGGGCCAGCCGGGCGGGATCAACGGCCGCTCTGGTTCGCTCAATCGCTTCCCGCAAATAGTCCTTATCCATCTCCACGCCGACAAAGTTCAACCCAAGCTGGGCACACGCAACCGCGGTCGAGCCGAGGCCGAGGAAGGGATCCGCCACCATCTTCACCCGATCGAGGCCGTGCAGCCGCAGGCACATTTCCGGGAGCCGGGGTGGAAAGGTGGCAGGGTGCGGTCGATCCTTGTCGCGGCTCTGGATGGTGTCGTAGGGAATGAACCACGTGTTGCCACGGCATCGGACGCCAGCCGCCGCCCCCGCCCACCGGCCTACGTTCGACGGATCCTGGTATCGAACGCCGATGGCTTTCCGATCGAGCGGCGTGTCGCCCCCAGGGGTGAAATGGAAGATGAATTCGTGCGAGTCGTGGAGGAATCGCCGGCTGTTGATGGGCTTGTAATGGCCAACCGCCAGGTCCTCATCGAGGCGGGCTCGCGCGCCGGCCACCGCTTTGTCGATGGCGATCGACTTGATCCAGTGAATCGTGTTCTGGAGATGGAGGTGGGGCCGCACCGCCTGCGCGACGTCAAACGCGGTCCACGGGTCGCTCGGTTTGGACCCGACGTTCAGAAAGAGCGAGCCGTGACGCGTGAGCGCGCGTGAAGCATGGGTAGCCCATTCGCCGGTCCAGTCAAGGTACTGGGCGCGCGGTAGTGTGTCGTCATATGTTCGATAGCGCACACCGAGGTTGTACGGCGGGGAGGTGACAATCGCGTCAAGCGAGTGGTTGGGAAGGCGCCCGAGCAGCTCGAGGCTGTCCCCAAGATAGAACCTGAAAGTCGCCTCACCGAGGGTAAAGACTGTATGGGGTTGGGGAAAAGCGGTCACCGCGACGGATTGTACTGGTTCCCCGTGGGGCAGGGCATCGTGCGTCCAGCGCGCGCGGTGGCTTAGGAGGCCTGGGCGACGGCGGCGATCGAGGATTCGCGTTCGGCAGTAATCGTGTGGTTCCGACGATGCGCGTACGTCTCGCACGTGGCGCCTTTTTCCTCGACATAGGTCAGCTCGCGGCTGCTGGCCAGCTCGCGATACCGCCCGATGACGCATCCGCAGTTCAACGTCCGAAAACCGAGGAGCCGCACAAGACTCATAACCCTAATCCCCCAGTCCTTTCGAGGCGGTACGGCAACAATGCAATGCCGTTCTTCACTTCGCGAAGCAAACCATGTGCCGCGGTTTTCTCGAGTGACGACTCGTGCGATGGGGTTGAGCGCGCAGCGGTCGCAGGTCGAAACCCGAATGAATTGGCAGATGAGGTGGGCTCGTCCGTTGTGGTCTGCCTGTGGCCATCGCCTCGTGGAGCGATGCGTAAACGACACGGTTGGATCCGCTTCAATACATTGGATAGAGTCTCTGAATGCAGTGCACGCGTTTCGCATGTGCCGTCACGATTGTGCTCGCGTGGCCTGTTGCCGCCGTTGCACAGCAAGGCCCTGATATCGGCCAGCGGCTCATGCGGGATACGGCCGTCCTTGCCGCGCTGGATGCGATTCGCGCCGATGAGCCTCGCACCATCGAGGACCAGGTCCGCTTGTGCGAGGTTCCCGCGCCCCCGTTCAAGGAGGCCGTGCGCGCCCGGGTGTATGCCGAGGCCTTTCGTGCGGCGGGCCTGATGAACGTCCGGATTGACAAGGAAGGGAACGTGCTGGGCGAGCGGCCCGGCGTGGCCGCACCCGGCCCCTCTCGCGGGGCAACATCGAGTTCATCCCCGCCGCACCTCGTGTTCAGTGCGCACCTTGACACCGTTTTTCCAGAAGAGACCAACGTCAAGGTCACCAGGGACGGCTCCACGCTGCGAGGGCCAGGCATCAGCGACGACTGTCGCGGCCTCGCGGTCGTCCTCGCTGTCGTCCGGGCGCTGAACGGCGCGAATGTCAGGACCCCCGGGCCGATCACGTTCGTCGGCACGGTGGGGGAAGAGGGGCTTGGGGATTTGCGCGGCGTCAAGGCGCTTTTTGGCGACACGCTGAAGGGGCGGATCGACAGATTCGTGTCAATCGACGGTGCCACCTCGGCCGGGATCACGCACATCGGCGTCGGGAGCCGCCGCTATCGTGTGACGTTCAAAGGGCCTGGTGGACATAGCTACGGCGCCTTTGGCATTGCCAACCCCGTTCACGCCCTGGGTAGAGTGATTGAAGCGATCTCGAACTTCGAGGTGCCCTCGGAACCAAAGACGACATTCAACGTAGGGCGGATAGGAGGTGGGACGTCGGTCAATGCCATCGCTTCCGAATCCTGGATGGAGGTGGACATGCGATCGGCCGATCCCGCGGCGCTTCGGTCGCTGGACGGACGCTTTCGGCAGGCCGTCGCGCGGGCGTTGGCGGCTGAAAACGCTCGATGGAAGAACCAGGGAAGGCTGACAGTGGATGTGGCGCTGGTCGGAGAACGACCCGCGGGTCGTACCGCGGCGGCCTCACCGATTGTGGAGGCTGCCGTGTCGGTGACCCGGGCGCTCGGTATCACGCCAATGCTTCAGGAGGGTTCGACCGATGCGAATCATGCGATGGGCCTGAGCATCCCGGCGATCACGACCGGTGGCGGCGGACGCGGCAGCGGTGGACACGCCCTGGATGAAGCATGGGACAGCACGAATTCGTGGCAGGGCTCGCAGCGTGCCCTCCTACTGGCGATCGCCTTGTCGTACCCGTAGCGCCTTGAAACTCTCCAACTCCACGGCGCGCTGACGCGCCGCGGCGCCTCGCGCCCTGACCACGCGAATCACGAACGCCCCGTGCAGCACGCCGATGACCCCGAGCTCGAGCCTGCCCGGCTCCGGCAGCAGTGCCGGGATGACGTTGAGGAACGCCGCGCAAGCGAACACGAAGGAAAAGAGGGGATCAATGCCGCCTCCTGGCAGCGCCGGCCCGACGGCCATCACCGTCGTTTCCCATCGGGGGCCGTCGGTTTCCGACTCGTAGTAGACCTGCAGGTATCGCCCGAGCCGTTCCACGCCGACATGGAGGGAGTGGATTGCCTCGAAACCCGCCACGAGAACAGCCAAGGAAAACAGTGAAGCCACGGGCAATTCCGGGAGAAACAGTTGCGCCATGGCAACCACGGCCCACGCGACGAGCGTGGCCGGCAGGAGAACCATCCGCGTCGTTCCGCGGGAGGCGATCGTCTGTCGAAGCACGGCAAACTCAGTTTCTGTCAACGCCATCGCCATCCTCCACCTATCTTCAAAGTCGACCCGAGAGTGGCCAGAACCGTCTTGCGCAGTGCCGATTGTCTGCTACAATGCGCGGATTCTGTAACAAGGTGTCGCGTAAAGGTTTACCCGTGACCAAGATTCGCAATCTCACCGGAATGTCCCGACTGCTTTGCACGATAGCGGTTGTAGCGGCGTTCGGGTTGCCGGTCACGGCGAGCGCAGCGGTCGGTACTCCGGGGACACCATCAACCACCTCGGCCTCCGCGAAGGCCGCAGCCAAGCGCGTTGCCGCCAAGAATGCGAAGAAGCGGCGCGTTGTATCGAGCGCGCGTACGCGCCGCGCCGCGGCCAAGGCCAGGACTCTTCGGGAGGCTCAGGAGCCGCGCTTCAAGCTCGATGACAACGGCGCACTCGTACCTGATCTTCGCGCCGCCGCCGCCATTATCTACAATCCGACCACCGGCCAGGTGCTGTGGGAGGAGAATTCCAACAACCAGCGGTCGATCGCCAGCATCACGAAGGTGATGACGGCGACGGTCTTTTTCGAGGGCAATCCAGACCTCACCCGCGAGGTGACCGTGCAGCGGAGCGACGTACGGGCCGCTTCAACGACGTATCTTCGCGCCGGCTATACCGTCACGGTGGACAACCTGCTGCACCTGCTGCTCATCGCGTCGGACAACGCCGCGGCTCGCGTGCTTGCTCGGGTATCGCCCTACGGTACCGACGGCTTCATCGCTCGGATGAATGCAAAAGCGAAGGAGCTTGGTTTGGACAGCACCGCGTATGCCGATCCGTCGGGGCTGCTGGACACCAACGTCTCGTCGGCCTTCGACATGGCAAGGCTGATCACGGCTGCCGCCGAGGACGAGCGCATCGGCAGCATCATGCGGACGCCGCATTACAGCTTCAACGTCGGCCGTCGGACAATCGCGGTCCACAGCACCAATCAGCTCGTGATGAACGGCGATGTCGACGTACTGGGTGGCAAGACTGGATTTATCAGGAAGGCCGGCTATTGTCTCGCGACGCTGCTGCGTCTTCCGCAGGGCGGGCCGCAGGTGGCGGTGGTCGTACTCGGTGCCAATTCCAACGCCGGTCGGTTCTGGGAAACGCGACACCTCTTCAACTGGCTGTCGGCCAAGGCACAGGATGCTTTCAGCGTCGTGCCTGGTGTGACGGCGATCCCGGTGACCAACTAAGTCAGAGGTCAAGGGTCAAAGGTACGTTTGAAAGGCCCGCGCGCGCGGGCCTTTTGTTTGTACTTGCTGTTCCCGTTGCCCTTTGCCCTGTCAGCAGTTACCCGGTGTAGCCGCGCTGCATCGCGGCCGCATCCAGCGGCAGCGTGGCCACGCTGTCGAGAAACGGCATGACCGGGCGCAGCGCCCGGCGGCCATCGTACGCCTTCAGGTAGCGCCGGCAGACATCGCAGGCGTACACACGGTACTGACCGTCAGATGTCGCAAACGAGGTGATCCGAGCCTGCTCGGCGTTGAGGCAATGCGGACAGGTGAGAGGCTCAAACTTCCAGTGCAGCGTGCACCGGCCGCACATCAAGTGGCGCTCGGCGGCTGGCGTGATGACCGCGAAGT
>JAKFXY010000144.1 GCA_021731165.1 Acidobacteriota bacterium | reverse complement strand
GAATGATGAACAGCGCTCGCGAGAAGGTCGACGCGTCGCAGCTCGATATCACGGACAACGTCGTCTCGATCAACCGCGTGACGAAGGTGGTCAAGGGCGGCAAGAACCTGAGCTTCAGCGCACTCGTCGTGGTCGGCGACGGCCACGGCGTCGTTGGCTTCGGCGTGGGCAAGGCGAAGGAGGTGCCCTCGGCGATCAAGAAGGGCATCGAGGCTGCCAAGAAGAACCTGATCAGGGTCCCGCTCCGCGGCACGACGATCCCGCACCAGGTGGTGGGCACATTCGGGTCCGGGAGCGTGCTGCTCAAGCCGGCGCCGGAAGGCACCGGACTCATTGCCGGCGGCGCGGTGCGCGCCGTGGTCGAGGCCTGCGGTATCCAGAACGTCGTGACGAAGTCGCTCGGATCGGCCAACCCGCACAACGTCGTGCGGGCGACGTTCTCCGGCCTGATGGGCCTGAAGGATCCCGCTTTCGTGGCGCGCATGCGTGGCCGCGAAGAGTCGGATCTGGTGGGAGCGTAACGTGGCGAAGACGACGGCTGGCAAAGGCGCTGCGAAGAAGCAGACTCTGAAGATGCTCACGGTGACGCTTGTCAGGAGCGCCATCGGGTTCGACAGGACCCAGAGGCTGACGGTTCAAGGGATGGGGCTGCGGAAGATTCGGCACTCGGTGGAACTGCCGGACACACCCGAAACTCGCGGGATGATTCTCAAGGTGCGCCACCTCGTCACGGTGGCGGAGTAGGCGGGTCTGAAGACCCGCCTCTACAACAGGTAGAGGCGGACCTTCAGGTCCGCCTGAGGAATGACGATATGGATTTGAGCAATCTGAAGCCGGCGAAGGGGTCGACGCACGTGAAGAAGCGCGTCGGCCGCGGGCAGGGCTCGGGTCAGGGAACGCAGGCGGGCAAAGGACATAAGGGCGCGCAGTCGCGGTCAGGCTATTCCTTCAAGCGTGGCTTCGAAGGTGGTCAGATGCCTCTGCACCGGCGCGTGCCCAAGCGCGGGTTCCATAACCCGTTCCGGACGGAATACGCGGCTGTGAACCTTGATACGCTGGCCGATCGATTCGATGCGGGAACCGTCATCACGCCGGAGCTGTTGCGTGAGCGGGGCATCATCCACGGCGCCAGACGGCCGATCAAGGTGCTGGCGCGCGGCGAATTCTCGAAGAAGCTGACGGTGCGCGCGCACAAGTTCAGCGGCAAGGCGGCGGAGAAGATTGCGGCGGCCGGCGGCGCCGCGGAGGTGATCGCCGGATAGACCGCCATGGACAACAACCCGCTGAAGAACCTGTTCGCGGTTGCCGATCTTCGCAACCGGATTCTCTTCACGCTCGGACTGCTGGGCGTGTACCGGATTGGGAGCCATATCCCGACGCCGGGAGTGAATACGGCTGCGTTGGCGCTGCTCGCCGACCAGACGCGTAACACGATGTTCGGGTTGTACGACATGTTCTCCGGCCAGAACCTGTCGCGGGTCACGATCTTCGCGCTGGGCATCATGCCCTACATCAGCTCGTCGATCATTCTCCAGCTTCTCACGGTCGTGTGGCCGTATCTCGAGCGCCTCTCGAAGGAGGGCGAGCTCGGGCGGCGAAAGATTACGCAGTACACGCGCTATCTGACCTTGATTCTCGCGGTCGTGCAGGCGCTGAGCATCGCGATCTTCCTGGAGCGGAACACGAACATTGCCGGTGGCCTGCCCTTGGTCTACGAACCGGGCTGGGGTTTCCGCCTGATGTGCGTCATGACGCTCACGACGGGCACGATGTTCATCATGTGGCTTGGAGAGCAAATCACCGAGCGCGGGATTGGTAACGGGATGTCGCTCTTGATCTTCTCCGGCATCGTCGTCGGTTTCCCGCAGGCGATGGTGACCACATTCGACCAGATGCAGACCGGGCAGATCAGCCTGCTCCGGGTCATCTTTTTGCTCGTGATGATGGTGTTCGTCGTGGCCGCCATCATCTTCGTGGAACGCGGGCACAGACGGATTACGGTGCAGTACGCCAAGCGCGTGGTGGGCCGCCGGCAGTACGGCGGATCGAGTACGCACATCCCGCTCAAGGTGAACACGGGCGGCGTGATCCCGGTGATCTTCGCTTCCTCGATCCTGGCATTCCCGGCAACGCTTGGGACCATGTTCGCCTCGGGCGGATGGGGTCGGGCCGTGATCGATCAGCTCGCGTACGGGATGCCGCTGTACAACTTGCTCTACATCGTAGGCATCGTGTTTTTCGCGTATTTCTACACCGCGATCATCTTCAACCCGGATGACGTGGCCGAGAACATGCGCAAGTATGGCGGGTTCATTCCGGGCATCCGGCCTGGCAAGCGGACGGCGGAGCACATCGACACGATCCTGGCGCGCATCACGCTCGTCGGTGCGCTGTACCTGGCGGCCGTGGCGATCCTGCCGGAGTTTCTGATCACGGGCTTCCGGGTCGCGCCGATTCCGTTCGTCGGCGACCAGCTCGACGCGCTCCTGCCGCAGTGGTTCACGCAGGGGCTGGGCGTGACGTTCTACTTCGGCGGCACGTCGCTCCTGATCGTGGTGGGTGTGGCGATGGACACGGTGCAGCAGGTCGAGTCGCAGCTCATCATGCGGCACTACGATGGCTTCATGAAGAAGACGCGGATCCGCGGGCGTCGCGGTTAATCCTGGCGGCCAGGTGGGGCTGAACGTCATCATGATCGGGCCGCCGGGGGCTGGAAAGGGCACGCAGGCCCTGAGGTTCGCCCGCGCACGTGGTCTGGCGAAGATTTCGACCGGCGATATCCTCCGGGAAGCGATCAAGGCGGAAACGCCCGTGGGGTTGAAGGTCCAGGCCACGATGGAGCGCGGAGAACTCGTGGACGATGCCACGATGATCGCTATCGTGCGGGAACGGCTGATGCGACCGGACGCCATGGCTGGGTTCCTGCTCGACGGGTTCCCGCGCACGGTCGAGCAGGCAGAGGCGCTCGATCAGATCGTGGAGGAGCGAGGTAACGGGCCCCTCGTGGTCGTGGATGTGCGGGTGCCGCTGCAGGAGCTCGTCCGGCGGCTCGACGGCCGGTTGGTCTGCTCAACGTGCGGGACCAACGCCGATCCGTTCGGGCCGACGATCAAGCGTTGTGGGAAGTGCGACGGCGAATTTGTGCAACGGCATGACGACGACCGGAGCGTCGTTGTCGAGCGCTTGAAAGTGTACGAGCGGCAGACGTACCCGCTCGTGAAGTACTACCAGGAGCGTCCGACGTTTCGGGTGGTGAACGGGGCGCAGCGGCCAGAGGACGTGGCCTTCCAGCTCGACACCGTCATCGACGATGCGGCGGCGGTCGGGGCGATGGAGAAGGCCGAATCGTGATCGTGTGCCGCTCGCAGGCGGAGATTGCGAAACTGCGGCGGGTGAATCAGCTCGTCGGGCGGATTCTCGCTGAGCTCAGGACGCTGGCGGTGCCGGGGATGACGACCGGGGAGATGGACCGAATCGCCGAGGAACGCGTGCGGGCCGCCGGTGCGGAGCCGGCGTTCAAGGGGTACCACGGGTATCCCGCCACGCTGTGTGTGTCGGCGAACGACCAGGTGGTGCACGGCATCCCGTCGAGCCGGCCGCTAGTCGAGGGTGACATCCTGTCGATTGACATGGGCGCCAAGCTCGACGGGTTCTTCGGCGACTCGGCGGTGACCGTACCGGTGGGACGGGTATCGAGCGCGGCGGCGGATCTCCTGCGGGTGACCGAAGAGGCGCTCTTTCGTGGTATCGAGGCCGTGAAGCCGGGTTCGCGGGTGTCAGACATTGGCGCGGCCGTGCAGCAGCACGTAGAGGCGCACGGGTACTCGGTGGTGCGGGAGTTCGTTGGCCACGGGATTGGTACCTCGCTGCACGAGGAGCCGCAGATCGCCAACTATGGTCCTGGGGGCCGTGGGCCGCGACTGGCCGAGGGGATGGTGCTGGCGATCGAGCCGATGGTGAACATCGGCGCGCCCAAGACGCGGACGTTGGCCGATCGGTGGACGGCAGTCACGGAGGACGGCAGCTTGTCGGCGCACTTTGAGCATACGGTTGTCGTGACCACGGGCGGGCGTGAGATCCTGACGCTGCTCGAGGGTGACATGACTCGGGCGCGGGAGCTATTGGGCGCCAGTATTGGTGGCTCCTGACTGAAGATGAACGAGGGCACTGATTGCTGATGGATCGCAACGTCGAGGGCCGGGTCGTTGCGCAGTTGCCGGGCGCCCTGTATGAGGTCGAGGTTGCAGGGCGCCACCGGATCACGGTGCACATCGGCGGTGGGACCGGACGCAACTTCGTGCGGGTTCTGGTCAGTGACCGGGTGACGGTGGAACTGGCGGCGAACGACGCGACCCGCGGCAGGATCGTGCGGAAGGGATAGCGTGCCAAGGGCATCGCGTGCGGAAGGTATAGGGCGAAGATGAAGGTCAGAGCGTCAGTGAAAAAAATTTGCGATAAGTGCAAGGTCGTCCGCCGCCGCGGGGTGGTGCGGGTGATCTGCACGAACGCGAAACACAAGCAGAGGCAGGGATAAGCATGGCGCGCATCGCAGGCGTCGATCTTCCGCGGACCAAGCGGGTCGAGATCGGACTCACCTATATTTACGGCATCGGCCGGAAGCGGTCGAACGACATCCTGGGTGCGGCCGGCGTCAGCCCTGACATCCGCGTCAAGGACCTGTCCGAGGACGACGTCCGGAAGATCAGCCGGGTAATCGAAGAGGTTGGTGGCGTCGAAGGCGATCTCCGCAAGGAGATTTCGATCAACATCAAGCGGATGATGGAGATCGGCTGTTATCGCGGCTTGCGGCACCGCCGAAACCTTCCCGCGCGCGGCCAGCGCACGAAGACCAACGCCCGAACCAGGAAGGGCCCGCGCAAGGGTGCGGTCGCCAGGAAGAAGACGGAAACACGCTAATGGCAAAAGCAGACGCGGCAGGCGGAGCTGAGAAGAAGGCCGAGGGCGGCAAGAAGGCTCCGAAGAAGGCGTTCAAGAAGCGTGGTGAGAAGCGCGTGGTCCACCATGGGCTCGTGCATATCCACGCCTCCTTCAACAACACACACATCACGATCGCCGATACCGAGGGCAATGTGATCGCGTGGTCGAGCGCGGGGGGCATCGGCTTCAAGGGCTCTCGCAAGGGCACGCCGTTTGCGGCCACCCAGGCGGCGATCAGCGCGGGCAACGGAGCGAAGACGTACGGCGTGCGGTCAGTGGACGTGCGCGTGAAGGGGCCAGGCTCCGGCCGCGAGTCGGCGATCCGCGCGCTGCAGACGATCGGCATCGAGGTCAAGTCGATTCGCGACGTCACGCCCATTCCGCACAATGGCTGCCGTCCGACGAAACGGAGACGGGTGTGATTCAATTGGTCATTCACGAGGACACGAAGTAATGGCTCGCTACATCGGACCTGTTTGCCGCCTGTGCCGCCGGGAGGGGATGAAGCTGTTCCTCAAGGGCGAGCGTTGCTACACGGAGAAGTGCGCGATCGAAAAGCGCAACTTCGCACCAGGGCAGCACGGGAAGACGCGGAAGTCGAAGCCCAAGACCGCAGGCTACGGCGTCCAGCTTCGCGAGAAGCAAAAGGTCAAGCGCACCTACGGTGTCCTGGAGGACCAGTTTCGCGGCTACTTCGAGCAGGCGGAGCGAACACGGGGCATCACTGGCGAGACGCTGCTTCAGCTGCTCGAGCGCCGGCTCGACAACGTGGCCTACCGCCTCGGTTTCGCGACCTCGCGGCCGCAGGCACGGCAGCTCGTGCGCCACGGCCACTTCACGGTGAACGGCCGCAAGGTGGATATCCCATCGTTTTCGGTCAAGCCTGGTGACGTTGTCGCGATACGCCAGAGCAGCCGGACGAACGCGTCGATCGCCCACGCGCTCGATGAGGTGAAAGGGCGCGGTGTTCCCGCGTGGCTGCAGTACGACGCGGAGGGAATGTCGGCGAAGGTCGGCTCGATCCCCACGCGCGAGCAGATCAACCTGCCCGTACAGGAACAGCTCATCGTGGAGCTGTATTCGAGATAGGACCAGAAAGAACGGCCACGATCGCGTGATCGTGGTTTTCGCACCCGGCGGCCCGCAGCTCGTCAGACCTGCAGCGGGAGGCCGCCGGACGTAACCCGCAGGTCTGGAGGCCGGAGCTGCCGGCCCGTTGGCGAAAGGACACAGTGATGCTTTGGAAAGGTTTTCAGCGTCCCAAGCGGCTCGAGTTCGAGCGGGACACTCTCACGGATCGGTTCGGGCGCTTCTACGCCCAGCCCTTCGAGCGTGGATTCGGCACCACGATTGGCAACGCGCTTCGCCGCGTGCTGCTGTCGTCGATTGAGGGCGCGGCGATCACGGCGGTCAAGATCGACGGCGTCCTCCATGAGTTCTCGCCGATTCCCGGCGTGGTCGAGGATGCGATCGACATCATCTTGAATCTGAAGCAGATTCCGATGAAGCTGCACGTGGACCACACGAAGACGCTCTACCTCAAGGTGACCAAGCCGGGCATCGTGCGGGCCAAGGACATCGAGGGCGACGCCGATGTCGAGATTCTCGAACCCGAGGCCCATATTGCCACGGTGTCGGCGGGTGGGAAGTTGAACCTCGAGTTGCGCTTGAAGCGCGGCCGCGGGTACGTCTCCGCTGACAAGAACTTCGATGAAGACCTGGGCATCGGGTGGATCCCCGTGGACTCGGTTCACTCGCCTGTAAAAAAAGTGAACTATCTCGTCGAGGCCGCGCGCCTCGGGCAGACCACCGACTATGACAAGCTCACGGTCGACGTCTGGACCAACGGCTCGGTGACGGCGCGCGATGCCGTGTCGCTCGCCGCCAAGCTCGTGCGTGATCATCTCAACATCTTCATCAACCTCGAGGATGCGGATGACACCCAGGAATCGCAGGCCGACCAGCCGCGGTCTGGCGCGGCCAACGAGAACCTCGACAAGAGCGTTGAGGAGCTGGAGCTGTCCGTGCGCTCCTATAACTGCCTCAAGAACGCGAACATCAGGACGATCCGGGAACTCGTGCTGAAGACTGAGGCCGAGATGTTGAAGACGAAGAACTTTGGCCGGAAGTCGCTCAACGAGATCAAGGAAATCCTGCACACAATGGGGCTCAGCCTCGGCATGCGGCTCGATCAGTCGGCGCCGGCGCACCAGGAATAGGAACATGCGTCACAACGTTGCACACCGGAAACTCGGCCGCCTCACGGAGCACCGTCTCGCGCTGCTTCGGAACCAGGCCATTGCGCTCCTGCGCCACGAGCACATCGAGACGACGGTGCCCAAGGCAAAGGAACTGCGGCCGTTTGTCGAGCGGCTGATTACGCTTGCCAAGCGCGGCGTCGCCGCTGGCGAGGCGAACGGCAAGGTGCTGCACGCCCGTCGCATGGTGCTTGCCGAGCTGGTGGACAAGACCGTCGTCGGGAAGCTGTTCGACACGATCGCCCCGCGGTACGCTGAACGAGCCGGCGGCTATACGCGTATTCTCAGGGTCGGGTTCCGCCGCGGCGACAGTGCCGAGGTGGCGCAGATCGAGCTGGTTGGCAGCGAGTACAACCCGAAGGCGGCGGAAGAGAAGCGCACCGGCGAAGACCCCGTGAAGCCAAAGTCCAAGGGCATCGGCGAGCGGCTGAAGGCCACGGCGCGGCGCATGCGCGGCGGGAAAAGCGAGCAGGGCGGCTCGAAGGCCCAGGCCAAGGGGCAGACCAAGGGCGGATCGCGGCAGACCAGCACGCCACGCAAAGCCGGCGGGTCGTAGCAAGAACAGACGATCTCAGATCCCGATATCCAAGGGCCGGTTCTCCACCTGTGTAGAGAGGTGGGTAGCCGGCCCGCACTTTTGTACATTCAGGGGCAGCACTGTCGGCTCCTCCCCCTTGAGCCAGCTCCACCAGGTATTCGCCACGCTCAGGCGTTCGCGCCGAGCGTCATCGAGTGCCACGGCTCGGCGGTATACGGCATGCACTCATTCCAGCAATGCGCTCTCAAGATAAATGATGGCGGTGAGCACGAGCATGATCTGGACGATGACCGGAGTCATGTCCTTGATCCAGCGAAGGGGTGTGTAGTGCGGATCCACGTCGCGGCGAATGAAGGCGAAGGCTACGACCGACTGCGCGCAGCCGATGTGCGTCCAGCAGCCGCCGAGGGCGTAGCCGGCTATCTGAGCAAGAGCGAACAGGTGTACGAGATTGATGTCCAGGCCGTGCAGTCCTCGCGACGCGAAATCGGCCACGACGTTGTTGTCAAGGATTGCGGAGAGCAAGGTGCTTCCAAGGAACTGACCGAACGCGACGTGTGAGGGTCCGAGGATTGCGATCCCGTCTTGGACAAGACTCTGAACCTGGTCGAAGAAGCCGGCGCTGGTCAATAGCGTGATCGACAGGAAGAGCGGAAACAGGAAGTAGTACTCCGCGTATTCGGCGCGAGCCTCCCGGAGTGCCAGGCCGCGCATGTTCGGGATGTGCATGATGCCGACGAGCGCCACCGCAAAAGCGCCAAATGACGCTGGGAAAAGCGGAACCTGGTGGGTGAGGCCGTGGATGACAAGGATGATCACGAACGGTACGAGTCCGAGGGCGCCGAATATCTGAGCCCGCCGGCGAATCGTCGCTGTTACGCTGAGGACTTCGTGCACCGCGAGCTCCGCCTGAAGTGCTTCCTCGGGCCGCCCCGCCGCCTCATAGAGGTAGTGCCTGTCGAGACCATCCGCGAGTTCGTCGCTGACGAAGTGTCCCAAGAGCAACCGGCGGGCCCCGACCGACACATCTTCATGAACGAGCGCCAGTCCCAGCGACTCGCCGGCCTGTATTCGCTGGATCACACTTTCGGCGCGTCCTTCCAGAACATCCGCATGTCCTTCGACGAGCTCGATCGGCGTCATCACCTCGCCGTGGCGAGACGCCTGCAGAAACCGCACATCAGCGACGTTGGCATCGAGGATGTCAAGGTCATCCAGGCGGATGTGGCGACCGCCGAGGCGCTTCCGAAGCTGCCAGGCAATGACCGCATAGCTGGCGACAGCGGCCGGCAGGCAGTACCGCAGGAAAAAGGCGTTGTCGAGGGACGGATAGAGGTTGGCCTTCATGATCAAGTTCGGCGGCTCTCCGTACGCGAGCCACATTCCACAGATCGTCGTCACTGCGGTGCAGACCATCACGGCATGTCGGACGGCCTCGAGAGGTGCGGCGGCCAGCATCATGATGATGACCAACGTGCGGATCGTGAGGCCGATCATCGAGACGCCATCGAGAATTCCCGACGCCATGGCAACGACCGCTGTCACCGAGATGACGGTGGGAAGCATGTAGCCCGCATTCCGCCTGAGTAGAACGAGGGTGATGCCTTCAAGGAGGCGAGTCTGTGCAATGACGGCGACGAAGAGCGTAAGGCCCAGGATGAACAGCATCGTGTCGGCATGCACGAGACCGTCGAGGCCCTCAAAGGAGAGCAGGTGTGCCGCGGTCCAGGTCCGCCACCCTTGCTCGGCGATCTCGATGTGCCAGCTCGATCTCGCCAGCTGGGAGAAGGTTGCCCCAACGACGAGCAGCATTCCGTATGTGAGAGCGTTCTTGTGGATCTGAAACTTGAACGAACCAAGGAGAAACAACCCGAGAATCGTTGCAAGGACCTCTGCGGCCAGCAGGCCCACCGGCATCGGCGTCAGGCGGCCGGCGATGAGAATCGCGCAGGCGACAAGCGCGCAGCCCCAGACAAAGCGCCAAGGCGGCAGCATGACGACTTCGGGCGGGGAGAAGCGTGTTTCGATTTCGACCGTAGCGATCGTATCCGCAGGTGTGCTCACCGGATTAGCCGGACGATCGGGCCTTTCTTCGATCGACCCTCCAGATCATCAGCGCACAGAGAGCGATGCCCGCGGCTACCGAAGACATCGGTGCTCCGGCCCGAATGAGAAGGACCGCGGCCATGGCGCACGCGGGAAGAAAGTACTTCCACTTGGTCATGTAGGTAGCCTCAGCGGTTAGGACCGACCTGCGAGAGCCGCTGTGATCCACGGCGTGTGTCATGCGGCTCGAGGATCGTCGTGCAAGGCAAACGCCATGCTCCACCGTTGCCTCGTACGTCCAATTGCTTGGCAAAGTGGGGCGATTGGAACGCACAGGTTTTCATTTGAGACATAAAAGTATCAACTTGTATTGATATATACGTAACTGTAGTCAGAATAGCTTGGGCCGTCTTCTGGCGGCGCGTGCTCGCGTGTCTGCGCGCCGCGTGACAGTGGGCCTATGGTGGCTAAGTAGACACTAATGTATGAGTAGTGCCATAAATAATTCAATATTGTCTCTCTTATGGCATTGTGAAATGACTCGACTCGGTCTCGCGTAAGCGGTTGAGTTTGCAAGAGCTTCTTGCGTTTTGGCGTGGCCCCCTGGCCACTCGGCCATAGTCGGTACTCCCCTTGCTGTCCAACCTGAAACGCGAGCGAGAGAGTAGGGACAGCAGTGAGAAAGCGGGTCAGCTTCGTCATAGATCCGGATCTGCTTGAGCGCCTGAGATCGATGAAGGCGCGGACTGGCGCTTCAGAGTCAGAGCTGATCCGGCAGGCCATTCGAATGTGGCTCGATTCCAGGGAGTGGCCTCCGCAGCGCGAGGCGATGAGGTCGTCGCGGAACAAGTGAGGGCTGACAGTCAAGGTGCGCGGCTTCATGCGAGTTCAACGCGCGATATCAACTAGTTCGTTCGAGTGCTCCGAATACGGCAACACGAGGCGGCTGGCATGGGCGGCCGCTAACGATCATTCACGACTGAGGAGATCAACGAAGATGAGGCGACACAGCACTCTCGGAAAATACGGCGCCCTTGTCCTGGGCCTGCTGCTTATCCCTGGTCTCCTGGATGGTGCGGCCTATGCGCAGGCGGCCGCTCCCGATCCCATGAAGGTCGCGCTCGATACGGTCTGGACGCTCCTCACCGCGGCGTTGGTCTTCTTCATGAACCTGGGCTTCGCGCTGGTGGAGTCAGCCATGTGCAGGTCCAAGAACACCGTCAACATCCTCTCGAAGAATTTCATCGTTTTTGCCGTGTCGTCCTTGGCCTTCTATCTGTTTGGCTGGGGGTTGATGTTTGGAAACGGCAACGGCTGGATCGGGTGGGAAGGTCTCTTGATGATGGGAGGCGCCGACAACAGCCCCGCCACGGGCGATACGTATGCTGGTGCATACAAGTCGATAGCCTGGACTGGGATTCCGCTCAATGCGAAGTTTTTCTTTCAGCTGGTGTTTGCTGGTACCGCGGCAACCATCGTGTCCGGCTCCGTCGCGGAGCGCATCAAGTACAAGTCATTCATCGTTTTCTCCTTCCTGCTGGTGGCCTTCGTCTATCCGGTCACGGGCCACTGGATCTGGGGAGGTGGATGGCTGGCGGCGGGGGGCTTCTGGGACTTCGCGGGTTCGACGGTCGTGCACAGCGT
>JAKFXY010000023.1 GCA_021731165.1 Acidobacteriota bacterium | reverse complement strand
TGCGAATCGAACCAGCGCCCCTGGTAGAGCAGCCGGCCGAGGCGGCGGCCGTTGTCGCGGTACTGCTCGATCGTGTCCTCGTTGTGGATGGCCGTGACGAGCCGCTCGTAGGCGATGAAGAGCAGCGCCATCCCGGGCGCCTCGTAGATCCCACGGCTCTTGGCCTCGATGATCCGGTTCTCGATCTGGTCGCTCATGCCGAGGCCGTGGCGGCCGCCAATCCGGTTGGCCTCGGAGATGAGCTCGACCGCGTCCTTGTATTCGACGCCGTCGAGCGCGACAGGGTGCCCCTCGTCAAATCGAATCGTCACGTGCTCGGCCGTGATCGCGACGTCCTCGCGCCAGGAGGCCACGCCCATGATCGGTTCGACGATCGTGATCCCCTTGTTGAGATACTCGAGATCCTTGGCTTCGTGCGTGGCGCCGAGGATGTTGGAGTCGGTCGAGTAGGCCTTCTCCGTGCTCATCTTGTAGGCGAGCCCGGCCCGCTGCATGTACTCCGACATTTCCTTGCGGCCGCCGAGCTCGTCGATGAACCGCTGGTCGAGCCACGGCTTGTAGATCTTCAGGTCCGGGTTCGCGAGCAGGCCGTAGCGATAGAAGCGCTCGATGTCGTTGCCTTTGAACGTGCTGCCGTCGCCCCAGATGTGCACGTCGTCATCCTTCATCGCGACGACGAGCAGCGTGCCGGTGACGGCGCGTCCGAGCGGCGTCGTGTTGAAGTAGGGGACGCCAGCGGTGGTGATGTGGAAGGCGCCGCACTGCAGCGCCGCGAGCCCTTCGAAGACGAGCTGGGAGCGGCAGTCGATAAGGCGCGCTTTTTCGGCGCCGTAGAGCATCGCTTTTCGCGGGATCTCGTCGTAGTCCGGCTCGTCTGGCTGTCCGAGATTGGCCGTGTAGGCGTAGGGGACCGCGCCCTTGGCGCGCATCCAGTGGAGGGCGGCGCTCGTGTCGAGGCCGCCGGAGAATGCGATGCCGACCTTCTGGCCCGCGGGGACGCTCTGAAGAATATTGGCCATGGTTGCGAAACCCTGATGATACGTCAGCCCAATATCAGGGCGATCCAGGAGCGGCGATCACGCCGACGCCATGCTTGTACACGAGCCGCGCGCCGCGCTCAGCGGTTTGCTGCAGGCACAGGACTCCGATCACGCCAGCGGTGACGAGCAGGATGCGATGAGATCGCGCCCGGTTGGAGCCGCTGCCTCGCAAGGCGAACCGGACGATGGCGGTCGCGGCAAAGTACCACGTCGTGCCGAGTGCCCATCGGGAGTGATCTGCGATGTCCGGGTGCGCCATGCCGGGAATGAACACCGTCGATCCAGCCTGCAGTCCCGTGAGGTATGCCGCGGCGGCCGCGGCGGCCCCAACCACATAGAGACTCGTGGCGGCCGAACCAAGCCATGCCGGGCGCTTGAAGATTGTGTCGAGCAGGTCAATCGCCACCGCCGAGATCAGCAACACGATGGGGAAATGAATCACCAGGGGGTGGAGGTTGGGTGCCCAGCTTGGAACGAGAGACATCTATCGTCCTTACGGAACCAGCGGGGCGAGGGGAACGATCATGACGAACGACAACGACCACGGGCTGGCGTTGTCCATGAACCGCTCGTCGCCAATGATGTCTCCTCTCTTGGGGAGGCCGCTTGCCACGTAGTCGAGCGACACCTCCGCCTCCACGTTGCGCAGCCACTGTCCTTGAGGCAGTCGATGAAAAAGATGGAAGGCCGTGTCCCATTCGAAGTTGAGCTTGTGCGTGTAGACGCTTCCGGCCCGCGGTGTCTCGCCGGGGCTGAACTTGTCCACGACGTCGGCATGGGACGAGACCCAGCCTCCGGTCTGGTCCGTGCCAAAGAGGGCGAAATTGAGTTCGGCCTCGATCTCGATGCCATTGTCGCGGAACTCGCTACGCCCCGCCTCCGCGGCTGTCGCACCGGTGAAGGGATGAACCGAGGTGCCCCCGAACGGGATGAAGATGGCCTCGATCGTCAGCCCGACGCGTGGAATCGCGGTGGGCACATCAAGTGCAAAAATCAACTCGAACACTGATTCGCGCGCGGCCCGCTCCACCTGGCCGTCAACCTCGACTCTCGGACGAGAGCCGAGATTTTCGATCGTCCACGTTGGCTCGACCTTCAGCTCAGGCGCACACAGCACCGTGCAGCGGGGTTCGTTTTGCGCGGCCGCGGGCAGGGGTGCCAGCAGCAGGCCCGTGATCACCAGGACGAGTCTCATCGTGCGTCCACGTCTCCTCGGCATCACGCTTACTTGGCCACGCGCCAGGATGAGACGCTGGGCCATCTCTTCAGCGCGTCGGTCGCCCATTCGGTTGAGCGATTGGTGTGGCACGAAGTGCAGGGGTTCGGCACCCCGTCGCGGTCGGTCGCCACCGGAAACGTGAACGTGAATGTGTGACTACGCACGTTCACGTTGCCAACCGTCCGTGCGATGAGCGGCATGTGGCACGCTGCGCAGCGGCTACCTTCGCTCGTTGCGGCATGTTGCGTGTGATGCTCGATCGTTCCGCGAGGGCCAGGCTGGAGCTGTGGGCCGTGGCACTGAAGACAGATCGCGTTACCAGGCTCTCGGAGATCGGCCTCGTACGGCGTGCCGTGGACATCGTGACAGGCGAAGCAGCGCACGCCCTTGACCGACATCTGGCTCTGCACGTAGTCGTTCCCCTGCATGCGGTTCTTGTGCGCGCTGCCGTCGGGCCAGTGTGTGAAGGTGTCCTTGCCGAGTTCGTGCTCCTCGAGCGTCCAGACGTCGCTGAGACGATCGCCGGGCTGATACCCAACCGGCCAGTCGTAGTAGACACCGTCGATCGGCTTTCTGCGAGGCTGGCCCTGCGAGTGACACTGGATGCAGACGTCGTCGGCTCGCTCGCCGTCCAGTTTCGCCGGATTGACAATCGTTGATGCGACCGGATACTCGACGTGGAGGCTGCCGGCGCCGTGGCACTTCTCGCAGCCGACGTTCCATTCGGTGACGGCCTTCGTCTTGATGTCGTAGTTCACCGAGTGGCAGCCGTCGCAGAGCGGCCCCGTGGGACGCTGCATCTGGTCGGCCGGGTAGTGCTCGGCCCACCAGTCGGTGCCCGGCTCCACGTAGTATCGCCGCCAGGTCTTGTTCTGGACGTCCCATTGGGCGGGGAAGGCGAAGTAGTCGTCTCCGCGCCTGGTGAAGTAGCGTTGCTTCCACTTGCTGCCGTAAGTGAAGGCCACCTCCTCCTTGCGAAAGGTCACGAGCGGGTTGGGCGTCGAGAAGTCTCCCAGGATAGCCGTCGGGTGGGTGGCCGGATCCTGGATCACGTTGGCCATCAGCGTGTCCTTCCAGCGTATGTAGGTGTCGTGATGACACGATTCACACGCAGCGGAGC
This sequence comes from Acidobacteriota bacterium, assembly GCA_021731165.1. Classification (GTDB taxonomy): domain Bacteria; phylum Acidobacteriota; class Vicinamibacteria; order Vicinamibacterales; family UBA2999; genus JAKFXY01. Next base: position 8,208 of record JAKFXY010000023.1, on the reverse strand, counting down.
CGACAAACCGCTTGGCGGCCCCGGCGGGTGGTTCCGCCCGCCGGCTGCACGCCGCCAGACTTGAGAGGGCCGCGATCAGCACCGCCCACGTCAAGAATGCGCCGCAGGTTCGAGTTCCGCGCTGAAGGAGCTGAAGGATATGAGCCATCGACTGGGTGAGCGCTTCCTCGTGAGGTCTCAATACTAGTCTGAGTGGGATTCGCCTCAAGGAGGCTGGCGTTAGGTGTAGTCGGAGGGCTTCCGTGCTCCGGTTGCGCCTCGAGGCTTCTTTCGCTACGATCGTCAGGTTCTCCCCATCACATTCCTCGGTAGCTCAACGGCAGAGCATCCGGCTGTTAACCGGAGGGTTGCTGGTTCGAATCCAGCCCGAGGAGCCAATCTCCAGTGGTGCGGCCTAACAACCGCTTGCAGCCGGGCGGAGATCTTCCCTCGATAAAGTAGACACTTCCGCCTAACAGAAGGAGGTGTCGAATGCCCCGAGCGGGTCCTCGGAAAGTGCAGCGCTACCGCCTGGAGTTCAAGCTCAAGGCCGTGAAACTCAGCCAGTTGCAGGGCGTCGAGGTGCAGGCGGTGGCCGATGCCCTCGAGATTCATCCGTTCATGCTGTCGCGGTGGCGGAAGGAGGCGCGCGAGGGCGTGTTGCGCGGTCGTGTGTCGATGCCGAAGGTGGTAAAGGCGCCCAAGACGCGTGACATGAAGCGGTTTCAGGCGCTGCAGCGAGCCCACGCGTTGCTTCAAGAGGAGCACGCCCTGCTAAAAAAACTCATCCAGTTCAGTTCCGCACGAAAGCCGCGATCTTTGCGTTCATCGACCAGGAGCGCGAAGGGTTCGGCGTGACGCGGCTGTGTGGCCTGCTCGACGTCACGCGGGCCGGGTACTACGCGTGGCGCCAGCGGCCAACCAGCCGGCATCAGGAGCAGGACCGGGTTCTACTCGAAGCGATGCGTGCGATCTTCGAGGACAGCGGCGGGACCTACGGCAGTCCGCGGATTCAGGAGTCATTGGCAGGGCGTGGCCATCGCGTGAGTCGTCGGCGTGTGGAGCGGCTGATGCGCGCGGATGGCCTGCGGGCACGGGTCGCGCGCGTCTATCGGCCCAAAGCGGGCACGCATCGCTGGTTCGGCCAACATCCGAATCACGTCCGTCGGACGCACGCGACGAGGCCGAATCAGATCTGGGTCGGCGACCTCACATATCTGGCGGTCGCGGGTCGCTGGTGGTACCTGGCGGTCGTGTTGGACCAGTGCTCGCGTCGTGTCCTGGCGTGGCGACTCGGGGCGATTCGGGACTCGAGGCTGACTCGCGCGGTCGTGGACGCGGCGTTCCGTCGCCGTCAGCCACCGGCCGGCCTGATCTTTCACAGCGATCGCGGGAGCGAATTTCTGGGCACGATATTTCGGGCGCGCCTGGCGGCCGGTCGTGTGCGGCAAAGCATGACGCGCGGCGGGGCACCCGGCGAGAACGCGCACATGGAATCGTTCTTCCACTCTCTCAAGGCCGACGTCATTCATGGCCGGTCGTTTCACGCCGTCACGGAGCTCCGCCACCAGCTCCGTTGCTATGTGCGGTACTACAACCATCGGCGCCTGCATTCAGCGCTCGATTATCAGTCGCCCGTTGACTATGAGCGCGGAGCCGCGTAGAACTTCACGTGTCTACTGAACCGAGGGAAGATCCGCGGGCGGCCTGGCGAGATCATGAGCCGCCGCGGCTGAAGCGGCACGATAGGCTTACCATTGGGCGTGCCCGTGCGGAAGTACAAGACGACTTCGCGACTGCCATGCCAAGCAGCTTGCGGAGTTGCGTGAACGGATTCCCCGCCGAATCGCTGTCAGCGCCTTGAAACGTTTGGATGCAGCGCTCTCATGATCGCGCAGTCGCGCTCTTCGCGACGTGATACGTCTGTCGGCGCAAAACTTGATTAGGATGTGACCTTCTCTGTCACTCGGGTAAGTCCATAATCCAAAGCCGGAGCTACTGCGCTGAATGCTCAGCGCGATCCCTTCCGCTGAGATGGAGATGCAGTTATGCCCGCTGGTTTAGATGCGTTGCGGCACATCGTCGTGCTGATGATGGAGAACCGCTCCTTCGACCACATGCTAGGTGGCCTGAAGGCGGTTGATGACCGCATCGACGGCCTCGATGGCACAGAGTCGAATCCGGATACCACCGGGAAGGAGGCTCGCGTCGCCCCCAAAGCGGCCTATCAGGGCCAACTCGACCCCGATCCAGGCCATCACTTTCACGAAGTTGATCTTCAGATCTTTAATGGCGACACGAGCGCAGGTCGCGCGCCGACCATGAAGGGCTTCGTCCGCAGCTACTACGACAAGCGAAAGAGCGTGAAGCACTCGCGCCAGATCATGTACTCCTTTGATCCTGCACGCCTGCCAGTGATCACGACATTGGCGCAACAATTCGCGGTCTTCAATTCTTGGTTCTCGTCCATTCCTGGACCGACGCTCTGCAATCGTGCATTCGCACACTACGGCACATCATTCGGCCACGTTGGGATGGAGTTGCTGTATTCGAACCAAAAGTACATCAGCATCTACGAGCGCTTGTTGGCGGCCGGCCGGACCCCTAAGCTCTATTACTTCGACGAAAAGAGTTCGACGCTCGAGGTGGCGAACCTGCTCGATAACCAGGGGCAGTTCTTCGGAACGTTCCCTCAGTTCTTGGCCGATTGCAGAGATGGAACGTTGCCAGACTACAGCTTCATCGAACCCAACTACGTAGATCATGACAGCCCGGGTGGTCACCTGCTGGCGTGTGACCAGCATCCGGATCATCACGTGATGGCAGGAGAGCGTTTCATTGCGCAGGTCTACAATGCGATACGTCGCAACTCGGAGTTGTGGCGCACTACTGCATTACTCATTACGTACGATGAGCACGGTGGACTTTTCGATCACGTGCCACCACCCGCCTGCACGCCTGACGAGTTCCAGGCGCCCCCGGAGAAGACCGGAACAGGAATGCCCTTCGCTTTTGATCGACTGGGCGTGCGCGTGCCGGCTGTACTGGTCTCGCCTTGGATTGCCAAGGGACTCGTCGTCCCGCGCGAACGAGTGTTTGAGCATGCGTCGATTCCCGCGACGGTGACACAGCATTTCATCGGTGCGTTTGATGCGCGGTCCCCTCGAGAAAAGAACGCGTCTACATTTCTCGACTTGCTATCCGAACCGACGATGCGAACCAACACACCCGTATTCCAGCTTTAGGGGGAGCGCTTTCATGGAGAAGATACATGTTCCAGCAGTTCCTGCAGACGCGTACAACCCGATGCGCCCAGCGTCGGACTTAGTGAAGACACAGATCCGGCAACTGCAGACCGCCATCTTTGCGGCGGTCGATACAGAGGGCGAGGCCGCCCGTTGCATCGAAGTGCTGACGGGGCTACTGCAGGAGGTCAGACCGCGGCTCGTGCCGACGCGGTACGGTCTCCCAAAAGCTCGAAGGAGATCGGCGGCCCCCAGACGCAAGAGCTCTCGCCCTAAGCGTTCGAGCGCCGGATCGAGAGCGCGCAAGCCAAAGACCAAACGATGACACCGCTTCGCAGCTTCTACTGGGTCTTCGCCGTATTGGCATTCGCCGTCCCCACATTCGCGCAAGAGGAAAGCCCCATGGCGGCCGAATTCCGGCGTGAACGCGAGGCGGTTGCGCACAGCTGCGGCGATCTCACATTCGGCGCACTGCCGGCATGCGCGGTCACGCTCGTCACCGCGAACCCCCTCCATGTGACGTTCGGGAGCATTGCGCCGCAGAACGGGTTGGCGGTCGGACCGGCGTTTGTCGGTCATTACACACCGAGTGAGACGCTGCGATTGACGTGGAGCACCGACGTCGTTGCCGCACCTGGAGGTGCGTGGCGCGTGGGGGCATACGTCAACCTGGTTCCGACCAACGTCGTCGCGCCCATCCCCGTTTTTGAAGGTGATACATCGGCCGACCCAGGCGTTGAAACGTATCCGGTCTATTCCCTGTACGCCCAAGCGATATCGCTGGACAAACTGTCGTTCTTCGGACTCGGGCCGACCTCCACCGATGCGGCGCGGACCAGTTGGGCGATGCGGCAAACGATAGTGGGTGGCGGCGTGCTCTTTCCGCTGCGGCGTACCGGCCGGTTCGGAGTGGCGCTGACTGGCGGCGTCAGCGGCCGTTTGGTCCGCGTGGGCGATGGCGACGATCCCGATGTTCCTGGAATCAGCCGCTTGTTTTCGGCGAACGAAGCGCCGGGGCTCGGTGACCGGCGGAAGTACCTTCAATTCACGGAAGGAGTCCGAGTGAATCCTTCAGCGTGGACATATGTCCGACCTTCATATCGCTTCGACTTCGACCAGTACGTCGGCGGTTCAAGGCGGTCATTCAGTCGATGGACCTTGGATTTGACACATGAGTTCCCGTTCTACCGAACCTTCAAGTCCACCCCACGCACGGGGAACACGCCCAACGACTGTTCGTTGTCCTTGAGCGACCACGCGTGTCCATCGTCCTCACGTAACCGGTACGGAGCCCTCTCGTTTCGTATCCTCGCGATCGGCTCGCGAGCGCGGGAGCGCGGGGCGGTACCGTTCTACCTGCAGCCAACCCTGGGCGGGGCAGATATCAACAATGCGAAGCTGCTGACCAGCTTCAATGACTATCGCTTTCGCGCTCCCAATCTGCTGGCTATGCAATTGACGCTGGAACACACCCTGTTTGCTGTGCGGTTGCCCCGCGACATCACGATTCCGCTCGGCGCATTCGTCATGGCGGAGCAAGGGAAGGTCGGTGAGAGGTGGAACAGCGTCGGCCATTTCAAACGTAGCTATACGGCTGGTCTGACGATTCGCGCTGGAGGGTTTCCGGAAGTGTTTCTGCTGTTCGCTTGGGGTCGCGAAGGAAGCCATTTCTCCGGCTCAGTCAGCCCTGCGTTGCTCGGTGGGTCACCGCGTCCTTCGCTGCACTGAGAGATTTGCGAACGTCTATCCGTACGAGACCTCTCGGGAGGCCGCCTTCGCTCAAGCATCCACGTGGACGTTGACGGATTGCGGGCAGAATCTGCTGACACGTGCCTGGACGAAATAGCCCGGACGTAAACGTCCAGTTTTTTTGCAACAAAACTGGACATAAGCAGTTCGCGGCCTGATACTTCTCTGCGTGAGACGCCACAGAAAAGAACCGCTGGGCTCGGCTCGCGTCGCGCGTCTGGTCAGAGAGCGCATCGAGCAGGGAGGCGAACGGGTCTGGCGGCTCGAGGATTTTCAGGACCTGCCGTTCTCGGCGACGGCTCGTGCGCTGTCACGCCTAGCCCACCGCAAAGTCATTGAGCGGCTCAGCAAGGGCGTTTACTACCGCGCCCGCCCAACCGCGTTTGGAGCTAGCCGCCCGAACCCGGCCACCATCAGCAAACTTGCGTCTGACCGCAAAGACGTTTTCCCGTCAGGCATCAGTGCGGCAAATCTCTTGGGTTTTACCACGCAGACCGCCCGCAGAGGAGAAGTCGCGACCAGCGCCGGAAGCCTTCCGCGAAAGCTCCTGGGTCTGGACACTGTCATTCACACCCGGAGACCCGAAGCGTGGTCAGCACTGTCTGCAGAAGATGCCGCCTTGCTGGACTTCCTGAGGAGCGGCGGCAAAGCTAGCGAATTGCCGCCGGAGCAGACCGTCCAGAGAACCTTGGCACTGCTGTCCCAAACGAGCCGGTTCCATCGACTGCTGCGCGTCGCGGCAACAGAACCACCGCGCGCGCGCGCGGTCATTGGCGCGCTGGGAGAGCAACTTGGCATCAAGCCGGCCGCGCTAAAAACCCTGCGCGCGTCACTCAATCCGCTGTCGCGTTTTGACTTCGGTGTTTTCGCAGCATTGCCGAATGCCACTGACTGGCAGGCGCGAAAGAAACGCTGACATGAAGTTGTTTGAACACCCAGATTTTGAGCAACTGGTCCTGCGCACCGACGAGTACTTCCGGCCGCGAGGCTTGCGCGCGGCGATCATTGAAAAGGACTACTACGTCACAGAAACCCTGCGGATGATCGCCGCCTCAAAAGACCGCGTGATCTTCAAGGGCGGCACGAGCTTATCGAAGGGATGGAACCTGATCGAGCGGTTTTCCGAAGACGTTGACATTTTTCTAGATCCGCAGGCGTTCAATCCTGAGCTCAGCAAACGCGGAATCGATCGCGAATTGAAGGCGTTGCGCGATACGGTCACGAAGCATCCGGCACTGACTTTCATGAGAGAGGAAAGCCAGACTATTGGTGGTTTTGGACGGAACGATCGCTTTGCATATCAACAGCGGTTCGGCGGTGTTGGGGAAGTGGGGAACCGGGTCCTGCTTGAGGCCGGTGCCGCCAGCGGGCGCGAGCCAACCGAAGAGATTTCGCTGCGGTCATATCTCTCAGAATTCCTCACGGCGCAGGGCATAAGCCTGGGGGCTGATGATGAGGACGCATTCCCCATGCGGCTGTTACATTTCAGGAGGACATTCGTCGAGAAATTGTTCGCGATTCACGGCAAGGTGGAATTGCTCAAACGCGACGGAAGGCCAATCGGCGCGTACGCGCGTCACTATTACGATCTGTTCAAACTGTCAGACCAAGAAGCTGTGATCACGATGCTGAAGTCCGACGAATATGCCGCGATAAAAGTCGACTACGACAAAGTGAGCCGCGAGCACTTTCCGGAAAATTACTTGTATCCAGACGAGATGAAGTTCGCGAACAGCGAGGCACTGTTTCCGCCACGTGAGTTGGCCGTGGCTTTGGAACGTGACTACGAAGCGCAGTGCAAGCAGCTGTGTTATGGGCCGTATCCACCTTGGGCCGAAGTATTGGGCAGATTCGATGGCTTACGCGGCCTGCTCTAGGCGGGTAGAACCTGGCACATTTCTGAGACTTTTCGATCCCAAGTGACGTCGAATCTTGCCATTTTTACGTTGGCCGCATTCTTTGAGATCGCCGGCTGCTTTGCCTTCTGGTTTTGGGCGCGTCGGGGCGGTGGATTGGCGGTTGTTTGTGTAGGTGTTGCGAGCTTGATTGCGTTCGCATTTGCGCTGACGCGTGTCGACTCGGCGTTCGCTGGAAGGGCCTACGCCGCGTACGGGGGAATCTACATCGTGGCGTCGCTCATCTGGTTGTGGGCCGTCGAACGCCAGGCACCGACGCGCGCCGACCTCGTCGGTGCCGCACTCGCCCTAGTCGGAGCGGTCATTATCATCGCCTTCGCGCGGTCGCGGTAGTCCGTTCTTCGATGGTGATCGATCAGCGCCGACGCTTTGCGACTGCGTTCAATTCGATTCGATGAGCCAGTTGCGGACATCGTCCAGTGCGGTGAGCCACCTCTCTAGGGGTCAATGGAATCGATAACTTACGGACCAGGTACACAGCGTGACCATCAAGTAGTTGATGGTCAGTACTTTGCGGTCACCTTGGCCGCACTGGACGATGTCCGCAACTGGTTCGGCGTCCGACCTTAGCGGCGGGCAAATCTATGTCGTCGAGTCAGGCTCGCTCGCGGGGTTTCTCGTTGCCCTCGAGGTTCTTCCGCAATGCCGTGATTACGCGGTGGACTGTCTCGATGTCCTTGACGGAGACCCCGGCCGCAATGCCGTTGACCCATGGGGCCTGTACGCGCAAGGCTGCGTCGTACGTCTGCTTTCCCTTGTCGGTCAGCATGACCAGTTGCGCCCGACGATGATGCGGGTTGGCCTCAAACGCGACGAGCCCTTCCCGGTGCAGGTCGTTGATGATCCGCTGCACGTTCTGACGATTCGCGGCCAGGTCGCGAGCGAGCCACGCGACTGGCTGCGAACGTTCGGCGGCGACGATTGCGCCGAGAATCTGCCAGCGGGCGCTCGTTAACCCAAGCTCAGCGACCAATCGGTCGCCTGCGGTCAGCAGCAGGCTGTTCACCCGGAAGAGATCGAGCACGAGGCTGGTCAGGGCATCGCCCCCAGGCGTTCGCTTTGTCCTGTTCATATGTCACCATAAATACTTATTGACATCATAGTGTCAATTTGGCATTGTCTGCATCATAACAGATCGACACCATGCAACCACAGTGAACGGAGTTTGACATGCCGCTCTTGCGCCCCCTGGCCTCGGTGGACAGTTCAAAACCCGCCATTAATCGACAGTTCAAACCCCGCCATTTCTGACGGGCGACCGAGACTGGTGGAGTTTTACTGTGTCGTCGCCTCCGGACGCAAGTCGGTGTGGACTTTGG
>JAKFXY010000018.1 GCA_021731165.1 Acidobacteriota bacterium | reverse complement strand
AGCGGCGCTCCTCGCTGTTCTGGAACACAATGCGCCCGTTCTCGGGCGCGCGGAGCGTTGTCTCGATATTGATGACGTGCGCGGGCGCGTTCCGCTGGTTCTCGTAAAACTCCGCAAACACCGAGAGGGCATCCGCGCGATCGAACTCGCGCGTTGCCGTGACTGGCCCAGGCAGTAAAGCGGCCAGCGGGTCATTGGGCTTCACCGTGAGGGTTTCGCCAGCCGATGTCGTGGTGAGGGCCAGGCTGCTCATGGCCAATGGCTGCTTGTAGAAGTCAGGGACCTCGACGTCGGCGATGACGCTGCCGGATTTGCCTGCGCCGCTCTCCGCGGCCGCGATGCGAACCTGGTAGCGGCCAGGAGGCAGGTCCATCTGCGTCAGCACGCGCAGTCCGCGCGTCCGGACACGCGCGAACGTGTCGGGCTTCATGGCGATGTTCACCGCGTGGGCGCCACTGCCAATCTGCTTTCCAAGCGTGTTGGTCGCGGTAAATCGCAATTCCAGCCGGTCGTTGAACGTGCCGTTGGCTTCGGCGAACGAGAACCCCTGGACGCCAAGTTCGAGCGACAGCGCCACGGTGGCGTTCGGCGCCTCTCCCTTGATCGCCCCGGCGAACAGACGCATGGGAATACCCGGCACCGGCAACGGACTGGCCATCGCCTCTCCGACAGCCGCGGACAACGGGTTAGCGGGTGCGGGTGCCGCCCCGGGGGGCCGTCCTCTCGGTGCGACGTAGCCCCGGCGCGCCCGCACCATGAGGCCGGGACGTTTCACTCGAACGCTGATGCCGCGGAAACGGCCGTCGCGGCGATCGTTGGTCGGGTAGTACCCCAGCACGTAGTAACTGCTGTTGTCCCGGACGATGCGCGTGAAGGCGCTCTGAAAGTCGTTCTGATTGAGCACCGCGAAGCCGCCGGTATCCTCGGCCATCATCCGGAGGCTCTCCTGGGACTGTCGGAACTCCCGGGCAATGGACCGGGCCCCGAGGTCGCCGAGCGACCGGTCATCCGCGGCGGGTGATCCCACGGTGCTGATGAGTTCCGAGTCGGGACTCGTGAGGCCGCGAGGATCCACGGCGTAGATGGCGACGTTGGCGCGTGTGGCCGCGCCAATCGCGTCGCGAACCGACTCGAGGACGCCCGTGGCCTGATTGCTGCCAAGGATGTCGGTAAAGTTGTACTCGACGCCCTCGCCCACGAGCAGCATGGCCTTGCGCCGACCACGCACCGAGGCCATGAAGTTCGACAACTCCCGGATCCGCTCCATCGCGTTGCGCGCGGAGGAGGCCCGCTCGAATTCGAGGGGGTCGTTCAATATGTCGCCCTGCTGTCGGCCGGGGCCTATCTGTTCGATCCGGCTCAGAGTCGCCCCTGGGGATTTCATCCCGATCATCCGGTCCACCGCCGCCAGGAGCAGCCGCCGATTGTTGGTGAAGTCCTGTGTGTCACCGGTCTGCCCGCCGGTGAAGACGACTGCCGCCACGTCGTTCTCACCGAAACTTCGCTCGATGAACTGCCGCACGGCGGATTTGACCCGGGGCACGTTTGAGGGCGCGGTATGAAGCGTGTCGAGCACGATCAGATACAGGCGTCCTTCCCCGGTCGTGTTCGTCTGCACGTCGGGCTCAATCGGCATGGACGCAAACAGCGGCCGCTCCGCCCGCTCCAGCGGAATGTCAACGAGCGAGAAGGCGGTGATCGTCTGCGCCTTCCGATCCTCGAGCAGCTCGAAGTCATCCATCGTGAGATTCCGCACGAGGTTGCCCTGGGCGTCGGTAACGATGGCATCGACCTCGACGTAGTTCACTTCGACGCGGAAGGTAACCGGCGGAGCGTCGGGGGTCTGTGGCTGGGGCTGCTGGGCCACGAGAACGGCGGCGGCCAGAGCAGCGAAGGCGGCGGCAAGCAGTGAGCTCAGCTTCATGGGGCGCCCCAATACTCTCAATACAGCGCGGTGACCGACCCCTAGATTATAGGGTCGCCGACTTTCGCCCGCGGCGCGGCGTCCTACCTATGCGAGTGGCCGCCAGGAACCGAGACACCTATACTGGAGACGCAATGCCCCTCGATGTGGCCGCCATTCAGCGGACGCTCCGCGACGATGGCCTGGATGGGTGGTTGCTCTACGATTTTCACGGCTCGAACCCGATCGCCGCTGGCCTCGCGGGCCTGGTCGGAGGGGCGCACATGACCACGCGGCGGTGGTACTACCTCATCCCGGCCACCGGTGGCCCGCGGGGACTTGTGCACGCCATCGAGCGTCACAACCTTGACGGGCTCCCCGGTGAGAAGACGGTGTATGCGGGCCGCGAGCAGCTCGACGCGGGGCTCGACGCACTGCTCTCGGGATTGAAGCGCGTCGCGATGGAGTATTCGCCCGGCTGCGCGATACCGTACCTCTCGCGAGTGGACGCGGGTACGGCTGAGGCGGTACGCGGTCGCGGCGTGACGATCGTGTCGTCCGGCGATCTCGTGCAGCGGTTCGAAGCAGCATGGACGGCAGCTCAGCTGGCGACGCACCGGGCGGCATCCGACGCGCTCTACCGGATCAAGGATCGGGCGTTCGCGACGGCTGCCGCCGCCGTGCGCACCCGCACCTGGTTGAGCGAGTACGCGCTGCAACGGCAGATGGTTGGGTGGTTCGAAGAGGAGGGACTGGTGAGTGATTCGCCGCCGGTGGTTGCCGTTGGCGCAAACGCCGGCAATCCTCACTACCTCCCGATAGCGGAGCAGTCTCGTGCGATTGTCGCCGATGAGCTCTTGTTGCTCGACCTATGGGGAAAGCGGCGGGAGCCTGGCTCGGTGTATGCCGACATCACGTGGGTGGGCTTCACAGGACGTCGGGTTCCCGACGTACCGGCCCGCGCGTTCGGCGCCATCGCCGCCGCACGCGATGCGGCGATCGCGCTGGTCGAACAGGCCGCGCGCGACAACCAGCCGCTGCAGGGCTGGCAGGTGGACCGTGCCGCGCGAACCGTTCTGCAAGAGGCCGGCTACGGGCCGCAGATCCTCCACAGAACGGGCCACAGCTTGGGAGAGCAGGTGCACGGCAACGGCGTGCACATGGACGACTACGAAACGCACGATGACCGGCGTCTACTGCCCGGCACGGGGTTTACCGTGGAGCCGGGACTCTACTTCGATACGTTTGGCGTCAGAACAGAAATCAACATGTACCGTGGCGAGCGAGACGCCGTCGTGACCGGTGCTCGTCAGTCGGAAATTCGGAAGCTCCTCGAGTAGTACCTCTTGAACCAGTGAGGCCAGTGCCCATGTATACGCGAAAAACGACGTTGTTCTATGCGCTCCTGATTGCCGTTGCGTCCCTCGCGGTCGGGATGGTGATTGCGTCGCGGCTCGACCTTTCACCCGAGTCGTCGGCGCAGACACTTGGCGGAGCGGTTGTACGCGGCAACAGCGCGCCGTTCACCGGCCCTGTGACAGCCACGACGTTTCGCGACATCGCGAAGGCCGTCACGCCGGCCGTCGTCAACATCAGGACCGAGTCGCGTCAGGCCGGTCAGGATCTGACCCAGTTTTTTGGCGGCGGCCAGGGTGGGGGCGACGATCTCTTCGAGCGCTTCTTTGGTCAGCCCGGAGGCGGGCAGGGGGGAGGCCAGGGACGGCCGCAATCGCGCGACCGCGTCGTGCAGGCGGCGGGCACCGGCTTCATCATCGACAAGGCCGGCTTCATCCTGACCAACAACCACGTCGTCGAAGACGCCACCAAGATCGAGGTGTCGCTTTATGGCGAGGATTCCGACCAGGAGTACGCCGCGCGAGTGGTCGGTCGCGACCCCCTGACCGACAGCGCGCTCATCGAGCTGACCGAAAAGCCGAACCACACGCTGCCGGAGGTGAAATTCGGCGACTCATCGCAGATGCAGCAGGGCGACTGGGTCATGGCCATTGGTAATCCGTTCGGACTGGCTCACACGGTCAGCGTCGGGGTCATCAGCGCAACGTCGCGCTCGTTCCCGGTGGCCGATGGCCGAACAGCGGCCGTGCTGCAGACCGACGCCGCCATCAATCCAGGCAATTCCGGAGGTCCCCTTCTGAATGTCAGGGGTGAGGTGGTCGGAATCAACACGGCGATCTATACCGACGCCCGGCAGTCAGGAAACATCGGCATCGGCTTCGCGATGCCGATCAATCTGGTGCTCGACCTCCTGCCGCAATTACGCGGCGGCAAGATCACGCGCGGCCGGATCGGCGTGGCCATCGGCCCGATCCCGGCGAACGCGCTCGAGGAATTCGGCCTCAAGGACCGGAACGGCGCGGTGATCATGAGCGTGTCGCCCGGCAGCGCTGCCGCCAAGGGCGGAATGGAACCAGGCGACGTCGTCATCGCCTACAACGGCAAGCCGATCAAGAACCGAGACGAGCTGGTGGCCATGGTGGTCAGTACGAGGCCGGGCACCGTCGTGCCGGTGCGCATCGTTCGAGACAAGCAGGAGCGGACACTGAACGTGACCGTCGATGAGTTGAACCTCGAGGCCGAGACACAGGCGCGAGCGGACAACGGCCCGAACAACGCGCCCCAGCAGGAGCCGACCAGCGGATTCGGCATGTCGCTCAGCAATATCACGCCGCAGATCGCGGAGCAGTTGCGGCTCGAGACGAACACGCGCGGTGCGATCATCGTGGACGTGGACCCCGACAGCGCGGCGGCCCGAGCGGGGCTCCAGCCGAGGGACATCATCCTCCGCGTTGGGCGGACGGCGGTGACAAGCGCAGCCGAAGCCCAACGGGAGCTCGCGCGGGTGCCATCGAAGGCGACGGCCTTCCTCCGCGTGCTTCGCAACGGCTCGGAGCAGTTCGTCACCGTTCAGAAGGACTGACCACGACGTCCGGCGGGCTCGGCCATTGGGCCCGGACTCCAGCACGGCTGGGTCCGGGCCCTTTCCTTGTGTGGTACAAGAAACTCTTCGACCGTACACGAACCTGGGTGAGGCGGATGGTTGAGCGAGAAGTCAAACTCCGGTTTGTCAGTCCTGACGCCGCTCGCGCGGCAATCCTGGCGGCTGGAGCGATTCCGCTCCGCGCCAGACGACTTCAGGTCGACGTCATCCTCGACACGAACGACGAGACGCTGCGACGACGGCACTGCGTGCTGCGTATCCGGGCCGAGGCGGGCACGACCCTCTTGACGTTCAAGGGGCCGGTGCGGGCCGGATCGATGAAGATTCGCGATGAACATGAGACGGTCGTGGATGACGGCGAGGTGCTGCGACACGTCTTCTCGGAAGTCGGCCTCCTTGCGCGGTTCAGAAGCGAGAAGTACCGGGAGGAATTTACCGCGGAGGGCGTCGTGATCGCGATAGACGAGACTCCGGTAGGCACCTTCGTGGAGATTGAAGGCAGTGAGGAGGGGATCCTCACGACCACGAAGGCGCTCGGGTGCACGCCAAAAGACTTCGTATTGGACTCGTATCGTCAGCTCTTCGTCCAACATCGCGGCAGGTTTGGCCTGACCGGCTCGGACATGGTGTTCGGCGGAGCATGATCCCTGCGCTCGTCCTGACGGCGGGACTGGCCACCCGTCTGCGTCCGCTCTCGTGCGTGCGCGCGAAAGCGGCTCTCCCCGTGGCGGGGCAACCGCTCGTACGACGCATCCTGTCGCGCCTGGCGGCTGCCGGCGTCACAGACGCCGTGCTCAACCTCCATCACCTGCCACATACGCTGACCTCTCGTGTGGGTGATGCGCGTGACCTCGGCATGCGGGTGCGCTATTCGTGGGAGGCTCCGGACGTGCTCGGATCGGCTGGCGGCGTACGGCGTGCGCTTGCCATCCTCGGCGCCCCGCGGTTCCTGGTGGTCAACGGCGACACACTGACCGACGCCGATGTCCCCGCGATGATCGACCGTCATCAGGACACCGGAGCGCTCGTCACGATGGCGGTCGTTCCCAACACCGAGCCCGACAAGTACGGCGGCGTTCTCGTTGACGGCGACGGGTTGGTACGCGGCTTCGTCGGGCGGCGGGCCCCTGAGCAATCCTTCCACTTCATCGGTGTACAGGTCGTGCAGGCCGAAGCCTTCGCGGGGTTGCCGGACAACAGTCCTCACGAGTCGGTCGCCGCACTCTACCCTGCCCTGATTCGGGAGCGCCCAGGCTCCGTCCGCGCATTCGTCACGCAGGCGGAGTTCATGGACATCGGGACGCCGGCCGACTACCTGGAGACCGCGCTGACCCTCGCGTCGCGCGAAGGACTGGCCGCGGACGTCGGCGCCGCGCCGCGCATCGCCGGCGATGCGCACGTCGAGCGATCGGTTCTATGGGACGATGTGGACATCGGGGCCGGCGCATTCGTCCGCGAGTGCGTCGTGACCGACGGCGTGCGCGTGCCAGCGGACACGTCGTGGACGGGCGTCACGCTGCGCGTCCCATCTGGCGATCTGGTCCCTGGGGAACGCGTGATCGACGGCATGGCGGTCGCCTCCCTTTAACTACGAAGGAACCGACGGTCACGACACAAGAAGACACCCAATGAGAATTCGTGTCCTTCGAGAGCTTCGTGGCTGAGACGCCAATGAGCGAACGACAGACGGCTGCGCGACCAGAGGTGCGCGATCGAATTGACCGGTTTCTGGACGACGCCGGGCTGGCTGCGGTCGGCACGAAGGTCGTGCCGCTCGCCGGCGATGCGTCCGACCGCCAGTACTTTCGTCTCCGGCTGCGCGACAGGCCGTCGCAGGTGCTCGCCGTCCATCCGGGGCCGATTGATTTTCAGACGTTGCCGTTCGTCAACGTGGCGCGATTGCTGAGCGCCATGCCAGTACCCGTGCCGCGCATCCTCGCCCACTCTGATCCGCTCGGCATCATCGCCCTTGAGGATCTTGGCGATGTCACGCTTCAGGCGCATCTTGGAGCCGCGTCGCCGGCCGAGCATGCCGCGCTCTATCGGCAGGCGGTCACATTCATCGAAACACTGCAACGTCGCGGCCGCGAGCTGGCGTCGCCGGACTATCTGCCCTACGGTGTCGCTTTCGATGTTGAAAAGCTGACGTGGGAGCTGCAGTTCTTCACGAAGCACTTCGTCGAGGGGTATCAAGGCGCGACGATTCCCGCTTCCGCGCGACACGCGCTGGCCCTCGAATACGGCGCCATGGCCGAGGAGCTCGCCGCCGAGCCGCGGGTCCTCTGCCACCGGGACTATCACAGCAGGAACCTGATGCTGCACGAGGACAGCCTACACGTCATCGACTTCCAGGATGCGCGCATGGGGCCGGACACCTACGATCTGGCGTCACTGCTGCGCGATTCGTACGTTGATTTCACGGACGCGCAGGTCGAGGAGTTGCTGGCGTTCTTCCTCGCGCTCCGGGCGGGGACCGCTGGCGCCTCACCCGACGCGGGCGAGTTTCGGCGACGATTCGACGCGATGGCCCTGCAACGCAACCTGAAGGCGCTTGGCACCTTCGGGTTTCAGGCGGCCGCCAGGGGCAACACGGTCTATATCCAGTACATTCCGCGGACCCTCAGCTACATTCGAGCAAACCTTTCACGCCATCCGCGCTTCGCACGTTTGCGCGAGATCCTCGCCGAGCACGTCGAAGAATTGAGGTAGGCGGACCTGAAGGTCCGCCCCTCCGAAACTGGGTTGGTCGCGGCGTAGAGGCGGGCCTGACCATTCGCCAGCCTATACAATGTGTATTTGGCCGCATCCATGAACGACCGTCGATTCGGTATTTCCACGCGCCTCTTTCAGCAATCCCGGCTCTGCCGCGAGCATCTCGTGCACATCGCGGCGCACGGCTTTGAAACGGTCGAGGTCGTCGCCGAACGTTCACATTTCGACTACCGCGATCCGCGGGCGGTGGACGAGCTCTCGGAATGGCTGTCCGACACCCGCCTCGAACTCCAGTCGCTGCACGCTCCGGCATCCCAGCCGGCCGCGGAAATCGACGCCGTGATCGCCGTCGCGTCCAGTGTTCCGTACCGGTACCTCGTGATGCACCCCGGATTGCCGGTGACCAACACGCTGCTCCCTGGAATCGTGGAACGTGCCGCTCAGCTCCGCGTCACGATCGCGCTCGAGGTGATCCCCAGCCCGCCGGCGCCCGCGGCCTCGTTGGTACGCCTGATTGAGGATGAGTTGGACGGCATCGATCTGGGCATCTGCCTTGACTACGGGCACGCGCATTTGATGGGCGACCTTGGGGAGGCCATCGAGGCCGTGTCCGGCCATATGGTCACGACGCACCTGCACGACAACGGCGGCGCGAGAGACGAGCATCTCGTTCCGTTCGCGGGCGGAATCGACTGGGACGCGGCCATGATGGAGACGCAGAAGATCGGCTACGACGGCGTGCTGATGTTCGAACTGGCCGGTGCGGGCAGTCCGGTTGACGTCCTGAAGCGGACGGCGCACGCCCGCGCGCGACTCGAAAAGACTCTTGTCACGTTCTGAGAGATCCATGCGTGCCACGATTGCGGACATCGCGACGTTCGACGGGCAACAGGTAACGCTCCACGGCTGGCTGCATAACCGCCGGTCGAGCGGGAAGCTGCACTTCCTGATCATTCGCGACGGCAGCGGCTTCATCCAGGCGGTGATGTCGAAAGCGACGGTCGGGGATGACGCGTTCACCCGTGCCGCTCATCTGGGACAGGAGACCTCGCTCTCGGTCACTGGCGCCGTTCGCGCCGACGAGCGGGCGCGAGGCGGATACGAGATTGACGTCGCAAGTCTCGAGGTCCACGGCGACTCCCAGGACTACCCCATCACGCCAAAGGAGCATGGCGTGGACTTCCTGATGGACCGTCGGCATCTCTGGCTGCGCACCGAGCGTCAGACGGCCATCATGCGTGTGCGTCACGAGGTCATCGACGCCGTGCGCGACTTCTTCAACGGCCGCGGTTTCATTCTCTGCGACACGCCGATCTTCACGCCGGCCGCGTGCGAAGGGACGAGCACGCTGTTCCCCGTCCAGTACTTCGAGGACACGACGGCGTTCCTGACCCAGAGTGGCCAGCTCTATGGCGAGGCCAATGCGATGGCGCTCGGCAAGGTCTACGGATTCGGTCCGACCTTCCGGGCGGAGAAGTCGAAGACGCGTCGTCACCTGACCGAGTTCTGGATGGTGGAGCCCGAGATGGCGTACGCCGATCTCGGTGACGTCATCTCGCTGGCCGAAGGGCTCATCACCAGCATCGTGGCCCGCGTCCTCGACAAGCGGCGGACCGAGCTGCAGATCCTCGAGCGCGACACGACGAAGCTGGAGGCGGTCACCGCCCCGTTCCCGCGCATCACTTATGACGACGCCGCGACGATCCTCCGTGAGAAGGGGCTTCCATTCGCATACGGCACCGACTTCGGCGGCACGGACGAGACCGTGCTGTCCGAACACTTCGATCGTCCCGTGGCGATCACGCACTACCCCACGACGATCAAGGCCTTCTACATGAAGCCCGACCCGCAGCAGCCGGACAAGGCGCTCTGCGTGGATGTGCTCGCCCCGGAAGGCTATGGTGAGATCATTGGCGGCGGTCAGCGCGTGGACGATCTCGATCTCCTGCTTCGGCGAATCAGGGAGCACGGGCTGCCGCAGGAGGCGTTCGAGTGGTATCTCGACCTTCGTCGCTACGGCACCGTCCCCCACGGCGGTTTCGGCATGGGCATCGAGCGCTGCGTCTCGTGGATCTGCAAGCTCGAACACGTACGGGAGACCATTCCGTACCCGCGTATGCTGTACCGCTTGTACCCTTAGGAACGCCACAGAGACTCAGAGACCACAGACGTTGTACCAAATGATCTCTGTGACCTCTGTGTCTCTGTGGCAACGATCAGTGGAAGCTGTAACAAATTGAAGATTGGCATGATCTCCCTCGGCTGCCCCAAGAACCTCGTCGATTCAGAGGTCATGCTCGGGCTCGCTCAAGAGGCGGGGCATCAATTGACGCGCGAGGCCGCCGACGCAGACGTGCTCGTGGTCAATACCTGTGCGTTCATCGACAAGGCCAAGCAGGAATCCGTCGACGCAATTCTGGAGATGGCGGGGCACAAGACCACCGGCCGTTGTCGCACGCTCATCGTCACCGGCTGCCTGGCCGAGCGCTATCGCGATGAGCTGCGCGAGCAGATTCCCGAAATCGACGCCGTGCTCGGGACGGGCGAGGTTCCGGAGATCGTCCGCGCGATCGGCGGCGCCGTGGCGCGGGACCAGTCACACCTTCCCCTGTTGCGGGCCAACGGCACGGCGGTCACGGGCGTCGCGCGTCTCCCCACCTATATTTACGATGCCGACACGCCGAGACTCCTGGCAACACCGCGGCACTATGCCTACCTGAAAATCGCGGAGGGCTGCGACTACGCGTGTGCGTTCTGCATCATCCCGACGCTGCGCGGCAACTATCGGAGCCGGCCGGCGGACTCGATCGTGCGCGAGGCGCGGACGCTGGCCGAGCGTGGCGTGAAGGAACTGCTCCTCATCTCACAGGACACGAGCTTCTACGGCGTCGATCGCGGCGAACGGGGCGCGCTGGCACGCCTGCTGAGGGAGCTCGATCGCGTGGACGGACTCGAGTGGATCCGGATGCTGTACCTCTACCCGACCACGATCGGAGACGACGTGCTCGACGCGATGGCCGAGTGTCGCAAGGTCTGCAGCTACGTCGATCTTCCGCTGCAGCACGCCTCGGATGCGGTGCTGAAACGGATGAAGCGACCAGGTACGCGCGCCGGTTACGCACGCCTCCTCGAGCGAATTCGCACGCGAGTGCCCGGCGTGACGCTTCGCACGACCTTCATTGCCGGATTTCCCGGCGAGACCGAGGCCGACGCCGCTGAATTGCGGGACTTCGTGTCCGCCGTGGCTTTCGATCACGTGGGTGTCTTCACCTACTCGCACGAGGAAGGCACGTCGGCACATGGCCTGGCCGATGACGTGCCCGCGAAGGTCAAGAAGCAGCGGCAGTCACAACTGATGAGCCTGCAGAAACGCATCGTGACTCGCGCGCAACGACAGCGGGTGGGGCGGACCGCCCGGGTCGTCATAGACGGCCCGGCGATCGACTCGGACCTCGTTCTCCGGGCACGGCTGGAGGGCCAGGCGCCAGACATCGATCCGCTCGTATACCTCACCGAATGCGACCCTTCCGGGCTCACGCCAGGCCAGTTCATCGACGCCGAAATCGTGGGCAGCCGAAACTACGATCTCGTCGCGCGTCCGTTGTCGGTCGCTCAGCGCGTGTGATAGCCTTTAGGGTCGTTACCTAGGCGGAGTAGGACTCCAAGTGGGCTCGGAGCCCACTTTTTTTATTTGGGCCGACCTGAAGATCGGCCTCTACGGGCGCGTGTTGGTGACGTCGTCGTAGAGGCGGACCTTCGGATTCGCCTGCAAACATGCAACCGATCGAACAGGTTCGGGCCATCGCGGAACGGGTCGCCGCCTCGCGCGGGTTGGAAGTGTGGGACGTGCAGAGCCGCCGCGAGGGCGTCGGGCACGTGGTCCGAGTATTCATCGACCGGCCTGGGCCGGCAGGCACGCCCGAGGAGAGCGTCAGTATCGAGGATTGCGAGCAGGTCAACCGGGAACTGAGCACGATCCTCGACGTCGAGGATCCGCTTCCGTTCGCGTACACGCTCGAGGTTTCCTCGCCCGGCCTCGATCGTCCGTTGCGCCGGTTCGATGACTACGGCCGGTTCTCGGGTCGGCTCGCGAAGGTCGTGGTCAGCGAGCCGGTGAACAACCAGAAGGCGTTCGAGGGACGGCTGCGGGGCGTCGACCACGACACCGCTCTTGGAGACATCGTACTGCTCGAGGCGCCCAATGGACGCCTGCACCGGCTGCCGTTGCGACTCATCACGCGCGGCCGCCTCGAGGTGGAATTTTAGACTATGCCAAACCCGCTGCTCCAGACGATTGAGGCGCTCGCCAAGGAAAAGGGCATCGAGGCCGAGACCATCATCACCGCCATCGAAGACGCCGTCCTCACGGCCTCACGCAAGTACTACAAGACCAACGAGAATCTGAAGACGCGGTTCAACGAGGACACCGGTCAGGTCGATCTCTTTGCGATCAAGCACATCGTCGAGACCGTCGAGGATGCCGAGAAGCAGATCTCGCTGAAGGAAGCGCAGGAGATCTACGGCGACGAAGCCGAAGTCGACATGGAGATTGAGTTTCCGAAGCGGACCGACGTACTCGGCCGCATCGCCGCGCAGAC
>JAKFXY010000109.1 GCA_021731165.1 Acidobacteriota bacterium | reverse complement strand
ATGTGGTGCGGAAGAAAGGACTCGAACCTTCACGCCCTTGCGGGCGCCAGCCCCTCAAGCTGGTGCGTCTGCCAATTCCGCCACTTCCGCGAGGGAGAGCTGGGCGAACCTAAAGGTCCACCCCTACAGGGTGCTACAAGATATTACTGCGCTGGTGCCGGTGTCGTCGGCGCGGGTGTCGTGGGTGCAGGTGTTGCCGGAGTCGGCGCGGGTGCGGTCACCGGCTGCGTCGTCCCCTGCGGCGCCGCTCCCTGCGGTGCGCGGCCGCCTACGACGGATTGCCCGCCGCCCTGACCCAGAATGCCCAGCGTAATCGCCCCCAACATGAACAGGATCGCGCAGATCGTCGTGGCCCGCGACAGCACGGTGGCACCGGCGCGCGCGCCAAATGCCGCCTGGCTGCTGCCGCCGCCGAACGCGCTGGCGATGTCGCCCCCC
The DNA here is from genome assembly GCA_021731165.1 of Acidobacteriota bacterium. Taxonomy (GTDB): domain Bacteria; phylum Acidobacteriota; class Vicinamibacteria; order Vicinamibacterales; family UBA2999; genus JAKFXY01. The sequence continues at coordinate 11,822 of JAKFXY010000109.1, read as the reverse complement.
TTGCCCTGCTGGAGGAGTACCACCAGCATCAGGGAGAAGCAGACAATCACATAGAGAGCGACGACCACGTAGTACATAAGCGCGTCAGTCCGTTCTGGGAAAGCCCGATTATACAGCCTCGCGCCGGCCCCGCGACACGATGGCGAAGAAGTCGCGCACGTCCATGCTGGCTCCGCCCACCAAGGCCCCGTCCACGTCCGGCTGGGAGAGGAGGGCTGCTGTATTGTCTGGCTTCACGCTGCCCCCGTAGATGATGCGGCAGCGGCCGGCTGCCTCTCCACCGAACCACTGGAGAAGTCGAGCTCGGATGTGGCCGTGGGCCTCGGATGCCTGAGCGGGCGTCGCGTTCCGGCCGGTGCCGATCGCCCAGACCGGCTCGTACGCGATCACCAACTTGGCCATCTCGTCGGCGGTGACTCCGTCGAAGCCCTGCTTGATCTGCCTGTCGAGCACCGCGAACGTCTCGTTGCGCTCGCGCTGGTCGAGGGTTTCACCGATGCAGACGATGGGCGTGAGCCGCTCGGCGAAGGCCGCCGCTATCCGGCGATTGACCGACGCGTCGGTCTCGCCGAAAAGCGTCCGGCGTTCGGAGTGGCCGATGATCCCGTACGCGGCCCCGGCTTCGCGGATCATCGGTGCGCTGATCTCACCGGTGAACGCCCCCTGGCGCTCCCAGTAGAGATTCTGCGCGGCGATGCCGACGTTGCTGTTCCGCGCCGCCTCGGCCGCCGCGTGCAGCGCCGTGAACGGTGGTGCCACCACGATCTCGACGTCCTTGATGTCTTTTACAAGGCCGCGGAACTCGGTGACAAACGTGACGGTCTCGGCAACCGTCTTGTGCATCTTCCAGTTGGCGGCGATGAACGGCGTTCTCATGACGCGTCAGGTAGAACCGCGACGCCGGGCAGGGTGCGCCCGCCCAGGAACTCGAGCGACGCGCCGCCGCCGGTTGATATGTGCGTGACGCGATCGGCGATACCAGCCTTCTTCACCGCGGCGATCGAATCGCCGCCGCCGACAATCGTCGTGCCGCGGACATCCGCCACCGCGCGGGCCACCGCCATGGTGCCCTGCGCGAACGCGTCGATCTCGAATACACCCATCGGGCCGTTCCAGATGACGGTCTTCGCATCGCCGAGCGCGGCTGCATACGCCCGCGCCGTTTCCGGGCCGATATCGAGCCCCATGCGATCGCCGATCGCGGCATCGTCCACCCGCAGCGTTTCGGTCTGGACGTCAGCAGGCCCTTCGGCCCCTTTCACGGCGGGCAGCGTCGCGGCGACGACGTGGTCAATTGGCAGCATGAACTGAAGGCCACGGCTCTTCGCGCGTGCCATGATGCCGCGCGCCGCGTCGAGCTTGTTGTCCTCGACGAGCGACCGTCCGACGGGTTTCCCCTGGGCCTTGAAGAAGGTGTACGCCATCGCGCCGCCGATGAGCAGGCGGTCCACCCGCGCAATCAGGTTCTCGATGACCTCGATCTTGTCCGAGACCTTGGCGCCGCCAATCACCGCCACGAATGGATGCTCCGGGTGGCTCAGTGCGGAGCCCAGGTACTTGAGCTCGTTTTCCATCAGGAGCCCAGCGCCGGCCTCCGGCATCAGCGAGACGATCGCGTGCACCGACGCGTGGGCGCGGTGTGCCGCGCCGAACGCGTCGTTCACGTAGACGTCAGCCAGCTTGGCCAGCGCCTTCGCGAACGCGGGATCGTCCTTCTCCTCCTCAGGGTGGAACCGGAGATTCTCGAGCAGCACGACACGGCTCGCGCCACTGCCGCCGGCGCTGGTCCCGGCACTGCTTCCCGCGCCGCTCGCCTGCGCGCGCGCGACGGCGACTTCCGCGGCGGGGCCAATGCAGTCCTTCGCAAACTCCACTGGCCGCTTCAGGATCTCCTGCAGCCGCGCGGCCACGGGCCGCAGACTCATGTCGGAATTCGGCTTGCCCTTCGGCCGTCCGAGGTGCGAGGCAAGGATCACGCACGAGGCACCGGCGTCGAGCGCGTGCTGGATGGTTGGAAGGGACGCGCGAATGCGCGTGTCGTCTCCAATCGTTCCGCCCTTGATGGGAACGTTGAAGTCCACGCGGATGAACACGCGGCGACCCGCGAGCGTCAGGTCGCGAATCGAACGCTTCACAGCCCCCGGGCCACGACGACCTTGAGCAAATCGACGCAGCGGCTCGCGTAGCCCCACTCGTTGTCGTACCACGAGAGCAGCTTCGCGAAGTCACCGTCCATGACCTTCGTGTACGGCGCGTCCACGATGGAGGAATGCGGGTTGCCGCGGAAGTCGATCGACACCAGCTCGGCGTTGGAGCAGGCGAGGATGCCCTTGAGGGGCCCGTCGGCCGCCGCGCGCAGAGCGGCGTTGACCTCCTCACTGCTGGTCTTCTTGTCCAGGAGGACGCTGAGATCGACCACCGAGACATTCGGCGTCGGGACCCGCATGGCGAAGCCGTCGAGCCGCCCCTTGAGCTGCGGCAGCACTTCACCAATCGCGGATGCGGCGCCGCTGGAGGTAGGAATCATCGACATCGCCGCGGCGCGCGCGCGCCGCAGATCCTTGTGCGGGAGGTCGAGCAGGTTCTGGTCGTTCGTGTACGAGTGCACGGTCGTCATCCACCCCTTGCGGATGCCGAAGCTCTCGTGGAGCACCTTGGCCATCGGCGCGAGGCAGTTCGTGGTGCAGGACGCGTTGGAGATGATGTGGTGGGCTTTCGGATCGTAGGCGCCCTCGTTGACGCCGAGCACGACGGTGATGTCCGGTCCCTTGGCGGGCGCCGTGATGATCACCTTCTTCGCGCCCGCAGCGAGGTGCTTCATCGCGCCTTCGCGGTTGGCGAAGATGCCGGTGGACTCGAACACGACGTCCACGCCGAGATCTTTCCAGGGCAGTTGCGCGGGGTCCTTGACGGAGAGGACCTTGAACGCATCGCCGTCCACGGTGATGCCCTCGCCCGCCGCCTTGACGTCGGCCTTGAGATTGCCAAGCACGGAGTCGTACTTGAGCAGGTGGGCAAGTGTCGCCGCGCTGGTGAGGTCGTTGACCGCGACGAAATCGACGTCGCCGCTGCCCATCGCGGCGCGCATGATGTTGCGCCCGATGCGCCCGAACCCGTTAATCCCGACCCTGACCGCCATCCTGTTCCTTTCAGCCAACGCTCACCCACGCCAAACCAAACGAGCAATTGTATCGACGCGCCTTGAATGGGGTCAATCGCCGCGATATACTCTGGCGATTGTAAGGCCCACATTCTTCAAGACTTAGCGTGTATCTCCTCTACAGCATCGTCTCCCTGCTGGTGCTGCTGGCGGCACTGCCGTACTTCCTGTACGAAGCCCTGCGGCACAAGAAGTACATCGGGAGCCTCGGCCAGCGGCTCGGCTACCTGCCGGTTTCCTTCAACCTCGACGGCGACGAGTCGATCTGGGTACACGCCGTATCGGTGGGGGAAGTGCTCGCGGCCAGGCCACTCATCGCGGAGTTGCGTGAGCGCTATCCGCACCTGCGGCTGTTCCTCTCCACCACGACGCTCTCGGGGCAGCAGCTCGCACGGCGCAACCTGTCCGACGTCGATGGGGTGTTCTACTTCCCGTTCGACTGGGCGTTCACGGTGCGGCGGACGATGGACCTGGCCAAGCCGCGCCTCTTCGTGATGATGGAAACCGAGATCTGGCCCAACGTTCTCCACGAATGCCGGCGCCGCGGCGTGAAGACGGTGGTCGTCAACGGCCGAATCTCGCACCGCTCCTACCCGCGCTATCGTCTCGTAAAACCGTTCTTTCGTCGCGTGCTCGCCGATGTCGATCGTTTCTGCGTCCAGGGCGAGGAAACGGCGCGCCGGCTGATCGGTCTTGGCGCCGACCCGTCACGGATCACGATCACCGGCAGCCTGAAGTTCGACTCCTTGAATGTGTCACCCACGCCGAACCGGGGCCCGGAGCGTGTCCTGCGCTTCTTCCGGATCTCGGCGAACCGGCCGGTGATCGTGGCCGGCAGCACGCTCAAGGGTGAAGAGGCCGCGGTGATTCGTGCATTCAACCGCGTGCGCCAAAAAGGGGGCAACGCGCTGCTCATTCTCGCGGCACGCCACCCGGAGCGGTTCGGAGAGGTCGAGCGCCTCTGCCGCCACGAAGGGCTAGCAACGATCCGCCGCAGCGAGTTGCCAATCGACGCCGAACCCCGCGCCGACGCGGTCATCCTCGACACGATTGGTGAGCTGGCCCAGATCTACCAGATTGCCACGGCCGTCTTCGTGGGCGGGAGTCTCGTGCCGGCCGGCGGGCACAATATTCTGGAGCCGGCGCTCTTCGGCAAACCGATCATGTTCGGTCCGCACATGGAGAACTTCGGCGAGATTGCCGACGAGTTTCTCGCCAATGGCGCGGCCATCCAAGTGACCACCCAGCGAGAGCTGGAGGAGGCGATGGTTGCGCTCATGGACGATCCCGTGCGCCGGGCGCGTCTCGGCGCGGCCGCGCGCGCGCTGGTCGATGCCAACCGCGGCGCGAAGGACAAGACGCTGGCTGTCATCACCAGCCTCCTGCCCACACAGGAGCGCCAGACCGCGGTGGTCCGCCCGTTCCGTCTAGTCCATTGAGCCCTCTCAGCGGTCTGTACGGGAAGGTCACCCGGCTTCGCCGCTCCTGGTACGGCCGGCATCCGGATCGCCAGCGCCGGCTTGCCGGTCCGGTCGTCAGCGTGGGCAACATCGCGACCGGTGGAAGTGGCAAGACGCCGGTGGTGGCGTTTCTCGCGCGGCTCCTGCGCGATGGCGGCGAGCGCCCGGCGATTCTCAGCCGCGGGTACGGTCGCCTTCGGCCGGCCGATGGCGTGGTGGTGGTCAGCGCCGGCGCCGATCCGCTCGTGCCGACGCGTGACTCAGGCGACGAGCCGCAGATGCTGGCGCGATCGCTGCGCGGAGTGCCGGTTCTTGTGTGTGCGGATCGGTTTCTCGCCGGGCGGCTGGCGGAGCGTCGCTTCGCCACCACGGTCAGTCTCCTCGACGATGGGTTTCAGCACGTGCAGCTGGCTCGCGACGTGGACCTCGTGCTGATGGCTCCCGCCGACCTTGATGACCGGGTGCTGCCATCAGGCCGGCTGCGTGAGCCGCTTGCCGCCGCCCGCCTCGCCGATGCCGTACTGGTGCCGGGTACGCCGGAGGATGTCAGCCGCGTCGGTGCCGCGCTGGGCCACACGCGGGTGTTTCAGGTGTCGGTGCAGTACGGAGCGCCGAGGCTGGTCGATCCGTTTGGCGCTCCGACGGCCGGTGATGGCGGGCGCACGGTCGTGGCCGTCGCCGCGATCGCGCGGCCCCAGCGTTTTTTTTCGGCGCTGCGTGCGGGTGGCTGGGACGTCGTGCGCGAGATCACATTCCGTGATCACCACTGGTTCGGCACGCGCGACCTGAAAGCGATTCACACTGTTGCCCACGATGTCGGAGCGGCGGCGATTCTGACGACGGAGAAGGATGCCGTGCGGTTGGATCACCCTGGCGAGCCCGGCTCCGCGTGTGTAGCCTCGGTGCCTTCACCGCCGTGGCTCTATCTCCCGATGGAAGTCACAATCGACCCGCCTGATATCTTTGCCGCGTGGCTGGCCGCGCGGCTGGCCGACGCTCGGGTGGACGTGTCGCGCCGAGGCGAGGCGGGCACGGCGGAGGTGTCTCGCCGAAGCCCGAAGGGCGAAGGCGGATGAGGCACTGGCTCGAGTACGTGGTCGTGCGCGCGATTGGTCTGCAGGTTGGCCTGCTGCCGATGTCGTTCGTCCGCTCGCTGGGTGCGGCGCTCGGCCGTGTCGTCTACTACATCGATCGTACGCATCGGCGCACCGCGCTGGAGAACCTTGGCGCCGCATTTCCCGGGCGGCCGGTTGCCGAGCGACGGGCGCTCGCGCGGGCCATGTTCGGGCATTTCGGGAGCCTGCTGCTCGAGCTGTTGAAATTCGGGAGCTACTCACGCGAGCAGGTGCTGGCCGCGGTGGAGGTCGAGGGAGAAGGGCGCACGCGTTCGGCGCATCTGCAGGGACGCGGCGTGCTGTACTTCACGGGGCACTTCGGCTACTGGGAGATGCAGGCGATCACCCACCCGCTGCGACACCCGCACGCGATCTCCGTGCTCGCGCGGCCGCTCGACAACCCGAGGCTGCACGGCCTTCTCGAGCGCATTCGCACCAGGACGGGCAACACCGTCATCTACCGGCAGGGTGCCGTTCGGAAGATGCTGCGCGACCTCGCGTCGAACCGTGGGATTGCGCTCCTGATCGATCAACACCTGCACACGCCCGATGCGGTCTACGTGGATTTCTTCCAACGCCCCGCGGCCACGACGTCCGCGCTGGCCGCGCTTGCCCTGCGCACCGGCGCGACGGTGATTCCCGTCTTCGCGCTGCCGCTTCCCGGCGGCCGGTACCGCCTGATCTATGAGCATCCCGTGGATCCGCCGCGCGCGGACACACCGGATGCGATTCGAGAGTTCACGCAGCGGTGCACCGACGTGCTCGAGATGTACGTCCGGCGGCATCCCGAACTGTGGCTCTGGATGCACCGGCGGTGGCGGGATCGGGAACCGGAGCTGGCCAGCATGGCCGAGGACCACGCCGGCGCGCCCAGCGCGGAGCCGGAGGGAGAGGCCGATGCCTAGTTCGTCCCCATTGCCGGTGCCCGCTCGCGTGCTCGTGCTCGCGCCGAACTGGCTGGGCGATGCCGTGATGGCGCTCCCCGCGCTGGCGGACATTCGGCGGCATTTCCAGGCGGCGCGTCTGGTTGTGGCGGCGCGTCGGGCGGTCGCGGAGCTGTTCGAGCTGGTGCCCGGCGTGGACGAGATACTGACGCTCAATTGGAACGGGGCGCTCCTCAAGCGAGCCGCGCGTCACGCCGACGTCAGCCTCCTGCGCGACGCCGATGCGGATCTGGCGATCCTCATGCCGAATTCTTTCTCGAGCGCGTGGCTCGTGCGGCAGGCAGGGATTCCTGAGCGGTGGGGATACTCGTCCGATCTTCGTAGCCGGCTCCTGACGCGCGTGGCCCGGCGCCCTCGACGTCTCGCTCGCGGAACCAAGGGTTCAATCCCCGCTGCGAGAACCGCGGTCGGCGGGACGGAGCACCAGGGCGAGTACTACCAGCGTCTCGTCCGCGAACTGGGCATCGCGAATGGCCCCCTCGAGCCGGTGTTGCTGGTGTCTGTGGACACAATCGAGGCAGCGCGGCGGATGCTCGTGGAGCGGGGTTGGTCGGGCGCGGCACCGCTGGTGACGCTGGCACCGGGAGCGGCGTACGGAACCGCGAAGCAGTGGATCCCGTCGCACGTCACCCGCCTCGTCTCGGATCTCGTCGGGAGTCGCGGCGCGAGCTGCGTGCTGGTCGGCAGCCGGGGCGATGCTGAAACCACGGCCCTGATTCGTGGTGCGCTGCCGGCAGCCGGTGTCTCGGTCGTCGACCTCGCGGGGATGACGACGCTGAAGGTTCTTGCCGGCGTACTGAGCCTCTCGCGGGTATGCGTGTCGAACGACTCGGGCGCGATGCACCTCGCGGCGGCTGTAGGCACGCCAGTCGTGGCGATCTTTGGTCCGACAATCGAGCAGGCCACGCGTCCGCTGACGCGCGCGGGCATCAGCGCCGACGTGCTGACACATGAGGTCTGGTGTCGTCCCTGCATGCTCCGTGAGTGCCCGATTGACCACCGGTGCATGACCGGCATCACACCCGAACGGGTGCTGGCGGCAGTCGATGCGGTGGTTCAGCGGCCCTCGACTTCGCTCGGGCCGGAAGCCTCGACGTTGCTCAGCCGGCCATGCTGACGACAACGAGTCTGCGGCCCGCGGTCTTTCTCGATCGCGACGGCACGCTCATCGAAGAGCGCGGCTACCTGGATCGTCTCGATCTGCTGACGCTATTTCCCTGGACGGCTGACGCGTTGAGGCTGCTCACGCGCGCGGGCTTTGTGACCGTCGTCATCACAAACCAGTCGGCGATCGGGCGCGGTGTCATCGACGAGCCGTTCCTGGCATCGGTGCACGCCGCCATCGACGCGGAACTCGCGTTGGGCGGGGCGCGCATCGACCGCTACTACTACTGCCCGCACCATCCGGACGCCGAGGTGAAGGCGTACCGGCAGGTCTGCCGGTGCCGGAAGCCCGGAGCTGGGATGATCGAGCAGGCATGCCGGGAGATGGGACTCGACCCGGCGCAATCGGTGATGGTCGGCGATCGTTGGATAGACATCCGCTGCGGACGGGCCGCGGGAACCAGAACGGTGCTCGTGCGAACCGGTCACGGCGGGCATGAGGCCGACAACCCGCCTGACGACGCCGCGTCTCCAAACGTCGCTCCGGGCACTGTTCCCATGGCCGCCGATGCTATCCTCAACAATTTGATGGAGGCTGCCGGGTGGATTCTGCGCGCGTCCTCGCGTTGATCGACACGCTCGCCAGTGCGCACGTCGCCGTCATCGGAGACGTGGTGGCGGACGAATTCGTGTACGGCCGCGTGGCGCGTGTCTCGCGCGAGGCGCCCGTGCTCATCCTCGAGTACGACTCCACGCAGATCGTGCCGGGCGGGGCCGGCAACGCCGCCAACAACGTGGCCGCGCTGGGCGGGCGGACGACGTTGGTGGCCGTGGTCGGTCGCGACGAACCTGGGCGCCGGATGGAAGCCGCGCTGCACCCACGGGTTGACCGGAGGCGTCTCGTGCGCGTCGCCGGACGTCCGACGCCGGTCAAGACACGCATTCTCGCCGGCGGAGTCCACTCGGCCAAGCAGCAGGTCGTGCGCATCGACCGTGGCGTGAACCAGGCTGTCGGCGTCCGGACGGCAGCGGCCTTCGAGCGCGCGGCGCTCGCGGCCGCGCTCGGCGCCGATGCCGTGCTGGTGTCCGACTACGGCTCCGGCCTCGTCACGCCGGCACTCGTTACCCGGCTTCGCGTGGCGGTGCGGCGTGCCGGACTGCCGATCCCAATCCTGATCGACAGCCGCTATCAGCTTCTGAAGTACCGCGGGCTCACCGCCTGCACGCCGAACGAGTCGGAGGTGGAGCAGGCGCTGGGCGTGCGCATCAACGACAATCCCCGGCTGCTCGAGAAGGCGGGGCGCGCGATTCTGCGCGAGACGAGGATGGACGCCGTGCTCGTCACGCGAGGCAGCCGCGGCATGGCGCTGTTTGTTCGCGAGAGCGCGACTGTGCACATCCCGATCTTCGGTTCCGACGAAGTCGCCGACGTGACAGGAGCCGGCGATACGGTGATGGCCACGATGGCGCTCGCGCTGGCCACCGGCGCATCATTTGAGAGCGCCGCGCAGCTTGCCAACTGCGCTGGAGGCCTCGTCGTCATGAAGCGCGGCACGGCCACGGTCAGCGCCGCCGAGCTCCGCGGGGCGGTGCGGCGTGGGTGAGATCCTCACGCGCGAGCAGCTCGTCGAGCGCGCGGCGGGCGAGCGGGCGGCGGGCCGCACGGTGGCCTTTGCCAACGGTTGCTTCGACCTGCTGCACGTCGGTCATGTCCGCTATCTCGAGGGGGCCGCGCGTGAAGCCGATGTCCTCGTGGTGGCGGTCAATGGCGATGAGTCGGTCAGAGCGCTGAAGGGTGCCGGCCGTCCGATTCTTGGGGAGCGGGACCGCGCGGAGCTCGTGGCGGCACTCCGCTCGGTGGACTTTGTCACCATCTTCCCCGAACCGACCGTAGGTCCACTGCTGGAGGCATTGCACCCCGACGTGCACTGCAAGGGGACCGACTATACGGTGGACACGGTGCCCGAGCGGGAGATCGTGAAGGCCTACGGCGGGCGCACGGCTATTGTGGGCGACCCGAAGGATCACTCCACACGCGACATACTCGCGCGGGTGGCGGCGGCCGGCCGGTGATCGATTCGTGAGCGGTCGGTGACGAGCTTTCTGATCGTCCGGCTCGGCTCGCTGGGCGATGTCATCCACGCCATTCCCGTGGCGGCGGCACTGCGCCGGCACTTCGAGCACGCGCGGGTGGACTGGGTTGTCGATCCCCGCTACGTGGAGCTGCTGAACCTGGTCACGTGCGTGGACCGGCGCATCCCGTTCGACCCGCGAGCCGTGCGCCGCGCGTCAGGGCGTGCGACATTCAGGCAGACCCTGCGTGAGCTGCGGGACGTGCACTACGACGCGGCTGTCGATCTGCAGGGGCTGCTGAAGTCGGCGGTGCTGGCGCGGCTCGTCCGCGCGCGGAAAACGATCGGGTTTCCCAAGGCCCACCTTCGTGAGCCGATGGCCCGCTTTTTCTACACCGAGACGCCTTCACCTGGTGAGGCCACGCACGTCATCTTCAAGAACCTCGCGCTGCTCGCGCCGCTCAACGTGATCGAACGCCAGGTGCGGTTTCCGATCGCGATTCCCGATACGCCGACCGTGAACGTCGTCCGCGGACGCTTGGGGGCCGACGGATACGCGGTCATCAATCCAGGCGCGGCGTGGCCGAACAAGCGTTGGCCCGCGGAGCGCTTCGGCGCGTTGGCGCGGGGCATTCAGGACGAATTCGGCCTTCGATCGCTGGTGCTCTGGGGACCGGGCGAGCAGGAGCTGGCCCAGGCCGTGGTGGCCGCGGCGGGCGGCGCCGCGGAAGCCTCACCGCCGACGTCTGTCACCGATCTCGTCGGTATCTCCCATCACGCGCGGCTCATGATCTCGGGTGATACCGGCCCCCTGCATATTGCCGGAGCCGTCGGCACGCCGGTCGTGGCGCTCTTCGGCCCGACGTTCCCGGAGCGGAACGGCCCCTGGGATGAGCAGGACGTGACACTGTCGCGCGTAGCGCAATGCGTGTGTCACTACGAGCGCCGGTGCCGGAAACCCGTTCCGTGCATCAACGACATCGACGTGGCGGAAGTGCTCAGCGCCGTCAGGCAACGCATGGCCGCGCATGGCTGAGGCGGCGGGTGTCCGCGCGTTCCTGACGCGCAGGAGAGTGCCCCTGGGATTCGTGGCCGGCGTCGTGGCGCTTGTAGCGGCCCGCCCTTCGCCGGTCTCACTCGCCGCGGGGTTCATCGTGGCGATGGTCGGTGAGGGGATTCGCATCTGGGCAGCGGGTCACCTGGAGAAGGGGCGCGAGGTGACGCGCTCCGGACCGTACCGGTGGATGCCCCATCCGCTCTACGTCGGCTCGACCGTCCTCGCGATTGGTGTGGTCGTCGCCGCGCGCAGCGCCGTGGCGGCCGTGGTCGTGGCCGTTTACATGGGCACCACGCTCATCGCCGCGATTCAGAGTGAGGAGGCGTTCTTGCGTCAGGCGTTCGGCGACACGTACGACCGGTACCGGGAGTCGCGTGCCGAACCGATGGACCGCCGGTTCAGCCTCGAGCGCGCCGTGCGCAACCGCGAGTATCGCGCCGCGGGCGGCGTGATTGGGGGTTTCGCGCTTCTTGCGCTCAAAGCGTACGGCCTCCTATAATCAATTCTTTGTGTGGCGCGACAGGGTCGCGACAGGGAGCGGGCTCGCCGCGCCGAGCGCACCGAAGGGGTTCGGGAGGGTCTCTTGCCTCGCCGAAGCCCGCCGAGGGTGGGCGAAGGCGGGCGGTTAGCTCAGTGGTAGAGCACCGGCTTTACACGCCGGCTGTCGCAGGTTCGAACCCTGCACCGCCCACCAACCTTTGCTCGCGTGCCTCTCGCACGCGAGCTTCGGCTAGGCGAGCCAGACAAAATGTTGTCTCGCCGACACGCGGAGCGCGAAGGCGAACGTCGCACACAGCTTGGGGTCGTAGTTCAGTTGGTTAGAACGCCGGCCTGTCACGCCGGAGGCCGCGGGTTCGAGTCCCGTCGACCCCGCCAATTCCCCGTTGTTCGACCTAGTGACAGAAGGTCG
>JAKFXY010000140.1 GCA_021731165.1 Acidobacteriota bacterium | reverse complement strand
GCGACGGTGAACGCCGACATGGCCGTAGGGTCACTCGAGGAAACGATCACCGTGACCAGCGCCTCGCCAATCGTTGACGTGCAGAGCGCGCGTCAGCAGGAGGTCATCGGGCGGGACGTGATTGAGGCGGTACCGACCACTCGCACGGCCTTTGGCCTGGCGACGCTGATTCCAGCTCTGACGAGCAACAACGGCTCGGACAGCGGTGGCACGAACTCCATTTCGCTGGTCTTTCTGACCACGCATGGCAGCCGCGTCACCGACCAGCGCGTGACGATGGACGGGCTCTCGACCAACAGCGCCGAGGGGGGCGGGCAGTACAGCGCCTACATGCCCAACATGGGCAGCACCCAGGAAATGGCCGTTGACTACGCCGGCGGCACGGCGGAGATGGAGACCGGCGGCGTGCGCATCAATGTGATTCCCCGGGACGGCGGCAACGTGTTCCGCGGGATGATGTTCGTGGGCGGCACCACGAGCTCGCTCCAGACGACCAACCTTACCGACGAGTTGAAGACACGCGGCCTGCCGACGGGAACCGGTATCCGCAAGCTCTGGGACTACAACCCGGGGTTCGGCGGCCCGATTCTCAAGGACAAGCTGTGGTTCTATGCGTCGGCGCGCTACAACGGCGAGAACACCTACAGCGGCGGGTTCGACAACGCCAATGCGAACAACCCGGCGCGCTGGGACTATGTCGCGGCCGGGCGGCCAAGCGAGATCTGGCACGAGCAGCACAGCCTCAACGGCCGTGTGACCTGGCAAATCAACGCGAAGAACAAGCTGAGCTTCTTCCACGACGACCAGTGGCGTTGCTCGTGTCCGAACACGCTGTCCGTGATTGAAGCGCCGGAATCGTCCACCTACTGGCACTATCCGTGGGCTGACCTCACGTCGATCACGTGGTCCTCACCGCAGACGAACCGCCTCTTGATCGAGGCTGGCGTGCAGCGCCATCCAGAGCAGTGGCACAGTGCGTATTCAGACACGCCGAACCCGGATGGGCAGGTCCTGCAGCTTCCCGGGTTCATCCAGGTCACGGACCAGTCCAATGGCCGGAACTACCGCGGGCGGACCTCGTTGACCACGAACGACATGTTGACGTGGCGTTCGCGGGCTTCAGTCTCCTACGTGACCGGCAGCCACTCGTTCAAAGTCGGTTTCGGCCAGCATCACGCAACACGCGACTGGCTGTTCTGGGAGCCGAAGGACAACGTGGGGTACACGTTCAATCGCGGCGTTCCCACCAGCCTGACGCAGTACCTGCGACCGGAGCTGATTCGAGCCACCATTCCGCTCGAGATCGGTATCTTCGTGCAGGACCAGTGGACGATCGGGAAGCTGACCGCCAATATGGGCGTGCGGTACGACCACCTGGAGACGGACTACCCAGAGGCGACCCTCGGGCCGACGACCTTTGCGCCGAACCGGAACATCTTGCTGCCGAAGCAGGACCAGTTGAACTGGAACGACATCGTGCCGCGCCTGAGCGCGGCGTACGATGTGTTCGGCGATGGGAAGACGGCGATCAAGACGACCCTGAACAAGTACGTCCTGGCGATCGGGCTGCAGGGGTTCTTCGGCGATGGGAGCAACCCCGTCAACCTCTACGGCAACCAGACCTCGCGCTCGTGGACCGACAATGGTGACTTCGTCCCGAACTGCGATCTGCTCAGCCCGCTCGCCAACGGGGAGTGCGGAGCGATGGCGAACCAGAACTTCGGCAAGCCGCTTCGGACCGCGGCGATCGATCCGGAGATTCTCCGCGGCTGGGGCAGCCGTCCTTACAACTGGGAGTTCGGGGCGAGCGTGCAGCAGCAGGTCACCCAGCAGGTGTCTGTGGACGTGGGCTTCTTCCGCCGGTGGTACGGGAACTTCACGGCGAAGGACAACCGGGCCACGACGATCGCGGACTACGACAAGTTCACGATCACGGCTCCGGTGGATTCGCGGCTGCCGAACGGCGGCGGCTACACGGTAGGCCCGCTGTATGACCTCAAGCCCGAGAAGGTCGGCGTGACCGACAACTACTACACGTTCGCGAAGAACTACGGCGACCAGACGGAAGTCTGGAACGGCGTGGACATCGGGATCAACACGCGGCTGCCGCGTGGGGTCATCCTGCAGGGAGGTGTCAGCACCGGCCGGACGGTGACGGACAACTGCGACATCGTGGCGGTCTCGCCGGAAATCGAATCGGGTATCTCGCCTGCGTCGGCTACGTTGGAGTTGTCACAGCGCCCGGCCGGCGTTCCGTACTGCAATCAGAACAGCGGGTTCCTGACGAACCTCAAGGGGTTCGGCAGCTATACGATTCCGAAGCTGGACGTGCAGATCAGCGCGACGATCCAGAGCTACGATGCCGGCGCCGCCGCCGGGTCGCAGATCACGAATCCGATCTTCTCGATGGTCGCCGCCAACTACGTTGCCACCAACGCGGTGGTTTCCCCCTCGCTCGGGAGGAACCTCTCCGGTGGGGCGTCGAACATGACGGTGAACTTGATCGCGCCAGGCTCCATCCACGGGGATCGCGTGCAGCAGCTCGACATGAGCTTCGGCAAGATCCTGCGGTTTGGCCGGACGCGAAGCAACCTGAAGTTGGAGGTCTTTAATCTCTTGAACAGCAGTGCGGTCTTGACGGAAAACGCCGCCTACGGGTCGTTCCGCGGGCCGTTGTCGATCCTTCAGGCGCGCTTTGCCAAGGTCGGCGTGCAGTTCGACTTCTAGAGCGTTTCGCTAGTGCCGGGCGGCGGGAGCGGTTGTACCGCTCCCGCCGCCCACTCCTTCCGGGCGGTTCCTCCGGCGCGCCCGCACTAGGCGCGGTATGGTAGGGTGGCAACTCAACCATGGACATGACCACCGCGCCCCTGTTCACACCGTTCACGACTCCCTCACTGTCGCTGCCAAACCGGATCGTCATGGCTCCCATGACCCGCGGTCAGTCGCCTGGGGGAGTCCCAGGGCCGAACGTCGCCGCGTACTATCGTCGGCGTGCGGAGCACGGGGTTGGTCTCATCATCACCGAGGGCACCGGTATCGACCATCCCGCCGCCCTCGGAATGCCAGGCGTCCCGTTCTTTCATGGTGAAGAGGCGCTTGCCGGATGGGCCGCCGTGGCGAAAGCCGTCCACGGTGTCGGCGGGCGCATCATGCCGCAGCTATGGCACGTGGGTACGGCGCGGAGACTCGGTGCAGAGCCCCAAGATGTCCTACCAGTCGGGCCTTCCGGGCTGACGGGCGCAGGGCAGCAGGTCAGTGAGCCGATGACCGAGCCGCAGATCGCGGAGGTCATCGATGCCTATGCGAAGGGCGCGGCCAACGCTCGGCGCCTCGGGTTCGACGGGATCGAGCTGCACGGCGCACATGGATACCTGATTGACCAGTTCTTCTGGGAAACGACAAACCGGCGGACGGATCGGTACGGTGGCGACCTTGTCGCCCGCACTCGATTCGCCGTGGAGGTCGTTGAGGCGTGCCGGCGCGCCGTCGGGCCGGACTTCCCGATCATCCTGCGCTTCTCCCAATGGAAGATCCCGCACTACGACGCACGGCTGGCGACGACACCGGAGGAGCTCAATCGATTCCTCGCGCCGCTGGTCAATGCAGGAGTGGACATCTTCCATTGCTCGACGCGGTGGTTCTGGCAACCGGAGTTCGCCGACTCCCCGCTGAACCTCGCCGGTTGGACCAAGAAGCTGACCGGCAAGCCGACGGTGACGGTCGGTTCGGTCGGTCTGGACAAAGACTTCATCGTCGGCATTTTTCAACGCGAGGGAGCCGAGCGCGCAGGCATCGAGAGCCTGGTCCAGATGGTCGAGCGTGGCGATGTCGATCTCGTCGCCATTGGCCGTGCGTTGCTGGTGGACGCTGCCTGGGCCGAGAAGGTGCGGGACGGCCGGATAGCCGAGCTCCTTCCGTTCACACCCGCGGCGCTCGCGACGCTGGACTGACGGCCAACGACGGATGTCGCTCTACGGACTTCCCGTCTTCGGCCGCTCGAAGCCCTTGTAGGTCCCGAGCACGCGCACCCACTTGGCGAATTCGGCGAGGTGCATCAACGCGCGGGCGCACGGTGCATCGTCCCGCCGGGCGTCCACTTCCACGTAGAACAAGTACTCCCACGGACGTCCGCGGATCGGCCGGCTTTCGAGCTTGCTCAAGTTGATGTCGCGCAGGGCGAAGACGCTGAGCGCTTTCCACAGCGCCCCGGGCGTGCTCGGCAGAGCAAAGACGATCGTGGTCTTGTTGCCGTCGGTGGGTACTGCGCCGCCGATGATGGCGAAGCGCGTGATGTTGAACTCGTAGTCCTGTACGGCCTCCTGCAGTACTTCGAGGCCGAAGACATCCGCCGCTCGACGTGACGCGAGCGCCGCGGCTCCAACCATCTTCCCTTCGCTCACCAGCTTGGCGCCGCCGGCCGTGTCATAGACCGCCTCGACGTTGACGCCGAGGCGGCGCAGGTAGCGCTCGCACTGCGCCAGCGCCTGCGGATGTGAGTAGACGACTTTGACGTCCGAGAGCTTGGTGCCGGGCAGGGCCTGCAGGCAGTGCACGACGTCGAGCTCGACCTCGCCCGTGATCGCCAGGTCGTGCTCGAGCAGCAAGTCATAGTTGCGGTGGATGGTTCCGCCGATGGAGTTCTCGAGTGGCACCACACCGTGGGTAGCCTTCTTTTTTACTACCGCCTCGAAGACTTCGTCGAATGTCATGCACGGCAGCGTTTCGGCCTGAGGGCCGCCATACACGAGCGCGGCGGCTTCGCTGTAGGCGCCGGGTTCTCCCTGATACGCGAGTCTCACGATCGTCCTTTCATGGCGGGCCGTTACGGCCCGCCGGTCTTCATCAGATTGGCCGCGCGGATACGGACAGCCGCGCCGGCCAGCATCGCCGGGCCGGTGACGACAACGAGCGCGACGCGCATCCACACCGGCGTGCCCCAGGCGAACTCACCACTCGTGAAGTCGACGACGAGCATGACAGTCAGCGCGGCGGCGGCGATGGCCGCCACCCGCAGCGCGGCGTCCTTCGCGATGCGCGCGGCCATGTAACCGCCCAGAATTCCCGCGGCCAGCGACAGCGCCAGCCGGCCAACCAGAATGGGCGGCGTGTTGCGCACGGCAAAATAGTCACCAGCGGTGTACAGATTCCGGCCGGCCGCGCTTCGCACCAGCACGCCTTCGAGCTGCTGCGCCAGCACGTAGGCGACGACGACACCAACGATGACCGCGAGGATCCAGCGGAGCATGGGTCAGACCTTCATTAGCAGCGTGCCGATAAGATACCCCGCCAGGGCCACGCCGAACCCCACCAGGAACATGTCGCGGCCGCTGGCCCAGAGGCCGCGGCCGGTGAAGATGCTGCGGGCGGCCCCCACTCCGAAGTGTGCCGCCATGCTGATGGTCAGCGAGACCCAGATGGCGGCGTCCACGCGCATCATGAAGAACGGCAGCAGCGGGATGAGCGCGCCGACCGCGGTGGCGATGCCAGTGGCGAGGCCGTCAGCCATCGGCGTCACCGCCGGCGGCTGGATGCCGAGCTCTTCTTGCACCTTCGTTTCAAGGGCACGGACCGGGTCGCGCATCATCGCGGCGGCCGTATCCGCGGCGCGGGCCGGGGTGAGCCCCTTGGCCTCGAGAATGAGCGCGAGCTCGTGTTCCTCGAGGTCCGGCATCATCCGAAGCTCCTCCTTCTCGATCGCGACCTGGCGGGCGCTGACCTCCGCTTCGCTCTTGGCGGCGAGAAACCCGCTCGATCCCATCGACAGCGCGTCGGCCACCGCGCCGGCAACGCCGGTGACGATCACGAGGTGCGGAGCCACGTTGGCGCCAATCACCCCGGCGACGAGCCCGAAATTGGCGGTGAGGCCGTCGTTGAACCCGTACACGACGCTCCGGAGGTAGCCGCCGCCGGGGAGGACGTGCCACGGCTCGCCTTCGCGCCCCATCGAGTCGGAGAGGTCCTGCGCGTGCTCGGCCGATTCGGTGGCGATGGCCATCGCCGCGTCGTGGGTGGACTTGTGGGCGGCCCCACTGGCGAGCCGCAGGTACGAGCCCACCTCGCGCGATTCCTGCGCCACGATCATCGGCAGCACGACCGACGATCCGAAGCGACGGGCGAGCCAGGCGAGCGCCCTGGTCCGGAAGGTGAGCGTGTGCGTGGGGAGCTCGCCGCCATGCGCACTGAAGAGGCCGCGCCACCGCTGGACGTGCGCATCCTCGACCTTGGCAAGCTTCTCGAAGATGCGCCTGCGCGTGGGATCGGCCTCTGTGCTGGCGAGCGCCCGATAGAGCCACGCCGCATCCAGCTCGTCCAGGTAGTACTCGGTCCAGACAGGATCGATTGCCACGGTGTCTCGGTGCCTCGGTGGTACGTGGACGTGAAGAACGTACTAGAGGAACTGTAACCCGTGCAGCACCGACGCGACGATTGAAAGAATCGATGCCGCGAGGCATCCAATCGCGATGACGATGTGATCGCCGCGCTCGGGCTTGAGGGGATCGAGTATGCGGCCCGTCAGGTACCCGGCGCCGAACCCACCGGCGTGCGCGTAGTTGTCCACCCCCGGCATCAGGAAGCCGATGAAGACCAGCGACATCGCGTACTGCATCGCGTAGCCCCGTGCGACGCTGCTGCCGCTGCGGTGTCCGTAGTAGAGGATCGCCCCGATCAGCCCGGCGATCGACGCCGACGCGCCCACCGTGAACTGTCCGCCGCGGAGAAACAGAAACCCAGGGAAGTAGGCGCCGGCCACTGAGCTGAGGAGGAAGCCGCCGATCGCCGAAGCGGTGTAGATGATCACGGTCCGTCCTGCCCCGTACAGGTCGACCGTGCCGGGCGCCAACTGCCGCAGCGCCATCATGTTGAAGAGAATGTGCAGGATGCCGCCGTGCAGCCACGCCGCGCTCAGCACCGTCCACCAGCGACCGGCGCCGAAGACCGGTACCGAGCCGCTCGCGCCGAACAGAAAGAGTGCGCGCTGCGAGGGAGAGAAGAAGCCGAACAGCCCGCCCATGCCGATGTTGCCCTGGGAGGCCACGAGCGTCAACACGTAGACGACGACGCAGGTGCCGATCGCAAAGGGCATGAACCCGAGGTCTCCGCCGAAGGAACGGAGTAGCGGCGCGAAGCCGAAGAGTCCTGGATTCCGCCGCCCGCAGTTGTAGCAGGTGCCGTCGTTGACACCCACCAGCACGCCGCACGAGGTACAGAGCACGGATCCAGTCCGCTGCCGCCTCAACATTCGACCGATGATAGCCTGTATTGATGAGGCTGATTGTCGCCATCACGGGAGCCACGGGCGCTATCTATGGCGTGCGTGTGCTCGAGCGGCTGCGAGATGCGGGCGTTGAAACGCACCTGGTGATGAGCCGTTGGGGTGTGCGCACGCTGCAGCACGAAACGTCCCACTCGAAGGAGCAGGTCGAGGCGCTGGCGCACGCGGTGTATGCGCCGAATGACATGGGCGCCGCGATCTCGAGCGGATCCTTCCGCACCGACGGCATGATCGTCGTGCCCTGCAGCGCCAAGACGCTTGCGTCGATTGCGCACGGGTATGGCGATACGCTCATCCACCGGGCGGCCGATGTCGTGCTCAAGGAGCGGCGGCCGCTTCTGCTCGCGGTGCGTGAGGCGCCGCTCAGCGAGATCCATCTCGAGAACATGCTGAAGCTGGCGCGCATGGGCGCGATTATTCTTCCGCCGCTGCCGGCCTTCTATAACAGGCCGACCACCCTTGATGAAATGGTGGATCACACCGTGGCGCGCATCCTCGATCAGTTCGGAATCACGGTGCCCGGGGCGCCGCCCTGGTCCGGGGACATGGGCGTCGGACGAGACTGAAGGGTGTGACCTGGTCTGTCACACCCCTTCGCTAAGCTCGGCATATGGGACAACAGCTTGCGCTTTACCGGGGAGTCGAGGACACCGCGCCGGTCCAGGTGGCACGTCGGAGACAGAGCAGTGGGCAAGGCGCTGCCCAGGCCGCTCGAGTACGTCTGTGCGCCTCATGCAGGGCTCACGAGGCGCGGTATGGCTTCCGTGAGGAGCCGCCTCCGCAGGGATTCGGTGCGCCCGGGGCTTCCGTGGCCGACCGCCCGCGGACGCTGTGCTTCGAGTGCTTCCGCGTGGAGATTGGCCGTCGCCAGGCCGTGGCCGAACGCATGGCGCGGGGCTGGAACGGCACCCAGGCAAGCCTGCCGCTGGCTGAGACGTTGAGCCGGTTGGATCGCCGGCGCCGCCGCGCGCAGATTGCCGCCCGTCACACGCTCGACCTTCGCTGACCGAGTGGAGCCGCGCGAGATCATGTCCGCTTCCACGGGACACCGAGGCGCCGAGCGATCAGGCGGCGCTCGGTGTCTCGATGTGCTGAGGGGGGCATCACGGCTCTATGGTTTGTCAGACGATCGGTCCGACACTGGTCCTCCGCGGAACGTTTCCGCGGCTCCCGGAGCCGTGAAGTCGAATTTCTGGGCGCCCGCCGTGCCGCTCACCGTGTAGTTGCCCCGCATCTGCAGGAAGTTGACGCCGTTGGCGAGCGGACCCTGCGTCATCTGCGACGTCACTGTTGACGCGACATCGAAGCGGAGCGAGAGGTCCAGCGAGGGGCCGCGACCGCGCACGGTGATCGACTTCGGTTCCCCTCGCTCATCGTTTTGTTCGATGATCGTCACGTCGGTCGCGTAGCCGAGCGGTCCGTCGGGGCCAAGCGCCCCGACGAAACCGGGGATGCGCTCGGGGTCCGCCGCGTCGCGCGGCGGAAACACCCGGCCGTAAAGGAACGACAGATCCCCCTGCTGCACCTGACCCCACTGCCAGGACACGCCCTGCCAGAAGCCCCAATTGTGATCGTGGTACCCGGCGCCGCCGTCAAACGCAATCCGTTCGGCCGAGGCCCCGGCCCGCGTGTTGCCGACAGCGATCTCGCCGTCGAGCGAGCCTGACATGACTGGCACGACGTAGCCGGTGCGCCACCCCTTCGCCCCGGTAATCTCGAGTGGGGGGATCAGACGGCCCGGCACACCCGCGATCGTCAAGCTCCCGCGTACACGGCGCCCGGCTGCGCCTGCGAGATCCAGTTCGATCTGATACCGAAGCCCATCGAGTCGAACGCTGTTGGCGCCGATCGTCAGCTCCGGTGCCCGCATCACCTCTTCGTCGGTCAGCGCCGCGCTCGCCGTGAACGATTCCACTTGGCCGTCTCGATCGAGCTGCAAGCGCACTCCCGCCGCTCGACGGCCGTCGGGCAGCCTGGGCCCGACCAGGAAGGTGAGGTAGAAGCGGGCATCGGCCGCGCGGCCGTTGAAGTAGAGCCACTCGGCCCACGAGTTCGACCACGCCGGCGCGTCCGGAATCGGATGGAACCGATCGAGCTGGCGCAGGGCATCCTCGGGGGAAGCGTTCGTCCACGCTTCGTCTTCCGGCGAGTCGCTCCAGGCGGGAATGCCGCTGGTCTCATTGTCGGCGAGCGCGCGCTCGAGGCTCGGAATTCCGCCGCGTGCGTCCACCTCCACCGTCGTGCCGTCGTCTCGAACCAGATACAGCTCGTCGGTGTGCCATGGTGCGGCCACCTTCACTCTGTCGCGCAGCGCGGTGGCCTGCAGGGTTCCCGAGAGCACCATTCGCGCCGGCACTTGTCCCGACATGCGGATGACGACGTCGCCGCCGCCGACGAGCGCGGGAGACGCCGCCTGGTCGAGCACCACTTCGGCCACGCCGAGGAGGATGGCCATCACGCCCACGCCGGCGCCGAATCCGGCAGCCAGTACAGCGCTGCGGATGGGATGCGCGGTCAGCGATCGCACCGCGAGCCGGCCGATCATCGCGACTCCTCCCGCTCAATCCGCCCGTCCCTCATTGTCAGGATCCGGCGCGAACGCTCGGCGAGGGTCTGGTCGTGCGTCACGATGACGAGCGCCGTGCCGTCGGCATTGACCCGATCGAGGAGTGCCGCGATCTGTTCGCCGGTAGAGCGGTCGAGCTCGCCCGTCGGCTCGTCGGCCAGCAGCAGCCGCGGGCGGTTGGCCAGCGCGCGCGCGATCGCGACCCGTTGCATTTCACCGCCCGAAAGCTCCGACGGCCGGTGGCCGGCCCTGGCGCCAAGCCCGACGTAGTCCAGCAGCTCCTTCGTTCGCCGCCGCCGATCGGGCTTCGACACGCCGGCTTCCGCCTGCGGGAGCTCGACGTTCTCCGCGGCAGTCAGCATCGGCAGCAGGAAGAAGCGTTGGAAGACGAACCCGACCTGTCGCAGACGGACAAGGCTTCGCTGTCGGTCCGACAGCGTGGCGACATCCGCGCCGTTGAACAAGAGCGTCCCCGACGAGGGTGTGTCCACGCAGCCGAGCATGTGCAACAGCGTGGACTTTCCGCAGCCCGACGGTCCACGGATCGACGTGTGTTCGCCATGCTCGATGCGGAGCGTGATGTCATCCACCGCCATGACCGGTCCGGCCGGCATCGGGAAGACGCGGCTGACGTTTACGGCTTCGATGATGGCGTTGTTCACGCGGCTCGCGATGTTCACGCTTCTACGTTCTCGCTTCTCGGTTCGTGTTCACGTTCAGGTTCAACTCACGTTCGGGTTCATGCTCAGCCGACGATCTCGTTGCGAAGTGTCGCTGCAATCGGCAGGCGCGCGACGATCCGCACCGGGTAGAGCGCTGCCGCCAGGGCTGTCGCCACGAGCAGCCCGGCATGCACGCCGAGCGCTCTCGACTGATAGACGAAGAAGTGCACGTCTTCGGGGATGCCCGGGATGTTCTTGAGGATCCCGTCGAGTCCCACCGCGAGCAATCCGCCAAGCGGCAACGAAAGCAATCCACCGCCGCCGACGATGAGCGCCGATTCGCAGAGGACGTCGGCAACCACTCGCCCGCGGGTGAAACCGAGGGCGCGCAGCGCCGCGATCTCGCCGAGCCGCTGGTTGACCGACACCGTCAACAGCACGGTGATGAGCAGCACCGCGAAGGAGAGCGTTACGGTGGTCAGCACCGTCGAGATCTGACGGAAGTACGAGAAGCCGCCGCTCTCAATCCGTCCGACCATCTCCTCGTTGGTGAGCACTTGAAGCGTCGGCACGGCGGCCGACACCTGGGCCGCGGTCGCGGCCATCGTCGCGCCTTCGCGTGAAGCCACCATGATCACGTCAGCTTGCCCGGCGGCGTCCAGTCCGCACAGCTCGCCCAGCGCCTCGAGCGTCGTGACCGCCGTGGGGCTGGACGAGGTGTCGAACGGGAAGTCGGCCACCCCGGTCACGGTGAACATCGCCGGCGGCAGCGACTCCGGCTCCTCGGAGCAGGAGGCGCGGACCTGGACGCGCGATCCCGGAGCCAGGCGCAGTCGTTCGGCGGTGTCGCGGTTGACGAGCAGCTCACGCGTGCCCTGCGCCTCGCGCCCCTGCACCAGGTCCCAGGGTCTTGCGCCGACACCGCCCACGCCCTGGAAGGAGACGCGCACGCGGGAGGTGGCTGTCGTTTCAATGAGCGCTTCGGCGAAACGCATGGCAATGACCGAGCGCACGTTCGACAACCGCGCGATGGCGTCCACCGCAGCCGTGGCGTCCTGCATGCGCGGCCCCTGGCCCGGGAGCGCCTCGGTGGCGGTGACGCGGAGATCGAAGCCGGCCCGGTCGAAGATGTCCCGCATCGACACGAGGAGGCCGTTCGACAGCAGCAGCATGTCGAAGAGCAGCGCACCGACCGCCGCGACGCCGAGAATGCCGAGCGACGCACGTGCCGGCTGGCGTACCAGGCTGCGCCACGCGAAGCCGAGAGGATTCATCGTTTGGCCAGGCGGAGGCCGTTTCGCCGAAGCAGCGCCCACGAGGCTGCCACCGTGGCGCAGACGCCGAGAGGGACCGCAATCGCGACGCACGTCGCGGCAACCTCGGGCGTCACGTGGACGAAGATGAGCGCCGTGTCGTAGCGCCACTGGAAGAACCGGTTGATGAACCGTTCGGAGGCCAGCGCCAGCAAGAGGCCAAAGGCCGCGCCGAGTCCGGCGATGAGCGCTCCCTCGAGAAAGAGCTGGACCAGGATCCGGTGGCCTGGCACCCCGATCAGCCGCAGCACGCCAACCGTGGGTCGTCGCTCATCTACGAGCATGATGGTCAGGGCGAGGAGAAAGACCGTCGCGGCGACGATTGTGACAATGGCGATCGCCAGGTGGAATCGCTCCAGCACCACGAAGGGACCGATCCGATTCGTGGCGCTGGCTGGTCGTGCGGTCAGGCCGGGCATCCGCGAGGATACGTCCCGGGAGAACGCCCCCGCGTCTTCAGGGTCGGCCAGGCGGACGTTGAACCCGTCCACGTGGTCGCTGCCCGCCGGTAGCCCAGGCTCACGGAGCAAATCGAGGAAGTCCGGGAGGTGCAGGCGGACTCGCCTGGGCACGATCCCCAGCCTCATCGGATCCGGCGTCGGCTCGAAGATCCCCTGAATACGGAACGCACGTGCATCGGCTCCGTCGATGC
>JAKFXY010000119.1 GCA_021731165.1 Acidobacteriota bacterium | reverse complement strand
GTGTCCAAGGGACCGGTCCTTGAACGCGTGACCTCGAACATCGGTCTCGATCGCCTTCCGGCGCTGACGTGCTGGCCGGAGGATGGAGGGCCGTTCATCACGCTGCCGCTCGTCTACACCACGCATCCCGATCGCCGCGGCCACAACCTCGGGATGTACCGGATGCAGATCCACGATGCCCGCACCACCGGCATGCATTGGCAGATCGGGAAAGGCGGTGGGTACCACTACGGTGTGGCCGAGGCGCGCGGCCAGCGCCTGCCCGCGACGGTCTTCCTGGGCGGCCCCCCGGCGCTGATGCTGGCGGCCGTGGCGCCGCTGCCGGAGAATGTGCCCGAACTGCTGCTGGCTTCTCTGATCGCCGGTGAGAAGCTGCCGCAAGTGCACGGCCACGGTCCGCATCCGCTGGTGGCCACCGCGGAGTTCGCGCTCATGGGTGGCGTCCCTCCAGGCGTGCGGCGCCCGGAAGGACCTTTTGGCGACCACTACGGCTATTACTCCCTGCGGCACGACTACCCGGTGTTCGAGGTCGAGCGCATGGCGCACCGCGCTGATGCCATCTTCCCGGCCACGGTCGTCGGCAAGCCGCGACAAGAGGACTTCTTCATCGGTGACCTGCTGCAGGAACTGCTCTCGCCGCTGTTCCCGCTGGTGATGCCGGCTGTCGAGCGGTTGTGGTCCTACGGAGAAACCGGCTACCACTCGCTGGCGGCTGCCGTGGTCAAACAACGCTACGCGCGCGAGGCGATGGCGAGCGCGTTTCGCATCCTCGGCGAGGGTCAGCTCTCGCTGACGAAGTTCCTGCTCGTCACCGATCGTCCGGTTGACTTGCGCAACTTCAAGGCAACGCTCGAGCACCTGCTCGCGCGCACGCACACGGAAACCGATCTGTACGTATTTTCGAATCTCTCGATGGACACCTTGGACTACACGGGTCCAGCGGTCAATCTGGGATCAAAGGGGGTGTGGCTCGGATTGGGCGATCCCGTGCGCGATCTTCCGCGGGAGTTCAGCGCGGCGTCGCTGCCGTCGGGAATCCTTCCGGCTGGTGTCACGGACGCGCGGGTCTTCTGCGGCGGCTGTCTCGTGGTCGGTGCGCCATCGCACGCCGCGGAGCCCGGCGCCGCCGCGCGGCTTGCCGCCGAGAGCGCCTTCAAGGACTGGCCGCTCGTGGTCGTCACCGACGAGCCGGCCCGCGCCGCGGCCAGCACGATCAACTTCCTCTGGACAACGTTCACGCGATTCGAGCCGGCCGCGGATATCCACGCCGCCGAGCGGCGCATCGTCCGAAATCACATCGCGTATCGCGGACCGATCGTCATCGACGCGAGACTGAAGCCTGGTTTCCCAAAAGAGCTGTCATGCGACCCGACGACCGCCGAGACCGTGACGAGGCGGTGGAAGGAATACTTTCCCTCCGGCAACGTGGCGATGGGCGACTCAGAGCGGGGGCACTTGGACTAGGAAGCTGGATGGCTCAGTAGCCAGACACCTAGTTGAGCGCATTCGGCATGGCCAGCGTGAACGGCGCGATGACCGCGTCGAACTTCTCGCCGTCGGTCGTCACCATCTGATAGCTCCCCTGCATGGAGCCGACAGGCGTCTTCAGCGGACAGAAGCTCGTGTATTCAAACGCGGCACCGGGAGGCAGCGTCGGCTGCTCGCCGACGACGCCCGGCCCTGTCACCCGTTCGACCTCGCCCTCGGCGTCGGTGATGATCCATTCACGCGACACAAGTTGGGCAGTGTCGGCCCCGACGTTGGACACTCGCACGTGGTAGACGAAGAAGTACGATCCCTCGCGCGGCGAGCTTCGGTCCGGCACGTACGCGCTCTCCACCTGCACGCGGATACCGCGGGTCGTCGTGTCGGAGATGCGGATCCCCTGGGATCCGGGCTTGAGTCCATGGGCGGCAGTGTCGGTCACGTCACTGATTGTATAGAGATAGACCGGTCGTTCACCACCGAGCGATCGTCCGCGGCCCACTACCCACCACCTACCATCCGCCATCAACCACCCGTAGTACAGTCAGGGCTTCGTATGGAGCCGGAGAAGAAGAGGAAGGTCTCCGCCTCGGCCGCATGGCGAGAAGCGCGCGAGCTCATTTGGTCCCACCGGCGCCGGCTGGGCATCGGATTCGCGCTGATGCTCATCTCCAGGCTCGCCGGCCTCGTGTTGCCGGCGTCCTCCAAGTACCTGATCGATGAGGTAGTTGGGAAGAACCGCACCGAGCTGCTGCTGCCGATTGCGCTGGCTGCCGGCGTGGCCACGCTCGTGCAGGCCGTCACCTCATTCGGCCTCTCCCAGATTCTCGGCGTGGCCGCCCAGCGCGCCATCACCGACATGCGCAAGCGCGTGCAGGCGCACGTGATGCGTCTTCCGGTGCGCTATTTCGACTCCACGCAGACCGGCGTGCTCTTGTCGCGCATCATGTCGGACGCCGAGGGGATCAGAAACCTCGTCGGCAGCGGCCTGGTTCAGCTGGCCGGCGGCTTCGTCACGGCCGTGATGGGACTGGGCGTGCTCTTTTGGCTCAACTGGCGGCTGACCGCAATCACGATTCTCGTGCTGGGCAGTTTTGCCGGCGGTATGGCCTACGCGTTCCGCACGCTCCGGCCGCTCTTCCGCGAGCGCGGGAAGATCAACGCGGAGGTGACCGGCCGCCTCACCGAGGCGCTTGGCGGTATCCGCGTGGTCAAGTCGTACACAGCCGAGAAGCGTGAGGAAATTGTCTTCACGAAGGGGGCGCATCGGCTGTTCCGCAATGTGGCGAAGTCGATGACCGGCGTTTCCGCCACGACGGCCGGCAGCACGGTGATTGTCGGCATCATCGGCGTGCTGATGATCTGGCTGGGAGGACGTGCCATCATCGCCGGCGAGATGACGCTGGGCGATCTCGTCATGTACATCTTCTTCATCGGGCTCGTCGCGGCCCCGCTTGTCTCGATCGCCTCGATTGGCACACAGATTACAGAGGCGTTCGCCGGGCTCGATCGCATCCGCGAAATCCTCGATATGACGACGGAGAGCGATGAGGATGCGAGACGGGCGCCGCTCGGCCCCCTTGTCGGCGATGTTGGATTCGAGGATGTCTGGTTCGAGTACAACGTGGGCCAGCAGGTGCTCCGCGGTGTGTCATTCCAGGCGCGCGCCGGCAGCACGACGGCGCTCGTGGGGTCGAGCGGATCAGGCAAGAGCACATTGATTAGCCTCGTGATGGCGTTCAACAGGCCGACACGGGGTCGCGTCCTGGTGGATGGCCACGACCTCGCGGACGTTCGGCTCGTCGACTACCGCGAGCAGCTTGCGTCGGTGTTGCAGGAGAACTTCCTGTTCGACGGGACGATCGCGGCCAACGTCGGATACGCCAGTCCTGGCGCTTCGCTCGAGGAACTCATGGACGCCTGCCGCATTGCCCATTGCGACGAGTTCATCAGGCAGTTCCCCGAAGGCTACGACACCATCGTTGGCGAACGGGGAATCAAGTTGTCGGGCGGGCAGCGACAGCGCGTGTCCATTGCCCGCGCCATTCTCGCGAACCCGCGGATCCTCATCCTCGACGAGGCGACGTCGAGCCTCGACAGCGAGAGCGAGCAGATGATTCAGGACGGCCTGCGGCGGCTTCGGTCCGGCCGGACGACGTTCGTCATCGCTCATCGTCTCTCGACGATCCGCAGCGCGGATCAGATCCTCGTGCTCGAGGCAGGGGAGATCGTGGAACGGGGGTCGCATGCGGAGCTGCTGGCCCTGAACGGTCGATACCGCCAGCTCTACGACAAGCAGTACAAGTTCGAAGCGGATCGATTCATCAACCCGGGTGAGGATTTCACGCCAGAACCGGAAAAGACCGTCGTCGCACCGGCGCGCGTGGGGACCGCGATATGAATCTCGACCTTCTCGGCGGCATCGTGGGCCCGGTACTCGGGGGCCTGCTTGGCGGCCGGCGCAAGCGCTCGCGGAATGCGCTGCGGTTCTTGACGCGCGGCCGAGGGGGGCGTGGTCCATTGACGAACGCCGGCACGTTGGTGACGGTTGCTGGCATCGCGTGGGGGATTTTCGATACCTTGAGTCAGGGTGGAACCTCGGACGGTGCGCCAGGCACGAGCGGGGTGGCTGCCGAGGGGCGCGTGCGGGCGGGTGTGATGTCACCGCCAGGCCCGGTGCCGTCCCAAGCGCCGCCGCCGATTCCTGGGACTTCAGCAGCGTCGCCTTCCGTCGGGGCGGTCGGTGACGACGTGATCAGGATGGTGCGACTGGCAGTGTCCGCAGCGCACGCGGACGGCACAGTTGGGGACACGGAGCGAGCCGCGCTTGCACAGGCGGCCAAGGCCGCTGGAGGGAACGATCTGCTCTTGCGCGAACTGGGGCCGCCGCGCCCGCTTGCCGAGATCGTTGCTGGCGTTGCGGACCGGGCGGAGAAGGCCACTCTGTACGTGCTGGCCTTCACCATCCTCCGTGCCGACGAACAGGTCTCGGGCGCTGAGCGCATATACCTTGCGCAACTGGCGAACCTGCTCGGCCTCGGTCCGCAGGTTGTCCAGGCTCTGGAGCGAGACACCGCCGGCCGGATCGACGCGTTCGGCCATCAGGGGTAACGCGGGACACGGCGCATGGCGCGGGCCCTGCCGGGTCCGCGTGGCGACTAACAGCAGGGACGACAGCGTAGAGGCGGACCTCTTCAGGTCCGCCTGACGGAGACGACATGCAGCAGTGGTACATGGCGATCGGCGGCCATCAGGTCGGTCCGGTCACGCAAGATGACGTGGTGACCAATCTGCGGAACGGCACCATTGATGGAAGCACCCTGGTCTTCAGGACCGGCCTTACCAACTGGATGCCTCTCAAGGACGTGCCGGAGCTTGCGGTGTTCCTGGCCGGCAGCCGACAGGGCACCGGGTCGGCCCCCCAGGCGCCCCCCGTCTTCCCTGGGCGTCGTGCTCATGACATCGACTTCAGGATCGTTGGCAGCGAAATGCAGTTCGTCGAGGTCGAGCTCGACCCTGGCGAGAGCGCGGTGGCCGAGGCTGGATCGATGATGTACATGACCTCCGGCATCCAGATGGAGACCGTCTTCGGGGACGGCAGCGGCGCCCGGCAGGGTTCAGGCGTCATGGGGGCCTTGCTTGGCGCTGGCAAACGGTTGGTTACCGGAGAGAGCCTGTTCATGACGGTGTTCACGAACCAGGGCGCCGGCAAGCAGCAGGTGGCGTTCGCGGCACCGTACCCGGGCAAGATCCTCGCGATGGACCTCTCGCAGTTGGGCGGCCAACTGGTCTGCCAGAAGGATTCCTTTCTCTGCGCGGCGCGCGGCGTGGCGATCGGCATCGCCTTCCAGCGAAAGATCGGCGTCGGGTTGTTCGGCGGAGAGGGTTTCATCATGCAGCGGCTCGAAGGCGACGGCCTCTGCTTCGTACATGCTGGTGGCACTCTCCATCCGCTCGAGCTGCAGGCTGGGCAGACGCTGCGCGTGGACACGGGGTGTCTCGTGGCGCTGCAGCCGTCGGTCAGCTACGACATTCAGTACGTCGGCAAGATCAAGACGGCGCTCTTCGGTGGGGAAGGCCTCTTCTATGCGTCACTGACCGGCCCCGGACGTGTGTGGCTCCAGTCCCTGCCGTTGAGCCGAATGGCCGATCGCATCTACAAGGCCGCTCCGGCGGCCGGTGGGAGCCGACGCGAGCAAGGATCGATTCTGGGTGGGCTGGGCGATCTCCTGGACGGCGATTCCTAGTACTACTCAGTCACTTTACTTGACGCGTCGAAGGGGTGGAGTAAGACGCGTGAGCCGGTTTCGACTCCTCTCGCGCATTACAGGGTGAGGAGAAGGCAACCATGATCAATTTCAACCGGCGATGGCTTAGCGGGCAACGGTTCCGGCGGTATCTCACAATGGGAGCGATGATGACGACAGGGCTCACGGTCGCTATTTCGCCGGCGTCTGCGCAGGACGCTCGGCAGACCGACCTGTCGGTGGGGTATCTGAATGTCAGCGGGTCCATGCACGGCGGGAACGTTCAGTTGAGCGCACAGATGACACGACGGTGGAGCTTGGTGGGTGAGTTCGATGGGTCCTACGGTAGGGACTGCTCGGGCTGCGATCCCGACTATCGCGACTTGGCTGGCCTCGGCGGTGTTCGGTTCGCCTGGCACCCCACTGTTCGGGTTTCTCCATTCTGGCAGGTCCTTGCTGGCGGTCTGCACTCCACGGCAGGGGACTACTACGTCGACTACTGCTGCGGTCTCGGCCGTCGATATCGACAGGGGTACACGGTGAATTACTTCGCGTTTCAGCCAGGTGGGGGCGTGACCGTGATGGTCACGCCGCGTTTTGGGATCCGAGCCCAGACGGACTTGCAAGTTGCCATCCCCAACTCGAGCTTGTTCGAGCCCGGCGAGGGTAACTCGATATTTCCGCGCGTTGCCGTGGGTGGCGTGATTCGGCTTGGAAGATGACGCGCCTCCAACGCAGCAATCTGATTCGCTGTTCACGCTGTCGTCTGTGGCAACCGAGAAAAGCGAGTGCGTGCGGGGTACGGTCGCTACATCCCCGATAGATAATGGCGGATCCTCCCGCTGGCCGCTGCTGCCGCCCGGTGCTGCATCAGAATCTGCGCGCTGCTTCTGCGGGCGGGCGTTTCAGAGATTGCGCTTTCGCAAGGAGGGGGCAAGGTCGGCACGGCGTGCTCGGTCGTTTCTGTGCTTTCCGGTATTCGAAGACCAATTACGGAGGCCCGATGCCCAAGACCACGACCCAAAGCTACGCAAAGCACGCACACACGCCGAAGCCAACTGGTGTCGCCGGCCTTTTCGGTTTCATCGCGCTCGTCCTCCTCGCGTATGGCGCGTTCGCGGCACCGACGCTGCAGAACGTCGGTCTCGTGTGCGTGGCGTTCTCTGTGATCGTACTGGTCGTAATCAGCCGCTGGTATACCGTGGGGTTGCAGGATCGGATTATCAGACTCGAAATGCAGCTACGACTGGACCGTCTCGGGCGCGCGGGGGACTTCGGGAGACTGTCCACGCCGCAGCTGGTCGCGCTCCGGTTCGGGTCCGACGAGGAGTTGCCAGGGCTGATCGATCGCGTGCTGACTGAGAAGCTGACACCGGATCAGATCAAGCGGGCGGTGACGAACTGGCAGGCGGACCTGCACCGGACTTAGGGCAATCGTCAATCGGGGTCGTGTGCGATTGCACGACGCGTATCCTCCGACACGAGGGCCCGCGCTGTGTACGCGAGGTGATCCACTGAGAGCCGGACGATCGTGCCATCGATGGCGAGCAGGCGTCGCTGACGCTTTCTACCCACCATCCACTACCCACTACCCACTAGAATGATCCCGTGCGTACGCCAGTCATCCTCATCACGGGTGCCGGCGGGGAGATCGGTCACGGACTGATCGCCAGGCTCGCCGGCATCGGCCGGCCCATCGTCACCATCGACATCGCCCCGCTCGAACCGGCCCTGGCCAGAAGTGTTCGTCGGGAGTTCACGGGTTCCATCACTGACAAGTGGATTCTCGAGCGTGTGCTCGCCGAGTTCGAGGTGGATCTCATATTCCATCTGGCGGCGCTACTGTCTACCCGATCCGAGTTCACGCCCATCACCGCGCACGAGGTCAATGTCGAAGGGACGCTCCGGCTGCTCGAGTTCGCTCAGCACGAGGGCGAGTCGCACGGACGCCGGGTGGTGTTCATGTACCCCTCGTCGATTGCCGCCTACGGCCTGCCCGATCTCGCCACCAAGTTGCGTGCCGGGAGTGTGCACGAAGATGAGTGGAACACGCCGCGCACGATGTACGGGTGCAACAAGCTGTACTGTGAGCACGTGGGGCGATACTACGCGCGGCACTATAAGCAGCTCGCGGCCGACACAACCCGGCGCGTGGACTTCCGCTGTCTGCGGTTTCCCGGATTGATATCGGCTGTCACGGTTCCCTCTGGCGGTACCTCCGACTATGCGTCCGAGATGATGCACGCCGCCGCGCGCGGAGAGCCGTACGCCTGCTTTGTCCGTCCGGATACTCGGATCCCGTTCATGACCATGCCGGACGCAATCGAGGCGTTGCTGCGCCTGGCTGAGGCGCCATGCGAGCGGCTCACGAGGACGGCGTATAACCTGGCCGCGTTCAATCCGACGGCCGAAGAGATCTGCAAGGTGGCGACGACCGCGTTTCCAGGGGCGAAGGTCTCCTGGCGCGTCGATGTCAAACGGCAGGCCATCGTCGACTCCTGGCCGGTGAGCGTGGACGACGGCGCGGCGCGCGGCGATTGGGGCTTCGCGCCTCTTCACGACTTCGCCCGCGCGTTCGAGGAGTACCTCGTCCCCACGATTCGGGAGAGGTATCGATGACGAGGCGAAGAGCGTGGTCAACAGCCGGCGCGATCGTGGCGGGCGCGTCCGGCATGTTGCTGGCGCAGGCGACAACCATGAACAGGCTTGGAGAGGACTACGTCCGCGTCGTGCTCGCGCTCGGCGTGCATGATGCCGACTACGTGGACGCGTACTACGGACCTCCGGCGTGGCGGACGCAGGCGGAGGCCGACAAACTGTCGCTCCAGGACATCGATCTGGAAGCGGCGGGACTGCTGCGCCGGCTGGCGAGCTCCGTGCCAGGCGTCCGGGAGGACGAGATGGCCAGGCTCAGGCATCAGTACCTCACGCGGCAACTCGAGGCGCTTCGCGCACGCGTGCGTATGAAGACGGGCGGGAAGCTCAGCTTCGACGAGGAGTCGAAGGCGCTCTATGACGCCGTGGCGCCGACCCACACCGAAGCGGAATTCGAGACGGTGCTGGAGGCACTCGACGGGAGTCTGCCAGGGTCCGGCTCGCTCATCGAGCGCTTCGACGCGTTCCGGAGCCGCTATGTCATTCCCCGCGATCGGCTCGACGAGACGTTCAAGGCCGCGATCGAGGGTTGTCGCAGCCGTACACTCGAGCACATCCAGCTCCCGCGCGAGGAGAGCTTCACTGTGGAGTACGTGACCAACAAGAGCTGGAGCGGGTACAACTGGTACCAGGGCGGCTACCGCAGCCTCATCCAGGTCAATACGGACCTGCCAATCCACATCGATCGGGCCGTGGACCTTGCCTGCCACGAAGGGTACCCAGGGCATCATGTCTACAACGTGCTGCTCGAGAAGAACCTCGTGCGCGACCGTCAATGGATGGAGTTCTCGGTGTACCCGCTCTTCTCGCCGCAATCGTTGATTGCCGAGGGGAGCGCGAACTACGGCATCGAGGTAGCGTTTCCGCCGGCCGAGCGTCTGGAGTTCGAGCGGACCGTACTGTTCCCTACAGCAGGCCTCGAGCCGTCCGGCGCGGGGCAGTACTACAAGGTGCTTGCACTCGTCGACCGCCTGTCATACGCGGGCAATGAGGCGGCGCGCAGGTACATCAACGGCACGATCGACGCGAGGGCCGCGGCCGCATGGCTGGAGCAGTACGGGCTCTACACGCCGGCCCGCGCGGAACAGCGCGTGCGGTTCATCGATCAGTACCGGAGCTACGTGATCAACTACAACCTCGGTAAAGACAGAGTGGCCGCCTATGTCGAATCAAGGGCTGCCGGGAACCCCGGCCGGCGTTGGGATGAGTTCGAGAAGCTGCTCGCGTCACCGCGGCTGCCTTCAGGGCTGACGGAGGATTCCGGATCGAGATGACCAGATCCCAGTTCCCAGGAGGCGGCTTGACATGCTCGCGATAGAAATCTCGTCGTCGGGTGGGCCCGAGGTGCTGACCCCGGTCGAACGTCCGGATCCCGCGCCCGGACCAGGGGAAGTGCTCATCAGGGTTGCCGCGGCCGGCGTCAACCGCCCCGATGTGATGCAGCGGCGCGGCCGCTACCCGGCGCCTCCGGGCGCCAGCGATCTTCCGGGGTTGGAGGTGGCAGGCACGGTGGCCGCGCTCGGTCTCGGCGTCGACAACTGGGCAGTGGGCGACCGAGTCTGCGCGCTCGTGGCGGGTGGAGGCTATGCGGCGCTCTGCGTGGCGCCGGCCGTGCAGTGTCTGCCCATTCCACGCGGCGTGGACGAGGTGTGTGCCGCTGCGATTCCCGAGACATTCTTCACGGTCTGGAGCAACGTGTTCGAGCGCGGCCGCCTGCGGGCCGGAGAGAGCGTCCTCGTCCACGGCGGAACGAGCGGAATCGGGACGACGGCGATCCAGCTCGCCGCGGCACGCGGAGTCCGGGTGTTCGCCACCGCCGGTTCCCCTGAGAAGTGCGCCGCCTGCGAAAAGCTCGGCGCCAAGCGCGCGATCAACTACCGCGACGAGGATTTCGTGGAGGTCGTGATGAACGCCACCGGTGGCCGCGGCGTCGATCTGATTCTTGACATCGTCGGCGGTGACTACGTGGCACGCAATCTCGCGGCCCTGGCGATGGATGGCCGGCTGGTGCAGATTGGCTTGATGGGAGGCAACGCAGCGCCGATTGACTTTCGGATGGTTCTGGGTCGCCGGTTGACCATCACCGGTTCCACGCTGCGACCAAGAAGCGTGAAGGAGAAAGGCGCCATCGCGGCGGCGTTGCGCGCGGAGGTGTGGCCGCTCATCGAGCAGGGTCGTGTCCGGCCGGTGGTATTCAAGACGTTCCCGCTGACCCAGGCGTCGGAAGCCCATCGTCTGATGGAGTCGAGCGAGCACATTGGCAAGATCGTCCTCGTGACGGCGTAGGCGCCATCCGGCGCCTCGGTCACCCCACGTGGACGATGGTGCGGGTGCTCGTGTGGGAGCGCAGGACGTCTGACGTCAACCGCTTACTGAGATAGACCTTCGATTCGCGATTATCCGCGGCGTTGACCTCGTACTTGATCACGTCGAACTCGAGCTGGTCCAGCGTACCGCGCATGTCGTAGAAGCGGTTCTTGGTCTTGACCACGACCTCGTGGAAGCCGGAAGTGTGGGCCCACGCTTCCGTTTCCTCGGTCAATGCGCGGAAGTGGCCTTGGCCGCGCCAGTCTCGTCTTGTGCCGCCAATCCAGCTGTAGAGCACCTTCCGGCCATCGTCAAATCGGATCGAGCCGCTCAGGCGCGCCACCAAGTCCACGAGCTTCGGCTCGTTCTCGTGCGCCTTGAGCTCGTGGACCACCTTGAACGACACAGGGGCAATCATCCCCGGATCATCGGGCAGCGGTGCTTCGGCGATCAGGATGAGGAACTCGCGATCCTGGAGCCGCTTCACGATCTCCCGCGCGGTCTTCTTCCGTGGAAACTCACCGAAGTATTCCTCGATGTACTGGATCTCGAGGGCGCCGGTCTCGAGTGGGTATTGCCTGATCAGATACTCCAACGCAGGTGTGCCTTTACTGGTGTCAGGAATCGCGGGGCGACGTCGGATTATAGCGTGCGCCGGCGTCGCGGCGGCCCGGCAGTCTCGATGTTTCGCTCGCGTTCGCCGTGGAACGAAGGGCTGGCCTGCCTGGCCTTACACAGACGGGAGCGCCGGTTCGTAGGCGAGAACCGGGGACAGCCATCGTTCGAGTTCGCTCACCGGTGCTCCTTTGCGTCGGGCATAGTCCTCCAGCTGGTCGCGGTCGATGCGCCCGATCGTGAAGTAGGCCGACTGCGGGTGGGCGAGGTAGAGACCACTGACCGATGAAGCCGGCAGCATCGCGAACGTTTCCGTCAGATGCACGCCCGCCTGTTCAGCGCCCATCAGGCGGAACAGCTTCGTCTTCTCGCTGTGATCGGGGCAGGCGGGATACCCGAATGCGGGCCGGATTCCCCGATACTTCTCCGCCACGAGGTCCTCGACTGACAGCGTCTCGCCGCGACCGTAGCCCCAGTCCTGCCGCGCCCGTGCGTGGAGGTACTCGGCGAACGCTTCGGCGAGCCGATCCGCCAGCGCCTTGACCATGATCGCGTGGTAATCGTCGTGATCGCGCTCGTACTCGGCGACAAGGGCGTCCACGCCCGTGCCGGCCGTCACGGCAAAGGCACCGATGTAGTCGGTGAGTCCGCTGTCGAGCGGCGCGACGTAGTCGGCCAGTGACCGGTTCGGCTTGCCGTCGGGGTTCTCTTCCTGCTGACGCAGCATGTTGAAACGCAGCTCGCCATGGTGAACCCCCTGAGCATGGACGACGATATCCTCGTTCTCCGAGTTCGCCTTCCAGAAGCCATACACGCCACGCGGCGTAATCAGCCTCTCGCTGGCGATGTGGTCGAGCAACGTCCGAGCTTCCTCGTACAGCTCGCGCGCCGCCGCGCCGTGCTTCGGGTGCTCGAGGATGGCGGGGAAGCGCCCTTTGAGCTCCCATGCGGCGAAGAAGAGCGTCCAGTCGATGAACGGGACGAGTTCCTCGACACTGACGTCGATCTCGCGGGTTCCAGTGAAGGACGGGGTCGCGATGACATCGGCCGTCCATTGAAGGCGCGGCCGGTTGGCCTGTGCCGCGCTCCAGGGGAGCATCGGCCGGTGCTTCAGCGCCGCGTGCTGTACGCGAATATGCTCCTGGTCAGTACGGTTCGCCGCGTCGAAAGCGGCCTTCTGGACCGGGCTGAGCAGATGTGAGACCACGTCAGCCGCGCGTGAGGCGTCCACGACGTGCACGACCGGCTGGCTGAACTCCTGGGCAATCTTCACGGCGGTGTGCTGCTTGCTGGTCGTCGCGCCGCCAATCAGCAGCGGGATGGTGA
>JAKFXY010000065.1 GCA_021731165.1 Acidobacteriota bacterium | reverse complement strand
CGCTGCTCTTCATCGCCTACGAGCGGCTCGTCACGGCCATCCACAACGAGGACACGATCGAGCAGTACCGCGACAACGGCCGCCGCCTCGGCCGGCTGCTCTACCAGGGGCGCTGGTTCGATTCGCAGGCGATGATGCTGCGCGAGACGGCGCAGCGCTGGGTGGCGCGCCCAATCACCGGCGAGGTAACGGTGGAGCTGCGGCGCGGCAACGACTACTCCATCCTCGACACCACGAGCCCGAACCTCACCTACAAGCCCGAGCGGCTGACGATGGAGAAGGGCGAGTCGTTCTTCACGCCGCAGGACCGCATCGGCCAGCTCACGATGCGGAACCTCGACATCGCGGACACGCGGGAGAAGCTGCTCACCTACGTGAAGACGGGGCTCCTGTCGCCCTCGCTCGGCACGGGCGTCCCGCATCTCTTGGGCGAGGGCGAGGACGAGAAATAGGCGGACCTGAAGGTCCGCCCCTACCTAATCCGCCGGCCTAATTCGCCGGCCTAATTCGCCGGCTTTTTCTTCCTTCTCCGCCTTCTGACAACCCGTCCCCTGTCGCCGCCCGTGTAGCCAAGCTGCACACCGGCGCCGATAAGGCCGAGGACAATCCACGCGATTGGCACCCACCGCTGACCGGGCGCGGGATTGAGCGGATAGGCAACCCAGACATCGCCGCTCGCCGCGGCCGCCAGCGCGCGGCGATCGCCCACCAGCGCCATCGCGCCGACAATCAGCGTCCACGCACCGCCGAACGCGGTGCCGACGATGATGAAGTAGCGCTGCAGGTACATCGCGAACGCCGCGCCAAGAATTGAGAGCAGCACGACCGCGAGCACGCCTGGGGCGCGCTCGCCGGCCGAGAAAGCCACGTTGGCCACCAGCGCACCGAGCCCGGCCCCCACCAGCGCCACGCCCACGAAGTAGGCGAGAAACAGGATCGCGGCGCCAATGAGTCCGCCCACCGCGGCGGCGGCCAGCATCGGCCAGGTGTCGGTCATGCCGAAGATGGAGCTGGCTGCCAGGGCACCGATGATGAAGCCGAAAATCGCCAGGACGATGCGGAAGAGGCGGTAGCCGAGGAAACAGGCGATGAGGCCTCCAACAAGAAGGACGATCGCCGCGGGCAGTTGGTAGGACGCGGGCAGCATCTCAGAAGTCGCTTCGCCCTTGCATGGCGCGCGTCATCGTCACTTCGTCGGCATACTCGAGATCCGAGCCGACTGGGATACCCATGGCGATGCGGGTCACGCGCACTCCGAGCGGCTTGAGCAGGCGCGCCAAGTAGAGCGCCGTGGCCTCGCCCTCCACGGTCGGACTCGTGGCCAGGATCACCTCGTCCACCTTCCCGCCGCCGACACGCTGCAGGAGCCCCGCGATCTTCAGGTCGTCCGGCCCCACTCCCTGGAGCGGCGACAGCACGCCCATCAGCACGTGGTACACCCCGCGAAACTCGCGCGTCTTCTCGACCACCGACACGTTCTGCGGATCCTCGACGACACAGATCAGCCGAGGATCGCGGGAGTGGCTCGCGCAATACACACAGGGATCGGCATCGGTGATGTTGTTGCACACCGTGCAGTACGTCACGCGCTCCTTGACGTCGCGGATCGACTCACAGAGCCGATCGGCGTCCTCGCGGGGGGTCTTCAGGATGTGGAACGCGAGGCGCTGCGCGCTCTTGGCGCCGATGCCGGGCAGCTTCTGCAACTGCTCGACGAGCTTGGTTAGGGAATCAGGAAGCAAGTGCTCACAGCTCCTCCACGTCCCGGATCTCGGCCGGGAAGACATCGAGCACCGCCTGTACGGTGGGCGAAGACAGCGCCTCGGCCTTCAGGTCGCGCGTCGGCGCAACCGGAGGCGCCGCGCCCTTCCGGCTCTCCTGGGGCAGGGGCGTGTCCGCGGGCCGAGCCCCGGCGTCATGGACGACCACCACCGTGATCCGGCGACCAGCGATCCGTTCGGCGGCGGCTTCAATCCATGCGCGGTTCTGGTCGAGCGTATCCCGCGCGACGGTCTGATTCGCGGCAAACGTGAAGGTCACCTGCGCATCGGTGACGTCAATCCGGCTGGCCTGCGCCACGTGCAGCTCGTAGAGCAACTGCTTGCCGCGCTTGATCTCGGCGAGCAGCGCGTCCTTGAGGCTGCCCGCCGGCTTCTCGCCCGCGGCCTTCGCGGAGGTGGGTTTGTCCACCGTGGCCTTGGCGGAGGCCGCCGCCAAGACACTCGTCGGGACTGTGCGGCCCGGAGTCGGTGCCGCCGAACCTCTTGCCGGTGCGGCAGGGCTCTTCGCCGGAGCTACCGTGCGGCTCGCCGGTACCGCGCCGCCACTCATCTGCTCCATCAGCTCCGCCAGCGGCACGAGCTTGCGCATGTGCATCCAGCGCAACAGCACCATCTCGAACTGATAGCGCGGCTGCGACGCGGTGCGGATGTCGTACTCGGCCTTCGCGAGCAGATCGAAGGCGCGCATCAGGTCCTCGCGCGAGAACCGCGCTGACAGGGCCGTGAGCCGCTCGATCTCCCCTTCGGCCAGTTCGCCGTCGCCGGCACGCCCCAGATCGACGGACAGCATCATGAGATCGCGTACGACGCGCGACAGCTCGCGGCACACGAGCTTCAGGTCGTGCCCCGATTGCACCGCCGCGTCAGCCAGCGCGAACGCGCTCGGGCCATCCTCGGCCACCACGGCCTCGATGAGATCGAAGAGCAGGTCCCTGCCGACAATCCCGAGCACCGTGGACACATCGTCCACCGAGATCGTCGTGCCGGCGAACGCCATCACCTGATCGAGCGCGCTCTGGGCGTCGCGCATGCTGCCCTCGGCCGAGCGGGCGATGAGCGCCAGCGCCGCGTCGGACACCTCGAGCCCGTCGGCCGTCGCCATCTTCCTGAGCTGCCTGGCGATGTTCGTGGAGGAGATCGACTTGAACTCGAAGACCTGCGAGCGCGAGAGAATCGTGTCGGGAATCTTGTCGAGCTCGGTCGTCGCCATCATGAACACGATGTGCGCCGGCGGCTCCTCGACCGATTTCAACAGCGCGTCGAACGCATTGCGGGAGAGGCGGTGGACCTCGTCGATGATGAACACCTTGTAGCGGTTGCGCACCGGCACAATCGACAGCCCCGAGATGATCACCTCGCGGACATCGTCGATGCTGGTGTTGCTGGCGGCGTCAATCTCGAGGACGTCGATGTCCCGCCCTTCGGCGATTTCGACGCAGGCGTCGCACGTACCGCACGGCTCGTCGGCCGGTCCCCGCTCGCAGTTGAGCGCCCGCGCCAGAATGCGCGCGGTGGTCGTCTTGCCACAGCCCCTGGAGCCGGCGAAGATGAACGACTGCGCGATCCGGCCACTCGAAATGGCGTTGCGCAGCGTGCGCGTCACCGCCTCCTGCCCGACGACTTCGTCGAACCGCTGGGGCCGCCACCTGCGCGCCAGAACCTGATAACTCAATGTTGAATTCTGATTGGTGAATTGTGTGATGGGTCCCACCGCGACCCGGTGCACCTGCGTACACCCCAGGGTCTACTTAGCGCTGCTGCCTTCCGGCCCTGACGCGGTTCGCAGGCTGAAGTTGCACAGGGTCCGGGTCGCGGCGCGACCCACCACTCCGGCAATGTTACTGCAGGAGTTGCTTCGCCATCGAGGTATAGAGCGCCACGGCATGCTCGAGATCGTCAATCGCGACGTGCTCCTCGTCGGTATGGGCGACGTTGATCGATCCGGGGCCCAGGAGAAGCGGGACGCCCCACCGGGTCAGCAGGGGCACGTCCGTCGTATAGGGAAATACCGCGGTTTCAAAGCCGGGCAGGGTCTGCATGCGAACGGCTGGAATGTCGAGCACCTGTTCAACGGCGACCAGCGCTTCGACGACCGCGAGCGCCGATCGAACCGCGGCGCCTTCCCCGACCGTGCGAAACATCAGCTCGGCCGACGCGTGCGGCGAGATGACGTTGGGCGCCACGCCGCCTTCGATGAGCCCCACGGTGTAGTGCGTGCGGCCAAGCAGGGGGTCCTCGGGGAGCTCGACGCCGCGGACGACCATCAGCGCGTCGAGCAGCTTGTCGATAGCCGAGTCGCCGAGCTCCGGAAACGAAGAGTGGGCCGCGCGACCGCTGGCCCGCAGCCGCACACGCAGGACGCCGCGGGTGGCGGTACCCAGCCGGTTCTCGGTCGGCTCCCCGTTGATGAGAAACCGTACGCCGGCAGGCGCCTGCTCGTTGGCCGCGCGCGCGCCGTCGCTCCCCCGTTCTTCCCCGGCCACCACGAGCAGCGCGATGCGCTGTTCGCCAGTGGACCGCAGCCGCTCCACCGCCGCCACCTGCGCGGCGAGGATTCCCTTGGCGTCGCACGAGCCGCGGCCGAAGACCAGCCCGCGCTCTTCCCGGCTCGGGAAGAACGGCGGCACGCAGTCGATGTGCGTCGAATACACGATCCGGGGATCGGCATCCAGCCGCGCGTAGACGTTGAAGCGGCCGTCGGTGACCGGCTGCTCGGTGACCTGATAGCCGCGGTCGCGAAGGAACCGCGCCAGCCATGCCGCCGCCTCGCCTTCACGCCCGGTGGTCGAGTCGATGTCGACGAGGCTGCGCGTGAGGCTGACCGGGTCCAGCGCAACGGTCACGCGCGAGCTGCGGCTCCGAGCATCTTCAGGCTCTGCAGCACCTGCATGATCCGGTCGCGCGCCTGCGGGCCCGGCGCCACGAGCGGCAGCCTGTAGACTTCCTCGAGCAGCCCCATCGCCGCCATCGCCGCCTTCACGGGAATCGGATTCGACTCGACGAAGTTCACCTGGATGAACGGCAACAGCCACGCGTGGAGCTTTCGCGCGCCGGCGAAGTCGCCCTTCTCCGCAAGCTCCACGATCTGCACCATCTCCGCGGGCGCCGCGTTGGACGCCACCGAGATCACGCCGCGGCCGCCAATCGCCATCACCGCCACCGTCAGCGGATCGTCGCCGCTCAGCAGAAGAAAGTCCTCCGGCACGCTGGCGTAGATCTCACACATCTGGATCACGTTCGCCGACGCTTCCTTGGTGCCGACGATGTTGGGAATCCTGGCGAGGCGCGCCACGGTGGCCACCTCGATATTCACGCCCGTCCGCCCGGGGACGTTGTAGAGCACGATGGGGAGCGCCGTGCTGCCCGCAATCGCCGCGTAGTGCTGATAGAGACCTTCTTGCGTCGGTTTGTTGTAGTACGGGGTCACGGACAGGAGACCGGACACGCCGACCTTTTGAAGATCCCGCACGAACGCAATGACCTCGCGCGTGTCGTAGCCGCCCGCGCCGGCAAGCACGGGCACGCGACCCGCCACCTCGTCCACGACGAGCTCGGCCACGCGCAGCTTTTCACGGCTGCTCAGTGTCGGTGCCTCTCCGGTGGTGCCGCAGGGCGACACGAAATGGACGCCCGATTCAATCTGGCGCCTCGCGAGACGCCGCACGGCGGCCTCGTCCACGGAGCCGTCGGCCCTGAACGGCGTCACGAGCGCCGTGCCGACTCCGGTAAATGGGGTGCGCATTACAAGTTCCTCTTCAAGGCGCAAGGCTCAAGACGTGCGAAGCACATCTGCCATTGTGAACCAGCCGCGCCTGCCGCGAACCCAGTCCGCCGCCAGCAAAGCCCCGCCGGCGAAGCCGCGCCGATCGCGTGCCGTGTGCGTCAGCTCGATCGTATCCGAGGCGGCATCGAAACCGATCGTGTGAATGCCGGGAATCGCGCCGGCGCGCGTGGACGAGACGTCTATCGGGCGGGTGAACCCGGCGGCCGTCATCGCGTCACGCAACAAGAGCGCCGTCCCCGAGGGAGCATCGCGCTTGGCTGCATGGTGCGCCTCGTGGATCCAACTCCCGAACTGCGGATGAGCCTCCATCAGGCGGGCCGCCTCCGCCACGATCATCTGAAACAGATTCACCCCGACCGAGAAGTTCGCCGACGCCACCACGCCAATGCCGGCCCGGCCGGCCGTCGCCTGGTAGTCGGCCGCCCTCTCCGCCCAACCGGTGGTGCCGATGACCACGGGCAGCGCCCGCTCCAGGTAGCGCGGAAAGTTGCGCGCCAGCGCCTCGGCGGTCGAGAAGTCAATCGCCACGTCAGCGGGCACGGACCAGTCCCCGGCATCGACGTCGATCCGGCCTGTCACCTGATGCCCCTGCGCCACGGCCAGCTCCTCGACGAGCCGGCCCATCCTGCCGTAACCGACAATGAGCAGCTTCATGTGAAGAACTCCTGGTGAAGGCGATGCATGGCATGCGGAAGATCGGCTTGCCGCAGGATCACCGTGATGTTCCGACGCGACGCCGCCTGCGAGATCATCCGCAGCGGCACCTCCTCGAACACCCCCACGACCCGTGCGGCGATGGCCGGCTCGCTTCGAAGCCGGTCGCCGACGGCACAGAGCAGCGCCATCTCCGGCTCGATCGACACCATGGCAAACCCTGAAAGCGCTTCGACAATCGCGACGAGGTTCCGGCGATCGTCCACGGTCACCGACACGCTCACTTCCGACGTCGTGACCACGTCCACGGCCGTGCGGAACCGCTCGAACACCTCGAAGACCTGCCGGAGAAAGCCGAACGCCATCAGCATGCGGCTCGAGGTGATGTCCACGACCGTGACGTCGGGCTTGCACGCCAACCCCGCCAGCAGCGCCCCGGTGGCCGAGGCCTTCGCCGTGATGATCGTGCCGGTGCCATCAGGCTTCCACGAGTTGAGAATTCTCACCGGGATGTTGCGCTCGACGGCCGGCACGATCGTGCTGGGATGCAGCACCTTGGCGCCAAAGTAGGCGAGCTCCGCCGCTTCATCGAACGAGAGCTCCGGCACCAGCTTCGGCGAGTCCACGACCCGCGGATCGGCGGTGAGCATCCCGTCCACATCGGTCCAGATCTGGATCTCACGGGCGTCGATCCCCGCGCCAACGAGCGCGGCCGAGTAGTCGGACCCGCCGCGTCCGAGGGTGGTCGTGTGTCCGTCGCGCGTGGCGCCGACAAAGCCGCCGACAACCGGTACACGCCCGGCGGCAATACTTGCACCGACCGTGGCGCGGAGCGCGGCGT
Source organism: Acidobacteriota bacterium (assembly GCA_021731165.1). Classification (GTDB taxonomy): domain Bacteria; phylum Acidobacteriota; class Vicinamibacteria; order Vicinamibacterales; family UBA2999; genus JAKFXY01. The sequence continues at coordinate 5,651 of JAKFXY010000065.1, read as the reverse complement.
CGGTCTCCGCGTCGAGCGGCCGCGCCGACGTATGGGCCGCGTCCGTCACGATAGCCTTGCGCGCATCGACCCACTCGGCCGGCACCCCCGCGTGCAGGAGCGCGGCAGCCACAAGCCGCGAACTGAGCAACTCGCCCATCGCGGCGACGACATCGAGCGTGCGCGGCGACACTTCCCGCAGGACGGCGAGCGCCCTGACCACCGCCGCAAGCCCGTCAAGCTCGGCATCGATACTCGAGCCGAGCGCGCCCGCCGCCTCCGCTGGCGCAAGCGCGTGCGCCGCGGCCATGTGCCGCGCCCGCAGCGTCTCCACGCCGGCCAGCGCTTCGTCCAGTCTGGACTCACCCGCCGCGGCGGCCAACCCCAGCAGCGCGTCGGTGACCTTGCTCATCGCCGACACGACGACGGCCGGGCCACGCCCGTCACGCGCGCGCGCGGAGCGGACGATCTCGATCAGGCGTCGGATGGCTTCGGGATCGGCGACCGACGTCCCGCCGAACTTCTGCACGACCATGGGACTAAAGGGGGGTGGTGGACGAGGAATGTTAGCCCGATTCCATGGAGTCGTGCACGAGTGCGGTGAGCGCGATGCACGCGGTGTCGGTGCGCAACGTCCGCGCACCCATGCCGACCGCCTGAAAACCGTGCGCCTCGAGCAGGGCCAACTCGAAATCGTTCCATCCGCCCTCGGGCCCGATGGCAATCAGGGCACGCGCGTCCCGCTCGGCGCCCGGCTCGGCACCAGCCCCTCGGCCCTGACGCACGGCTGCGCTCACCTGACATGTCGCGGCGGCATCCGCCACGAGGCGAAGCCCATCGCCGAACAGACCGTCCAAGGCATCTTCAATCAGTACCTTGAACTGCCGGTGTATCGAGACGCGCGGCAGCCACGTATCGCGCGCCTGCTGCAGCCCTTCAATCAAGAGCGGCCGGTAGCACTCGGGCGCGAGCACGTGCGTGTCGAAATAATTGCGTTCCACACGCGCGGCATTGGTCAGGATGATCTGCCCGACGCCGAGCGCCGCCAGCTGGGCCCAGAGGCGCCGCAGGACTTTCGGCCGCGGAAGCGCCAGGAGCAGATCGACCCTCGGCCTTGGCGGAGCCGCGCTGTCGAACGCGCAGTGCAGTTCGACGGTCCCGCCGGCCGTGGACGGCGCGGTGGAGGTCACCGTTCCCGTGCCGTGCGGGCCATCGAGGACGCCGACACGAACGGTCTGTCCGGGGGTGACCTTGAGGACGCGCAGCAGGTGCGCGGCGCGCGCGCCCGACAGGCTGACGGCACCGGTCCCGCCCACTTCGTGCGGCTCGAGCAGGATCAGATTCACGTGGCCACGCTCGACGGGTTGCAGGATGTCACGCGGGACCGTATCCTGCAAGGACATGACTACCAGTAATCCGGCGAACACCACGGCCTCGGCGCTGAACGAGTTGCTCTTTGGTTCGCGTGTCAACGACGCGGCGCTGCTCGCCACGCCCGCGTTGATTTCAGCGATGCTCGATTCCGGCGCAGGGATCAGCGACCTGATTTTTTCTCCGGGCCGACCGCCACAGGTCGAACGGCACGGCAAGCTCGCATCCGTGGCTATTCCCGACATTCCCATCCTGCGGCCGGAAGACACGGCTCGCGTCGCCCACGACCTGATCGCCGGAAAGGAGCAGGTGCTCAGGACGCTCCAGGAACAAGGCGCCTGCGATCTCTCGTACTCGCTGCCCGAGCAGTCCCGGTTCCGCGTCAACATATTCCGCCAGCGAGGAAGCTACGCGGTCGTGATGCGTGTCATTGCATCGAGCATCCCGACGCTCGCGGATCTGAATCTTCCCCCGGCCATCTCCGAAGCAGCCTCGATCAAGAACGGCATCGTGCTCGTCACGGGTCCCACGGGCTCGGGAAAGTCGTCCACGCTCGCGGCGCTCATCGACATGATCAATGAGACTCGCGCCGAGCACGTGCTCACCATCGAGGATCCAATCGAGTTCCTGCACCGGCACAAGAAGGCCACGGTACACCAGCGCGAAGTCCACACCGACACGCCGACCTTCGCGCTTGCCCTCAGGGCGGCACTGCGACAGGCCCCGAAGGTCATCCTGGTCGGCGAGATGCGCGACCGCGAAACGATCGAGATCGCGTTGACCGCGGCGGAGACAGGCCACCTGGTCTTTTCGACACTGCACACGATTGACGCCTCGACAACGGTGGAACGCATCGTCGGCGCGTTCGAGGCGGGCGATCAGCAGGCGGTGCGCACCCGCCTGGCCGCGTCATTCCGCTATTTCATCTCGCAACGCCTGATCCCCAAGAAGGCGGGAGGCCGTCTCGCCATCGTCGAAGTGCTGAAGTCAACCATGCGTACGCGCGAGTACCTCGAAAAGGGAGACAGCGAGGGGCGGTCCCTGCTCGACGCGATGCGCGACGGCGAGCTGGACGGCATGCAGCACTTCGACGGCGAGCTCGAGAAGCTCGTGCGCACCGGAGTGATTACGTTGGCCACCGCGTACCTCAATGCGACCAACGCGGGAAATCTCCGGATACAGCTTGCCGACGTCTCCGAGGACGAGGACTCGACAATCATCCGGTGACGGTCAATCCTCAGTGGACCTTCTCATGGTCCGACCAGACCTTCGGCACCTCCAGCTTGTACTCGCGGTGGCAGTCGATGCAGGTCAGCACGAGTGCGTCGCCGGCCTTCCTGAGCGCCGCCACGTCTTGCCCGCGCACCGCCTGGATTGTCGCAAGCCCGGCCGTGGACAACGCCTCGGAATGCTTCACCCAGTCGGCCTGCCCGGTCCACCGCTGATCATTCGGGCCGTTGCCGCTCACGGCGGTTAGACCACCGGAGGTGGCCAGCACGACGGCCGCGTGCTCGAGCCGCTCCCAATCAGCTTTCGTCACTGGTCCCTTGTCTTCGGCGTCCCAAATCTCGTGACTGTGGGAATCCACCACGTTCACCATGAGGTCGTTGAGGCTGACCACCGGCTTATACGACGGCGCCGCCGGCGCCGGTGCTGGCGCGGTTGTCTCCACCGTGGGCTGAGGCGCCGGTGCCGAGCAGCCTGCCACGGCCAGAGTGGCTCCAAACGCAATTCCAATCGCTGTTGTTCGCATCTGCCCTCATCCCCCTCGTCTGGTGCGGGGCGGATTCGACCGTCACCGCATGTCGGATCGAGTCCGTTTCAAAACCTGGACCAACGCGGGTAATAGAACGCGAGGTTGCATCTCTTGGAGTAAATCGATGGATTCGGTGTGATGGCCGGCACCGCACCAGCTCAAACACGCGGAGGCTTTCACTGGCGCAGCGGAATTTTTCGCGGTCCCTCGGTCGTTGGGGCGAGAGCGAGCCGTCGGCGAAGTCTGGCGTGCCTATTGTCTGGTTGGACTTGTCGAGTGAAGGGTCAGGCGCACCGTGCTGCCACGGCTGTCTGTCAGAAAGGCCGCCTCGCCGCCGTGATGTTCCGCAACCGCCTGGGCAACAGCGGCGCCGATCGTCGCGTTCCAGCCGCCTGGCCGGTCGGACCATGTCCTGTCGAAGAAGCGGTCGGCCACGCCCGCGGCAGGTGATACGACGTCCTGTGCGATCTCGACTGCCAACGCTTCACCAGGCCATCGCCGCACGGTCAGCGTGACCTGCTGCGAGGCGTCAACGGAACCCAAGAGTCCGGAAACCGCCATCACCGCACCGGTAACGCCGCAGATAAGCGCTCCTTCGTCAAGATCAGCCAATGGATCCCCGTCTACGAGGTTCACCTTCAGGTCTATAGAGCGCAGCCTGGACTCGGAGGAAAACCCTTCGCACGCCTGCCTTACGAGGTATCCGAGGGGGAGCGACTTGAATCGCCACTCGTGTATGCCTTCGAGGATCGCCGCCGTACGAAGCTGCCAGGATGCACGCCACGCTTCCGCCCTCACCAGGTCGAGCGCAACGCGGCGAGTCATCGGCGAGATGTCGCCAGCGAGCATGGCCGCGGCTGCCCTGATGGCCGCGACCGCTTCCGCGACGTGCACAACCGTGTCGGCGTGCGATCGATTGCTGGCCGTTGCGACCGGAGCGGCAACCGGCGCGGCAATCCTTGGAGCCGCCGCTCGCACCTGGGTGGCCCGAGCCAACACATCGGCCTGCACCTCGTCAACCTGGTGAACCAGGCAGGGCACGCGGGTCAAGGACGCGACACGGGCAGCAGCCAGCCGGTTCCGCCCGGCAATGAGACGATACCGGCTGCCGTCCCTCACGACGAGCAGCGGCTGAACGACCCCGTGCTCGGCAATCGACTGCACGAGGGGTCGCAGATCGGCGGCGTCGGCAGGCGACTCAGCCTCTGGTTCGTCGATCTCCTCCACAGCCACCAGTCGCACCGGCACGTCCGGCGAACGCGACGTGAGCTGATCCACGTAGTGGGCATCGGCGCGCATCCGATAGCTCGGCGGAAGTCCTTCGCGCTCGGGGGTCAGGGGATGGCGAAGAACGCTTTCGGAATCAAACTCGGGCACGCTGACAACCTCCGGGACTGCACAAGGGTGATCAGAATCTTACACCGCTTCGCTACTTCTTCCGGGGAATCGCCTGCTGTGGTTTCACGACGCGAGCCGCCAACTCGCGATACGACTCTTCGACAAATGTGTTGGTCGTCCACGGACCAGACGTGGCTCCGTACCGCGCGTCATACTCAAAGGTTGGCCGCGCCGCCTTGACTTGCTCCAGCGTCATGCGCTTCGCGACCATGTCCTCGATGCGATCGCGAATGACCGTGATCATGTCGCGGTACTCCGCGACATCGGCTTCGTCGCAGATGCGGCCGTGCCCCGGGATGATGTACGTGCCACCCTCTTCCATGTCTCTCGGAATGGCCAGCGCGATGATCTGATTCAATCCGGCGATGATTCCGGTGAGGCTGCCACCCAGGGCCGAATCGAACCTCGGATAGGCCGTCAGGTCGAGAATGTCGCCGGCGCTGATCACGTCGGAGCGGCGGAAAAAGACCAGGCTGTCGCCGTCGGTATGGGCCGCGGGCGAATGGAGGATTTGAATCGCCTCGCCGTTCAGAAACAGTTCCTTGTCCAGCGCGAAGTACGTGGATCCCGGCTGCGCGGCCGTCGGCCACGGCGCCGCGCCTCCGCCGGGTGAGATCATCCTCGTCACGACATTCTCGTGCGCGATGATCTCCGCTCCAGGATCCACGCCCGGAGCCCGTCCCGCTGTCGTCACGCCATTGCCGCTTCGAATCGTGTTTCCTGCCTTCCCGATAACCTCGTTGCCGCCGACGTGGTCCGCATCCGGCTGCGTGTTGATGATGTAGCGAACCGGTTTGCCAAATCGCTTTGTAATGGCGTCGAGCAATGCACCAGCCTTGGCGGACGCACCGGTATCAACCACGACCACCCCGATATCGCCGACCTGCACGGTGACGTTGCCGCCGGCCCCCGCGACGAGATATACGTTGCCCTGGACGGGCAGCAGCTCGAGATCCGCCGGCGGTCGGTCCCTCTTCGCCGAGGCGACGAGAGTCGTAGCCGGAATGGCCGAAGGGACGCTCGTGATCGGCGCCATGAGGGCCAGCTGCCGGACTCGAAACTGATACTCGGGATCGAGCGTGGCCACTCCCCCACGCACCGCCTCCAGCGGGATTCCGTGCTTCCGGGTCTGTTCGGCGAGGGACGG
>JAKFXY010000021.1 GCA_021731165.1 Acidobacteriota bacterium | reverse complement strand
CCGGGTAGAGGACGACGACGCGGGTATCCGGAACACCGTGGAAGGACTGCGCCACGGCGCTACCCGTGTCCCCGGAGGTGGCCACGAGGATCGTAAGGGGTGTGCCGTCGGTGAAATGATGAAGCAAGCGCGCCTGGACGCGCGCACCGACATCCTTGAATGCGAAAGTCGGCCCGTGGAAGAGCTCGAGCGCCCAGATCCGATCGGTGACTTGAACGAGCGGTACCGGGAAATCGAGCGCATCCCGCATGAGGGTGTCCAGCTCGGCTTTGGAAATCTCGTCGCCGAGGAGATGCGCGCCAACCGCGGTCGCGATGTCAACCAGGCTGGCGCCACGCAGTGCCTCGAGGCCCTCGGCGGGCAGCGCCTCGATCCGCTCCGGAACGTACAGGCCGCCGTCGGGCGCCGTCCCGGCGAAGAGCGCATCGATGAAGGAGACGGGCGGCGCCTGTCCCCGCGTACTAATCCACTTCACGACTTAATGCCCACCGAACAATGCCAAAGACTCAGATCTGTACCGGCTCGGGCCGGATCGGTATGGGGCGGCCCTGCTGGTCCACGGCCACCAGAATCACCTCCGCCTCTGTCACCTTGACGTGATCACCCTGCCCTGAGCGCGCCGAAAGTCCCCGCGAGGCGCTGCCCCAGCGTTCCGCTTCGACCGAGACACGCACCGTGACCGACGTGCGGCCGACGCGCACGGTCTCCGTGAAAAAGCTGACGATATCGCCAAGAAACACCGGCTCGTGAAACTCCACCTCGCGCATCGCCCTGGTCACATAGCGGTGCGGTGCGACCTTCCGAGCCTCTACGGCCGAGGCAAGGTCGATGTTCGACAGGATGACGCCGCCAAAGATCGTTCCGAAGGCATTGGTGTCCTTCGGCAGAAGGAGCACTTTGATGGCGGGGATTCGTTCAGACATTGCAGGCCTTCATTTTTCTCGATTAGCGGCCGCCACTCAATGCAAAATGCACTGACACGAATCGGAGGCGCCTGCCATGACTGCACTCTCACGTCGCTCCGCCGTGCAACAGATCATCCTTGTTGGCGCCGGACTCACCACGCTGCCGGAGCTCGGCTGGGCCGGATTCCAGCTCGCCGGGCGAGAGCTCGTCCCGTTTGAGGACTTCCCCGAAGACTTCGCATTCAAGCGCCCCGGCGCCGAGACACTCCCGGGCGGCAATGCTCTCGGCATCGACCTCAGGGAGCAAACCGCGCCGAAGACCGTCGTCAGCGACACCTTCATCGTGTCCCACTACAACACACCGCAGGTCGACGCCGCCTCGTGGAGTTTGAAAGTGGACGGGGCCGTGGGACGTCCGCTGGTCTTCAGCCTCGCCGAAATCAGGCGACGGCCGCGCATCGACAAGACAGTGACCTTCGAATGCGGCGGGAACCGCGACGGCGTCATGCACCGGATGCTCAGTACGGTGACCTGGACGGGATGCAGCCTCACGTCGGTGCTCGAGGAGGCGCGGCCCGGAAAGGACGTGCTCGAGGCCATCTTCTGGGGATCAGATCAAGGCGAGGAGACGATCCGCGGCAGGAAGTATCAGATGCACTTCGCGCGGTCGATGTCGTTGCCCGATGCCTTGGGCGCCGACGCCATCCTGGCCTATGAGGCAGACGGTCAGCCGCTGCCCATCGTCCACGGATTTCCCGTCCGGTTGGTCGTGCCCGGCTGGTATGGCGTCTCGAACGTCAAGTGGCTCGAACGGATCGAGCTGAGCCCCCGCCGCTACATGGGACGGTTCATGGGGCGGGACTACGTCACCATCGCGGGGCGCCAAGTGGGCGACACGATCGAGTACACGGAGACCTCCGTGACCCGGATCCTCGTCAAGTCACTCGTTGCCCGTGTGTCACGACCGGCCGCTGGCTTGGCGGGGTCGCTGACCGCCTCGGGTATCGCCTATGGAGACGGCACGCCGATACAACGGGTTGATGTTCAAGTCGACGGCGGCGCCTGGAAGCCGGCGCGACTCGATTCACAGCCCAATCCATTCGCCTGGACGTTCTGGACGGCCGACATCGGGCCGCTCGCACCGGGACCTCACACGGTGGCCTCGCGTGCGTTCGATCGTACCGGGCGCACCCAACCAGCAGACCTGTCGATGAAGCAGTCGAACTGGGAGAACAACGCGATCTGGACCAGGAAGATCAGAGTGTGAGCGCAGGGATCCTTTTCATCCTAGGCGGAGAAGCGTCTATCATGAAGCGGCGATGAGCACCGCGACGAACGGTCGTCCACTGCCACCCCTGGCGAACACGTCCTCGACGAGCGCCTGGAGCGTGCACGACGCCAGTGAGCTGTACGAGGTCCCCCGCTGGGGCAACGGTTACTTTTCGGTCAACCCCGCCGGCCACGTCCAGGTCCACCCAACCAAGGAGCCAGGCCGCGGCATCGACTTGAAGGAACTGGTCGATCGGCTGGAGCTTCGGGGCATCAGCCTCCCGGTGCTCGTCCGGTTCACCGACATCCTCAAGCACCGACTGGCGGAGATCCACGCCGCCTTCCAGTCGGCCATTGCGCAGCAGCAATATCAGGGCGCCTATAGCTGCGTCTATCCGATCAAGGTCAACCAGCAGCGCCACGTCGTCGAGGAGGTGCTGAACTTCGGGCGCCCCTACAAGTTCGGCCTCGAGGCCGGTTCCAAGCCTGAGCTGCTTGCCGTCGTGGCCATCGCGGACAACGAGACGCCGATTATCTGCAACGGATTCAAGGACGCCGAGTTCATCGAAACCGCGATGCTCGGACAGAAAATCGGGCGCAACATCATCCCCGTGGTCGAGAAGTACACGGAGCTGCAGCTCATTCTCGACGCCGCGGAGAAGCTCGGTGTCCGGCCACAGATCGGGATGCGCGTGAAGCTGGCGTCCCGCGGCAGCGGCCGATGGCAATCCTCGGGCGGGTTCCGATCCAAGTTCGGCCTGACCGTGACCGAGATCATGCGCGGCCTCGAGGAGCTCAAGACGCGAGGCATGCAGGACTGCTTCAAGCTCCTGCACTTTCATCTCGGCAGCCAGATCACCAACATCCGCATCGTCAAAGGGGCACTCAACGAAGGGGCACGCGTGTACACCGAGCTTGCCAAGATGGGCGCCGGGCTCCAGTACATCGACGTGGGCGGCGGCCTTGGCGTGGACTACGACGGCTCGCAGACCAATTTCGAGTCGAGCATGAACTACACGCTCCAGGAGTACGCCAACGACGTCGTCTACCACATTCAGTCCGTGTGCGATGAAGCCAGCGTGCCCCACCCCACGATCATTTCGGAGAGCGGGCGCGCCGTCGTGGCCTATCACAGCGTGCTCGTGTTCAACGTCCTCGGCGTCTCCGGGTTCGGCGATGAGCAGATTCCCGCTTCGGCGAATCCCGATTGGGAACAGCCGCTGACGGACCTTATCGAGACGTACAACAACGTCACGGCACGAAATGCCCTCGAGGCGTATCACGACGCCCAGCAGGCGCTCGACATGGCGCTCGGCCTTTTCAACGGCGGCTACCTGCCGCTCGACCAGCGCAGCCTGGCGGAGAACCTCTTCTGGGCGATCTGCACCAAGCTGCAGCGGATTGTCCAGACGATGGCCGATGTGCCTGAGGACCTGCAGAACCTGGACGAGTCGCTCTCAGACACCTATTTCTGCAACTTCTCGTTGTTCCAGTCGATTCCCGACAGCTGGGCAATCAAGCAGCTGTTCCCCGTGATGCCGATCCACAGGTTGAACGAGAAGCCGCTCAACCACGCAGTGCTCGGCGACATCACATGCGACTCCGACGGGAAGCTGGATCGCTTCGTGGACAGACGAGACGTGAAGCGGACGCTCCCCCTGCACAGGGTCAACGGCGGCCCGTATTACCTTGGCGTGTTCCTCATTGGGGCCTATCAGGAAATCCTGGGTGACCTGCACAACCTCTACGGCGACACGCACGCCGTCCACGTCAGTCTTGACGAGAATGGCAATACGCGTCTCGACACACTCATCAAGGGCGATACCGTGCGCGAAGTCCTCGACTATGTGGAATTCGATGCCGAGTCGCTGCTCGGCAAGCTCAGGACCGATGTCGAGACGGCCGTTCGGGAGGGCCGGCTGGACTACGAAGGAGCCGGCCGGCTGCTTCGTTTCTACGAAGAGGGGCTCTCGGGTTACACGTATCTCGAAGGCTGAAGGCACTACGAGGCGCGCTTGCGCTGGTCGTAGAAACGGCGACAGGCGCGCTGGAAGCGCTCGTGGAGCTGACCCGCGACGTCTGGCGGCACCGGGCCCAGGCGCATCCACTGCGCCTGCGCATTGCGGACCTCCTGCTCGGCCGCGCGCCACCGAGCCTCGTCGTTTTCGACCGCAACCTTTCCGCCCGTCATCGTATTCGCAGCGAGCCGCTCGCGCCACTGCTGTGCCAGAAGCTCCGCCGGAGAGAGCGCTGGCCGGGCACGATCCGGTAACTGCGCGAACTCCTCGACACGCGCCAGCAGCTGCTCCATCCTCTTGCGGGTCGTCGCGGGGTCGAGGTCGGTGCCGACGAACGCGGCCGGCCATGCGGCCATCAATGTCCCGAGCGCCTGGTGATACCGGGCGGCAAGGTCCTGCTCAACGGCTCGCGGGAGCTCCGGCGCTGGCTGTTGCCACCGGGCACGCGCGTCCTGCACCAGCGCCGCAAGGCCTTCCGGAGCCGCAGCCGGCGGCGCTCCCTCGCCATGTCGCGCCGGCAGCAAGACTTGAAGGTCACGGATGATGGCCTCGCGCGGCATCGCTCTCGCCTGCAGGTCCACCTGGTCGCGATGTTTGTAGCGGTGGAAGAAGTGGTCGCACGCGGCGCGAAAGCGCTGCCAAATGACCTCGGACTTCGACCTGCGGATCGGGCCAACCTTCTTCCACTCGGCTTGCAGCAGCCTGAATTGCGCAGCGGCGGTGTCCCATTCAGTTGAAGCGGCGAGCGCTTCGGCCTGCTCGCAGAGCGCCTCCTTTTTCACGAGGTTGGCAGCCCATTCTTCCTTCCGCTGCCTGAGGTCCTCCTGGCGCCGGCTAAAGAAACGATCGCACGTGCCGCGGAAGCGCTCCCAGATCGCCTTTTCGTGCCCGCGGCTGACCGCCCCGACGGTCTTCCACTCGGCCTGCAACGCCTGAATCTCAGCGGTGGCCTTCACCCAGTCGGTCGACTCGGCAAGCGCCGCCGCCCGCTCGCACAGCGCCTGCTTCCGTGCGAGGTTTGCGGCGCGCTCTTCGTTCTGGGCGGCAATCCACGCCGATGTACGGGAGAACACCTCGTCCTGCGCGGCCTTGAACCGGCGCCACATGGCCTCCCCCTGCGCACGCGGCGCCAGGGCAACGTCCTTCCAGCGCGCCTGTAATTCGCGCATTCGCTGGCCGGCGGCATCGAGGTTCTCTTCAGCCTTGAGCAGTTCCATCTCCTTACAAATGGATTCCTGCACCTGCAGGTTTGCCCAGCGCTGCCACTCGTCAGCGTCGCGGAGTTCCTGGACGCGTGGCCCGAGCGCGTCCCTCGCCGCCTCCAGCCGCGCCTGAATGTCCTGACGATCCTTCTTGGACGGCAGTGGCGCCCGCTCATCCAGCGCCGCACGTACATCGCGCAACGCGCGATCGCCGGCCTTCAAGGTGAGCTGATCCGAGGCTGCCATTGCCTCCAACTGGCGGCAGAACTGCTGCAGTCGCCGGAGGTTGTCTTCCTCGTGCTGCGCGCGCACGCGCTCCTGCTCGTGCTCCTTCTCTTCGAGTATCGCGACGGCGCGCTCGAGACGCTCCCCTGCCTCCGGGTTGGCGGCAGTGAATTCGCGCAGGACATCGGCGTCGCGGCGCAAACCGCGCCAGCGCGCGACCTGTTCCTCACTGGACTGCTCGGAGGCAATGAGCCGCTCGAGTTCGGTGGCGAGCGTCTCGAGCCGGCCCGCGGCGGCCTCGGCCAATAGCCGGCGGCGCTCGCGGGCCTCGCAGGCCCGGCAGGCATCCTGAAACCGCCGGTTCAGTGAGACGGCGTACTCCGACGGCATCGATGGCAGCAAATCCCAGCGAACCGTCAGCTCAGCCACGCGATTGACCGAGTCGGCTCCGGAGAGCGCTTCGAGCTCCAGGCAGATTGCCAGGCGATCCGCCTGCTCAAGAGCCAGCACCCGCAATCGCTCGACTTCCGCCGCGCGCTCTTGTTGCCGCTCCGCGATCGCTTCACGGGCCGCATCCGACGCCGCTTCAAACTGCCGCGTCATCGGCTCGTCCACATCAACGTCGGCCTGGAATTCGGCCCACGCGAGACGCGTGTCAGCGAGCGCCGTAGCGGCCTCATTCGGATCGGGCATGGCCACCAGCGCCTCGGCACGGCCAATCAACACCGTCGCCCGTTCATGATCATCGGGAGCCATCCGCGGCGCGGGCACCTCGCGCGGACGCTCAGCCGCCTCCTCGATCGCCCGGAGCCGGGTCCGCGCCCGGCGGGCAGCCACTTTGTTGCGTCCATGCTGCGCGACGGCGCCCAGAGCCTCGCTGCTGTTGACACGATCGAGCGCGGCCACTGCCGCATCCGTATGCTCGGACTTGAGGGCGACGTTGAGGATTTCGTCCGCATCCTGCAGGCGGCCAAGCGCCCGGAGACGCGTGGCCGCATCCCGCGCATGCCGGCTGATAGAGCCCAGGGATTTCACGTCCTCGATCAGGTCGACCGCCGCCATGCGGACCTGGGCAATGGAGCTGTCTCGCGCGACTATCGCAATCTCCCTCATCCGGTTCAGCCCAACGAGCGCACGAGCCGCTTCCATCGCCCGAGACATGTCGTTTGCCTCGGCCGCGATGCCGGCCAATCCGCGGACCGCCTCGCCGCGCACGTCGTCATCAGGGTCAGTCCGAGCAATCTCCGCGAGCACACTGATGGCTTCAAGCCTCGTCACCGCGGCACGGCGCACGCGTGCATCAGGATCCTCGCGGACGACAGCCAACAGCGTGTCCCCGCTGTCGGTGCCAAGCTCGAAAACCGCCGATATCCGCACGGCCGGGTCGGTGTGCTTCCAGCGAGGTTGCGGGCGGAGCTTCTCGAGAATTCCCATCATCTACACTGTGATCGCGGGGCCTTGGAGCCGCGCGCTCCCATCGCGAAACACGTAATCCCTTACATGTCCCGTCACACGAGGTACCAGGCGTTCGGCTACGCCCTCGAGTTCAGCACGACTTTTTGGATCGCCGCGAACGGTTATCCGTAGATTCGCTGAAATTGATGCACGCCAGCCGCACGGCAGCGAAGCTGTCAATGCACGCGTGCAGAATGGGTACCAAGTTTCAAGTGCTTACCCTGCCTCCGTTCGACGGCCACTGAGCGGCGCTCGGTCGCATGACCTGCCGGCCGCGTCGGACCGCCGCACGGCGCCTGGCGGCAACAGCCGTGCACGTGGAGGGGGGAGCCTCGAGGCCACGCCGGTATCGTCGGCCAGTAACAGCCGTGCGGGTGGGGGGCTCCAGCGGACCAGGAGTCGGGTTTCGAGACACTGTCAAATAAAAAAGGGGCGGGCCAAGAGGCCCACCCCCAAACGACACGTCCATGTCGGACTCGGCCGAACCGGAGATCCGCGGCTATTTGACGAAGAGCATCTCCCGGTACGTCGGCAGCGGCCAGAGTTCGTGCGGCGTGAGCACCTCAATCTCGTCACCGACCTCCCGCAGCTTCGCCATCGCGGAAACGACCTTGTCGCGCATGTACTTCGCATGCTTCTCAGGCGTGCCGCCACCATGTTCGAGCAGCACCGCCAGACCGTCGGCCTGCGCCTTGAACTTGTCCACCAGCTTCGTGTACACGCCCAGCAGTTTCTTGGCCTGCACACTGGAGGAGCCGCCCGCCTTCACGGCCGCCACGCTCTGGCCAATTCGCTTCTGGTACTCCAGGGCCGCCGGCAGAATGTAGCGGTTCGCCATCAACACCATCAGCTGTCCCTCGATGTTGATGGTCTTGTTGTAGTTCTCGAGAAAAATCTCGTAACGCGCGTGCATCTCGCGTGCGTTGAGGATCTTGAAGCGATCGAGCAATTTGACCGCGTCCTTGGTCACCCACTGCGGCAGCGCGTCCACCGTGTTCTTGAGGTTCAGCAGGCCGCGCTTCTTCGCCTCCTTCTCCCACTCCGCCGAATAGTTGTTGCCGTTGAACACGATGCGCTTGTGTTCCTTGATGATCTTCGTCAGGAGCTTGCTGACCGCCTTGTTCAGATCCTCACTCTTGGCGGTCGCCTGTTCGAGCTCCGTCGCCACCGAATCGAGCGCGTCGGCCATCGCGGCGTTCAACACCATGTTCGGAAGCGCGATGCTCTGACCGGACGACACCGCGCGGAACTCGAACTTGTTGCCGGTAAACGCAAACGGGCTCGTGCGGTTGCGATCACCGGCGTCCCGCGGCAGTCTCGGCAGCACGCTGACACCGATGTCGAGTGTGCCGCCCTGCTTGGTCGATTTCGCGGCGCCCTTCTCGAGCTGTTCGAAGATATCCGTGAGCTGATCGCCGAGGAAGACCGACAGAATCGCCGGAGGTGCCTCGTTCGCGCCGAGACGATGATCGTTACCCGCACTGGCGATGCTCGCGCGCAACAGCCCTTGCCACCTGTCCACCGCCCGAAGAACCGCCGCGCAGAAGACCAGGAACTGCATGTTGTCGTGCGGCGTGTCGCCCGGTCCGAGCAGGTTGTTCCCGAACTCGTCGGAGAGCGACCAGTTATTGTGCTTGCCGGAACCGTTGACTCCGGCAAACGGCTTCTCGTGCAGGAGGCACGCGAGACCGTACTTCGGCGCGATCTTCTTCAGCACCTCCATCGTCATCATCTGGTGATCGACGGCGACGTTGGCATTCTCGAAGATCGGCGCGATCTCGTACTGGCTCGGTGCGACCTCGTTGTGGCGCGTCTTCACCGGCACACCGACCTTGTACAGCTCGAATTCCGCCTCAGCCATGAAGGCGAGTACGCGCTCGGGAATCGTGCCGAAGTACTGGTCTTCCAGCTCCTGGCCCTTCGGCGGCTTGGCGCCGAAGAGTGTGCGGCCGGCATTGATCAGGTCCGGCCGCGCGAAATAGAAGTTGCGGTCGATGAGGAAGTACTCCTGCTCTGGACCACATGTCGCGAACACTCGCTCGGCGGTCGAGCCGAACAGCTTCAACACCCGGACTGCCTGCTTCGACACCGCCTCCATCGAACGCAGCAGTGGAGTCTTCTTGTCGAGAGCCTCACCCGTCCAGCTCACGAACGCCGTCGGGATCACCAGCGTGACGCTGTTGACATTGACCAGCAGCCAGGGCGGGCTGGTCGGGTCCCACGCCGTGTAGCCGCGCGCCTCAAAGGTGGATCGCATGCCGCCGGAGGGAAAGCTCGACGCGTCGGGCTCACCCTTGATGAGCTCCTTGCCCCGGAACTCGGCAATGGCACCGCCTTCCGAGGTCGGCGCGAGAAATGAGTCGTGCTTCTCGGCGGTGATGCCGGTCATCGGCTGAAACCAGTGCGTGTAGTGCGTGGCGCCGTGCTCGCTGGCCCAATCCTTCAGCGCCGTGGCGACGGCGTCAGCGGTCGCGAGGTCGAGCGGCTCGCCGCGAGTGATGGTGGCGCGCAGTGCACGATACGCCGGCTTCGGCAACCGTTCCCGCTGCTCCTTGTCGTTGAAGACCATGCTACCGAACAGCTCGGCGGCCTTGGCGGGCGACGTCGAAGCGCGGCCTTCGTTCATCGACCAGTTGTTGATGCTCTTGACGGCTTGCGACAGTGCTGCGGATCCCATCGGTAGGGGTTCCTTTCTCTCTGCGATTGTGATGAAGGCTCCGGCGCGACGTGCGTTGCGGTGAACGAATTATGCACGACCACGTGCGCATCTTGCAATATTTTGGCGCAGGCCTGGCTGACGACAGCCAAATAACTGCACTGTGACCGCTGACAAATGCATGACGTGCACAATTCAGATGACGCTGCGTCAAAATACACGGCAATTCTGGCGCGATTCACTGATTTTCGTGCGGCGCCCGTGAACTTTGGGAGACGGCCTATCCGGCGCGTTGACGAATTGATATCGATATATGTAGATTTAAGGATTCAATGCAGCGCACGTCATCTCTGTTCCGGCTGCTCGGTGACTCCACCCGGCTTCGCCTGCTACGGGTGCTGGCCCAGGACCGATTCAATGTCACGGAACTGACCGGCATCCTCGCGGCGGCCCAATCAAACGTCTCCCGTCATCTCGGCCTGCTGAAAGACGCGAAGCTCGTCCACGAGGAGCGGGAGGCGGGATTCGTCTACTATCGGCTGGCTGACGAAACACGGACCAATGGCGACGGACCGCTCTGGACCTTGCTCGACGGGCACTTCGCCGGCGCGGCAACCGACGGCGCCGTGCAACAGGATGAGGCGCGACTGCAGGAAGTTCTCAGGCTGCGAAAGGAGAACTTCGAGACGCACGGCGACGTACGCCAGCTCGTCCCAGGACGGAGCTGGGCGGCCTGGGCGCGCGTACTCGGCCACCTCCTGCCCCCGCTCGATGTGGCCGACATCGGCTGTGGCGAGGGCTATCTCACGCTCGAGGCCGCGCGCTGGGCGCGGCGGGTCATCGGCATCGATCGCTCCGACGAAGTCCTGGAACGCGCACGGGCACTCGCGGCGCGGCGTCATGTCACCAATGTCGAGTGGAAGAAGGGCGACCTCGCGCGGCTCCCACTGCACGACGCCTCGGTGGACGTCGCATTGCTCTCCCAGGCGTTGCACCATGCGACCGACCCGGAGCGCGCCCTCGTCGAGGCCGCTCGTGTCCTGCGCCCCGGTGGCCGCCTCCTGATTCTCGACCTCCGCGACCACGAGCAGGCATGGGTCCGCGCCAGGTTCGGCGATCGGCACCTCGGCTTCTCGAACCGTCGTCTCGAGACTTTGCTAAAAGGCGCCGGGTTCGACGGCATCCGCGTCCAGGTCGGCGCCAGCAGGATGGGCGACCCGTTCACGGTGCTCATCGCAAGCGGCGTGAAGTCGGCAATCGCCCGACGCCCATCGCCACCGGTTCACCAATCACGAGTCAAGCACCGCTAATGTCCACCGCCCTTGTACTCAAAGACCTCCTGTCCCGACGCATCCTGCTGCTCGACGGCGCGATGGGGACGATGATCCAACGACACCGGCTGACGGAGGAGGACTTCCGCGGCGAGCGGTTTCGCCAGCATCCACGCGATCTGAAGGGCAACAGCGACATTCTCGTGCTGACGCGCCCGGACGTCATCGGGGCCATTCATCGCGAGTACCTTGACGCGGGCGCGGACATCATCGAAACCAACACCTTCAGCAGCACGGCCATCGCGCAGGCTGACTACGGTCTCGAAGCGCTGGCCTACGAGCTCAGCCTCGAGGGCACACGGCTGGCGAAGCGCGCGGCCGTTGAGTGGACGGCCCGAACTCCGGACCGGCCACGATTCGTGGCTGGGGCGTTGGGCCCCACGAACCGCACGCTGTCGATCTCCCCCGACGTGAACAACCCGGCCTTCCGGGCCGTCACCTTCGACCAGATATGCGACGCCTACCGGGAACAGACCAGAGGCCTCATCGACGGTGGTGCCGACCTGCTGCTCCTGGAAACGATCTTCGACACGCTGAACGCCAAGGCCGCAATCGCCGCGATTCTCGACGTCTTCGAGGAACGCGGCGTCGAGATCCCGCTGATGATCTCGGTCACGATCACCGACCGCAGCGGGCGCACGCTCTCCGGGCAGACACTCGACGCGTTCCACGTCTCGATTCGCCACGCGCGGCCGTTCAGCGTGGGCCTCAACTGCGCACTGGGCGCGCGCGACATGCGCCCATACCTCGCCGAACTGGCCCGCATCGCGGAGACCTATGTCACCTGCTACCCCAACGCCGGTCTCCCGAACGCATTTGGCCAATACGACGAACTGCCCCGCGACACGGCCGCACTCCTGAAGGACTTCGCCGAGTCCGGCTTCGTGAACATCCTCGGCGGCTGCTGCGGCACGACGCCGGATCACATCCGAGCCGTGGCGGAGGCGGTCAAGAACCTCCCACCACGACCGGCGTCCGAAGCCCATCCCAGGTCCGAACGCTTCACGCAATATTCCGGCCTGGAGGTCCTGACGATTCGGCCGGACACCAACTTCGTGATGATTGGCGAGCGGACCAACATTACCGGCTCGAAGCGCTTCGCCCGGCTGATCACGTCCGGACAGTACGGCGAGGCGGGCCGGGTCGCGCTCGACCAGGTGCGTGGCGGCGCCAACATCCTCGACGTCAACATGGACGAAGGGATGCTCGATTCGGAGGCGGCAATGACGACCTTCCTGAATCTCATCGCCACCGAACCAGAGATCGCGCGGCTGCCGATCATGGTGGACAGCTCGAAGTGGACGGTCATCGAGGCCGGCCTCAAGTGCGTCCAGGGCAAGGGAATCGTCAACTCGATCAGCCTGAAGGAAGGCGAGCGCGACTTCCTCGAGAAGGCGCGGTTGGTTCGCCGGTACGGCGCGGCGGTCGTCGTCATGGCCTTCGACGAGACGGGACAGGCCGACACCGTGACGCGCAAGGTCGAGATCTGCCAGCGTGCCTACCGGCTCCTCGTCAACTCCGCCGGCTTCGATCCGCGCGACATCATCTTCGATCCGAACATCCTCGCCATTGCCACCGGACTCGAGGAGCACAACAACTACGCGGTCAACTTCATCGAAGCCACGCGGATCATCAAAGAGAGCTGCCCTGGCGCAAAGGTGAGTGGCGGCGTCAGCAATCTCTCCTTCTCCTTCCGTGGCAACGACGTGGTCCGCGAGGCCATGCACTCGGCGTTTCTCCTTCATGCCATTAAAGCTGGCATGGATATGGGCATCGTCAACGCCGGTCAGCTCGTCGTGTACGAGGACATCCCGAAGGATCTGCTGGCGCATGTCGAAGACGTGATCTTCAACCGGCGGCCGGATGCCACCGAGCGGCTCGTCCAGTTCGCCGGCACGG
>JAKFXY010000068.1 GCA_021731165.1 Acidobacteriota bacterium | reverse complement strand
TCGAGAGCATGCTGGGATTGCGCCGGCGCGGTTGCACCTTCAGCATCGACCCGTGCATCCCTTCGACGTGGCCCGATTACGAGATCGAGTGGCGGGTCCAGGGCACGCGATATCTCATCTCCGTGTCGAACCCGGAGCGGCAGTGTCGAGGTGTTCTCGAGGCATCGCTCGACGATGTCGCGGTGGACGCCTCGGCGATTCCCATCGTCGCTAACGACGGGACTCACCGCGTGCGCATCGTGCTCGGGAAAGGGTCCCACGTGTTAGCATCCCGGTCTGCGCTGCCGCGCGCGACTAACTGAAGGAGATTAGCCCATGATTCGACGCACCGCAGGATTGGCCGCCCTTGCCATTTCACTCTTACTCGTCGCCTGCACTCAGGCGCCGCCGCCTCCGCAACCGGACGGAGCCGAGGACCTGGCTTCGATCGCCACGATCAGAGCCGCTTACGCGACCGCCATGGGCGCCGGCGACGCCACCGCTATCGCCAATCTCTATACCGAAGACGGCATCTCGCAGACCAATCAGATGGCCACGATGACCGGTCGGGCGGCGATCGCGGAAGGACAGAAGGCGGCCTTCGCCCAGGTCTCGTTTTCAGACATGGTGATTACGCCCGAGGAGACCCATACGATTGGCAACATCGGTTACGAGCGCGGCCGCTACAAGATGACCGTCGCACCGAAAGCCGGCGGGGCAACGGCGACTCAGCAGGGCCGCTATATGCTCGTCCTGCAAAAGGGCGAGGATGGCATGTGGCGGGTGGCGCGCGACATGGACAACGTCGATTCACCCCCGGCGGCCGCACCCGCTCCAGCCGCACCGGCAAAGTAGCATCACGCGGTCAAGGCCACGCGTGGAGCCAGCCGAAGTCCTGCTGGCCCACGCACCCGCCAGCGCGAACTATCTGGGGTTTGTCGAGATGAGGTGGAGGCGTGCCCACTCGGAGGGCACCGCGCGGCTTTCCGCCTTGAGTGTCGACGGATCGACTGAGGAAGAATGGTCGGGGCGAGAGGATTTGAACCTCCGACCCCTCGGTCCCGAACCGAGTGCTCTACCAGGCTGAGCCACGCCCCGACTAAACGTCGAGTCTATCTCACTTCCGAGGGGCTCGCCAAGGAGAGCCCCTCGACGTACGCGAGCGCGTCGTACGCCGTCATGTCGGGCTGGAGTGGCGTGATCGAAATGTAGCCGTCGAGCACGGCCTGGTAGTCGGACCGGTCGTGCGGCTCCCAGTGGTTCTCCCCCTCCTCGATCCAGTAGTAGGCCTGCTTCCGCGGATCGATGCGCTGATTCACCACCGTCACGTGGTTCCGCCTGGCCTGCACCGTGACCCGGAAGCCCTTGTTCGCGCCAAACGGCGTGTTGATGTTGAGGAGCGTGAACTTCGGCATGGGACGCGCGAAGATCTGCTCGGCCACGAGCGCCGCCGCCCGTGCCGAGGGCCCGAACTCGAACTCGTCCCGCATCCGCTGCGTGGACAGGGCCATGCTCGGAATCCCCAGCAGCGCCCCTTCGAGCGCGCCCGAGACGGTGCCTGAATACGTCACGTCATCCCCAAGATTCCATCCCTTGTTGATGCCCGACAGGATCAGATCCGGTTTCCGCCTCAGCACGTGGGTGATCGCCACGTTGACGCAGTCGGTGGGCGTGCCATCCACGGAGTAGATGCGCGGCGCAACGGTATCGACGCGAAGCGGACGGCGAAGGGTCAGCGCGTGGCCGATCGCACTGGCCTCCTGAACTGGGGCCACGATGGTGACCTCACCAAGGTGCGCCACGGCGTCGGCCAGGGCCCGAATCCCCTCGGAGTGCACGCCATCGTCATTGGTCACGAGAATGCTACGCATGGGAACCAACGATCTTAGCAGTTCACTCTTCCGCGTGCTCGGTTCTCGGTTCGTGTTCATGTTCGAGTTCGGTTCACGGTTCTGGGTTCGGAGTTCGCGCGTCGGGGTTCGACGCGAACGCACAGCAGCAGGAGCACTGCCGCGAGCGCCGATAGTCCCGCCCCCATGCCGAACGCGGCTGTCGCACCGAGACGCTCGTAGACAAGCCCGAACACGACGCTGGCGGTCAGCGTCCCAAGCCCCAAGGTGGCGCTGTAGTAGCCGAAGGCCGCACCGTGCCGTGAGATGGGCGCGAGGTCGGCCACCAGCGCCTTCTCGGTCCCCTCGGTGAGCGCGAAGTAGAAACCATACACGAGGAACCAGCAGATGAATGCCGCAGCGCTCGACGACATGGCGAATCCCAGATACACGGACGCGTAGACGAACCATCCGGCAACGATGACCTGCCGGCGGCCGACGCGGTCGGACAGTGACCCACCCCACGTCGAGAGGGACGCCTTCACGACGTGCAGCCCAGCCCAGAGCAGTGGAATGAAGGTCGCTCCTCCGAGCGCCTCGGAAAGGCGAAGCAGCAGAAACGCATCGGCGGAGTTGCCGAGACTGAAGACCAGCAGCACCACGAGGAACGACGCAAGTGGTCTTGGTAGCGCTGAGGGCGCTACCCGTTCCGGTGTCCGGGGTTCCACGGTTCCGCGTTCCCGGCCGCCCATATCCCTCGCTCCGACTTCCCTGCCTTCCAATGCCTTCTCTTCCTTCACCAGAAAGAGCATCGCCACGGCCAGCGCTCCAGGGATCGCGGTCAGCGCGAACAGCTGGCGATACCGGCCCGGCAGGAAGTAGAGGAACAGCGTGGCGAGCAGCGGACCGAGGATCGCGCCGATGTGATCCATGGCCTGGTGGAAACCGAAGATGCGTCCACGACGTGAGTGTCCTGCCAACCGCGCCAGCATGGCGTCACGCGGAGCCCCACGAATCCCCTTTCCCGTCCGGTCCAGCGCGCGCACGAACAACACTTGAGGCCAGCTCGTCGTAAGCGCGACGAGCGGCCGGGCCAGCGACGACAACGCGTAGCCCGCGATCACGATTGGGCGGCGCCGCCCGACACGATCCGACCAGTGGCCGGACACGAACTTGAGCAGGCTATTGAGCCCCTCCGCGACACCCTCGATCACGCCGAGCGACAGAGCGCCGACCCCGAGCACACGCGAGAGATAGACCGGCAGGAGGGGGTAGATGATCTCGTTTGCCGCGTCGGTACACAGGCTGGCCCAGCCGAGGAACCAGACCGGACGAGGAATCTTCGGGCCAAGGGTCACGAGCGGTATATTAGGGTCAGTGCCCCTCGACCAGCTCGACCGCCCGCTGCGAAACCTCAGGGTGTCGGTCACCGATCGGTGCAACCTGCGCTGCAGCTACTGCATGCCCGAGCAGGACTACGTCTGGCTGCCGCGAGAGGACATTCTCCACTTCGAGGAGATCGAGCAGCTGGTCGACCTGTTCCTCGACCTCGGCGTGGACAAAGTCCGCCTCACCGGTGGCGAGCCGCTGCTGAGGCGCAATCTCCCCGATCTCGTCTCGCGCCTGGCGCGACGCGCGCGCCTCACGGACCTCGCGCTGACCACCAACGGGGTGCTGCTCGCGCAGCAGGCCGCCTTGCTGCACGATGCCGGGCTGCACCGGATCACCGTCAGCCTCGACACGCTCCAGCCGGATCGCTTCCGCCAGCTCGCCCGCTATGACGAGCTCCCGCGGGTCCTCGAAGGGATTGCGTCGGCCGCCCCCTTCTTCCCAGGCCTCAAGATCGACACCGTGGTGATCCGTGGGGTCAATGACGATGAGCTCGTGGCCATGCTTGAGTTCGGCCGCCACTGGGAAGCAGAGGTCCGGTTCATCGAGTACATGGACGTCGGCGGAGCCACGCACTGGTCGATGGACCGTGTCCTGCCGGCGGCGGAGATGCTCGCGACGATCGAGCGGCACTTCGGCCCGATCACCGCAATCGACGAGCACTCCTCGGCCCCGGCCTCCCGATATCGGCTGTCGAACGGCGTGATCTTCGGGATCATCTCGTCCACGACGCAGCCGTTTTGTCGGACCTGCGATCGCAGCCGCCTGACGGCGGACGGCATGTGGTACCTGTGTCTCTACGCGAACGAGGGGCTGGATCTCCGGCAAGCGCTCAGGGGAGGCGCATCGATCGAGGAGATCCGCATACTGCTTCAATCAAGGTGGGAGGCGCGCAACGATCGAGGCGCCGAGCGGCGGCTGGAATCGGGCCACCGCACATCGCTTATTCCGCTGGATACGCTCCGGCGGGATCCGCACCTCGAAATGCACACGCGCGGCGGTTGAGACAGGACACCGAGACACGGAGACACCGAGAGAATATGCTGATTCTCGGTGCCTCGGTGACGCAGTGTTTCCAAGTATTAGCTGACTCGAGCCGGGGCCACGCAGTACTCGTTGAACGCGGCCGTGAGCTTCTCGGCAATCGCGTGCGCGTCGCGGTTCTCGATGTCCCGGCGCTCGAGCATGAACACCAGCTTCCCATCGCGCAACAGGCCGACCGACGGAGACGAGGGCAGATAGGGCGCGAAGTGTTCGCGCGCGCGGGTCGTGGCATCGTGGTCGGCCCCGGCAAACACGGTGGCGACCACGTCTGGCACGCGCGCGTTCTGCAGCGCCATCGCGACGCCGGGCCGTGCCTTTCCCGCGGCGCAGCCGCAGATCGAGTTCACCACGATCATCACGGTGCCGGGAGCCTCTACCGCCGCATCGACCTCAGCCGCGGTACGCAGCTCGCGCACGCCGATGCTCGTCAACTCCGCACGCATCGGAGCAATGAACGGTTCTGGATATGTCATGCCGGAGATTGTACCTCCGGCTGCGCGTGTGCGCGTCAGATGGTGGTGACTTCGAGGACCTGCCGAACCTTCCGGAGCAGGTCTTCGGGCGTGAAGGGCTTCTGGAGGAACGATGCCTCGTCGGCGAGCAGCCCGTTGCGGGCGATGGCGTTGTCCGTGTAGCCGGACATGTAGAGCACGTTCACATCCTTGCGGATGGCCTTGAGTCGACTCGCCAGCTCGACGCCGCTCAGGCCCGGCATGATGACGTCGGTCAGAAGCAGGTCGATACGGCCCTTATGGGCCGATGCGACTGCGAGCGCCTCTCCGGCATTTCCGGCCTCGAGCACCTCATAGCCCGCACGGACGAGGATCTCCCGTGCGAGCTGCCGGATGATCGCCGCGTCCTCCACGAGGAGGATGGTCTCCGTACCGCCGGACCGCCCCTTCGCCACCGGCGCCGCCGGTGACGGGGCCGGACGTCCCTCCGTGTCAACGGGCAGGTACACCTTGAACGTCGTCCCGACCCCGACCTCGCTGTACACCCAGATGTAGCCACCGCTCTGTTTGATGATGCCGTAGACCGTGGCCAGGCCGAGGCCGCTCCCTTTCCCGGCTTCCTTGGTCGTGAAGAACGGCTCGAAAATCCTGTGCTGAACGTCGAGGGGTATGCCGACACCCGTGTCGCTCACCGCCAGGCGCACGTAATGGCCGGGCCGGACACTGACGTGCGTGTCGCAGTAGGGCTGATCGAGCACGACCTCGTCGGTTTCGATGATGATCCGTCCTCCCTTCGGCATCGCATCGCGCGCGTTGACGACGAGATTCATGAGTGCCGACTCGAGCTGTCCCTCGTCGGCCCGCACCGGTGGAATCCGCGTGGCACAGCCGATCTGAAGATCCACGTCCTCGCCGATGACGCGCCGCAGCATCTCGGCAACGCCGTGCACCGTGTCATTCAGATCGAGACGAATCGGGTGCAGCACCTGCCGCCGCCCGAACGCCAGGAGCTGCCGCGTGAGTGACGAGGCGCGGTCGGCGGCATGGAGTATCTCCTTGGCGTTCCGCTCCGCGGCTTCGTCGCCGGCCACCTGCTCGGCCACCAGCGTCCCGAATCCGACGATGGCGGTGAGGATGTTGTTGAAGTCGTGCGCGATGCCACCAGCCAGCCGCCCTACCGTCTCCATCTTCTGCGACTGGTGAAACTGCCGCTCCAGCTCCTCACGCTCGTGGAACATGACGCGAAGCTGCGCCTCGCTCTCGCTGAGGGCGGTTTCAACCGCCCGACGGCCGCTCGATTCCGTCTGGGCCGCGGAATGGGCCAGGGCATGGCGGATCTGGCTGTCGAGGAGCGGGGCCGACAGTTCTTCCTTCCAGCAGAAGTCGGCAGCGCCTGCCGCGAGCAGGGCTTCCTCGAACCCTTGATTTCGGGTTCCGCCGAGCAGCACGAGAGGCGGGCAGACACCCGCTTCAATCGCCTGAGTCACCTGCAATGCGGCCGAGGCCACGGTCTCCCTCGCCGTGTCGATGCCCAGAATGACGACGTCCTGCGCGGTGCGATCGAAGTCCGCCAGGCTCGCATCCAGCGAGCGGGCCGGATGGAGGATGTAGGGCCGGTCAATCCGCGTACGCAGAAGCGCACGTACCGTCGTGGGCGTATCCGGATCGACGTCGATCACGAGAAGGCGGATGGGCGCTGGAGTGCCCATGGCCTCAATGTGCCAGTGACATGGCGGTCTCGTTCACCACGTCAAGGAATGTATCCACGAAGCTCTTCGAAAACCGGCCAAGCTCCACCTCCTGCAACAGGTGGCGCACGGCCGTCTCCGCCGACATTGCCGGTCGATAGGGCCTGCGCGACGTCAGCGCGTCGTACACGTCCACGATGCCGACGATTTGCGCCAGGAGCGGCACCTCGTCTCCACGAAGGCCGGCCGGGTACCCGCTGCCGTCGAGACGCTCGTGGTGGCACTTGATGATCGGACGCACCAGACGGAGCGACTGGAGCGGCTCGCACAGCGATTCCCCAATCTCCGGGTGGCGCTGCATCAGTGAGAACTCCGCCGGTGTGAGCGGTCCTGGCTTGAGCAGCACGGAGTCGGGAATCCCGACCTTGCCGACGTCGTGCAGGTACCCGCCACGGTGCAGGGCGGAAATGTCCTCGTCCGCCAGCCCGAGAGCGCGGCCCAGCAGCACGGCCCAGCGGGCGAGCCGCTCGCAGTGGCCGTTGGTGTTGGGGTCGCGGGCTTCGATGGTCAGCGCCAACGCCATGAAGGCCGACTCCGCCGAGTCGAGTGCGTCGATCAGATGCTTCATCCGGGACAACGAGCCCACGCGCGCGCGGAGCTCGTGCGGGTGGACGGGCTTCGAGAGGAATTCGTCGGCGCCCGCCTCGATGCCCTTGATGCGATCCGACAGATCCGACAGTCCCGTGACGAGCACGATGGGCGTCAGGCGTGTGGCCGGATCGGACTTGAGCCGCCGGCAGACCTCGAAGCCATCGAGCTTCGGCATGCCGACATCGAGAATGATGACGTCGGGGTGATGCTCCCGGACGGCATCGAGCGTCGCGGCGCCGTCTGAAGCCGCCACCACGTCGTGGCCGTCGGCGACGAGCAGCTTCCGGAAGAACGCCTGGACGCTCTCCGTATCGTCCGCCACCAGCACGCGGCCGCGGCGGGAGAACTGAGCCATCGAGTCGAGCACTAGACCCGCTCCAATTCCGCAGCGTCGGCCGTGTCGGGTAGCTCGTCGTGCGCGCTCATGGGAATGCGGTGATGCAAGCCGTGGCGTTCGAGCTGCCTGTAGAACGCGCGCCGGCTGATGCCGAGCAGGCGAGCTGCCACGGCCTTGTTGCCCCGTACCTGCTGCAGCGTACGAAGAATATGGTCGCGTTCGACTTCGATGAGCGGTGCCGGACCATCGGCTCTGAAGTAGGAGGCCGGCGAAGGCATGGGAGCCGACCCCACCTGTCGCTGCTCTTGCATGCTGCCAGCCAGATCGGCCTCGCCCACGAACTCGCCCTCGGAGAGGATGCAGGCACGCTCGATGACGTTCCGAAGCTGGCGCACGTTGCCGTCCCAGTGCGCGTCGGCCAGCAGGCGCTCCGCGCCCGGCGTAAGCCCGACGAGCGACTTGCCGAAGCGCTGCGAGAAGTTGCGCACGAATGCCGCGATCAGATACGGGATGTCCTCGCGCCGCTTGCGGAGCGGCGGGAGCGTGACCTCGACAATGTTGAGGCGGTAATACAAGTCGTTGCGGAACCGGCCGGCGGCAACCTCTTCGCGCAGGTCACGATTGGTGGCCGCGATCAGCCGAACATCGATCTTCCTCGGCTCGAGGGAACCGACACGCTGCACTTCGCCTTCCTCGAGCACCCGCAGCAGCTTGGCCTGCACCGGCAGCGGCAGCTCGCCCACCTCGTCCAGGAACAAGGTGCCGGCGTCGGCGGTCTCGAACAGCCCGGCCTTGTGATCGGTGGCACCCGTGAAAGCGCCGCGGACGTGGCCGAACAGCTCGCTCTCGAAGAGCGTCTCGACGACCGCCGAACAGTTCACGGTGAGGAACCGCTTGTTGCTCCGTGGCCCGAGCGTGTGGAGCGCCCGCGCGACGAGTTCCTTGCCCGTCCCGGTCTCACCGGTGATGAGCGCCGTCCGGACGTGCGGAGCCAGCCGCCGGACCAGCCCGAATACCTCCTGCATGGCCGGGCCGCGGCCCACCATGCCGCAGAACTCCAGGTGCTGCGCCAGGTCGCCTTCAAGCGTCAGCACCGTCCGGCGCTGGTCCGCCTCTGTCCGCACGACCATCAACAGCTTTCGGAGTCGCTGCAGGTCGAATGGCTTTGTGAGGTAGTCCGTCGCGCCGAGCTTGACGGCCTCCACGGCACTGTCGATGGTGGCGTAGCCAGTCATCAGCACGACCTTGCACCGCGGGCTCACCTCCCGGATGGCGCGAAGCACGTCGAGACCGGTCACTCCCGGCATCCGCAGATCCAGCAGCACCAGATCGACGGGTCTCTGGCTCAGCTGTCTCATGGCATCCTCGCCGCTGACCGTCGTCGCCACGTCGAAGCCTTCGGCGAGGGCGATCGTGCCGGTCAACGTGAGGATCGCGCGGTCGTCGTCAACGACGAGAAGTCGGGGGCGTTGTGTCTTCATAGAATCCGCAATCAGCATGCGCACGGTACTGTGTGCCGCACTTGGTTCAGCAAGCGAGGGTCCAGATCGCCCGCCTCCCGCACACCACAAGGGCAAATGCGCTAAGTGGCAGTATCGGAAAGAGTTGGACGGAACTGTATGGCTGGAGCCAGCACCTGGCTCCCCTAGCGACCGGCTGGAATCTAACTAAGTACGTGCGCTACTGACACTTACCGGGTGTGCACCGGCGCACAGTGTGTCGTTTTCGCCCGGTCAGAATGGGCACGCATGGCCGGGCCCGCCCACTACGAGCCGGAAGCGCCCGGCCTGGCGTTCTTCCAGATCTCCGCGAGCCTGGCGTCGCGGCCACAGCCCCAACGGTAGTAGTTGTAGCGGACCGCGCTCTTGGCGTGGAAGTCCTGGTGATACTCCTCGGCGGCATAGAAAACCGCCGCCTCCTCGATCACGACAACCACCGGCTGCGGGAACCGCGCCTGCATCCGTTTCTTCGACGCATCCGCGGCGGTACGCTGTGCCGCGCCGTGCACGAAGATGACCGGGCGGTACTGTTCGCCGAAGTCGCAGAATTGGCCGCGAGAGACGAAGGGGTCCACGTTGTGCCAGTACGTGTCGAGCAACTGCTCGTAGGTGACCTTCGACGGATCGAACCGGACCTCCACCGCCTCGACATGGCCGGTGCCACCTGCCGAGACCTGCTCGTAGGAAGGATCCTTGACGCGGCCTCCGGTATACCCCGACGTCGTGGACACGACGCCGGGGACCTTGTCGAAGTCCGACTCCGTACACCAGAAGCAGCCGGAGGCAAAGGTCGCCAGCGCCGCGGGGCTCAAGGGCTGCTGCGCGGTGCTTGACCGCCGCTGCGCAGTGCGTGACGGCTGCTCCGAAGTGGACGAGGTGGGCTCGGAGGCCGAACAGCCGGCGGCCAAGACACAGAGCGCCAGCAACACGAGCCGTGGGCTGATCATGCTTCCGGCCTGAAGGTCATCGCAGCGCCGTTCATGCAGTACCTCAACCCGGTCGGCCGCGGCCCATCGTCGAACAGGTGCCCGAGATGGCCACCGCAGCGCACGCAGTGCACCTCGGTGCGCACCATGAAGAAGCTGCTGTCAACGGTCGTCGCGACCGCGTGATCGAGCGGACGATAGAAGCTAGGCCAGCCCGTGCCGCTCTCGTACTTGGTGTGCGAGTCGAACAACGGGTTGCCGCACCCCACACAGGAGAACGTGCCCCGTCGCTTCTCTTTGTTGAGTGCATTGCCGCCCGGCCTCTCCGTGCCATGGCCGCGCAGGACGTAGTACTGCTCCGCGGTGAGCGCCGCCCGCCATTCGGCGTCGGACTTCTCCACCGGAAATGCTCGCGTGACTCCGGTGCTGGCGGTCCTGTTTGCCACGGCCGGACCACTCAGCCAGTACACAACCGGACCCAAACCCAGGGCCGTTGCGGCAAAAGTCAGGAACTGGCGCCGGCTCTCCATGACGCAGTGACTAGAATACCCGGTCGTGCGCTGCTGGGGTTGCAAATGACCGCGTGGACGGGCGGACACCGGCACGGTGACTTCGCCACCCTATTGAAGGGAACGACCGTTGGCGCGCAGCCAGTCGCGTGCGGCGTGGTAGCCCGGACACGCCTGGGCGACGAGCGCCCAATACTGCGGAGAGTGATCGAGGCGACGCAGGTGCATCAGCTCGTGCACGAGAACATAGTCGCGGACAGCCTCCGGCATCAGCACGAGCCGCCAGTTCAGCGTGATGTGGCCCTCTCGTCCGCAGGATCCCCAGCGGGACCGCTGGTTGCGGATGCTCACGCGCGAGACCGTCAACCCGAGGTCGGCAGCACGCCGCAGGAGCAGTTCGGGCAGTTCGACGGCCGCACGGGCACGGAGAGCCCGGCGCTCCGGCGCGTCGAGCGGCGCACGCTTCTCCACGGCGCGCTGGCGGTGAATCCAATCGAGATGTTGTCGGGCGAAAGCGTCGGCGTCGCGGCGTGACCCGCCGCGAGGAATCGTCACGCGCACGCGGCCGTCAAGATCCACTCGCAGGAGATACCGGCGCGCGCGGCGATGGCGAACGAAGTAGAAATCCGTCGGCGCGATCGAGATGGCGGTTCCCGGTGGCAGGGGTCTGTCGTTCTGGGGTGCGAATGGGAGGCCAAGCTGCATCCAGCGTGAAGAATACCCCACGTCAACGAACCCGGAGGCTTTGCGAGAGAATGGCGAGAGAATGATCGAGCCGCTGTGACGACCGAGCTCGAGCACGTCGATCCCCGCAACCCCGATGCACGCGTGATCGCACGGGCGGCGGCGTGCCTGCGGAGAGGCGGCCTCGTGGCCTTCCCCACGGAGACGGTCTACGGACTCGGCGTGGATGCGCTCGATCGCGATGCCGTGCGGCGGCTCTTCGAGGCGAAGGGGCGCCCATCGAATGACCCGCTGATCGTCCACGTCTCATCGATCGAGGAGGCCGGCGCGCTCGTCATCGCGGTGCCTGCCATCGCGCGTGCTCTCGCCGCGCGATTCTGGCCAGGCCCCCTCACTCTTGTTCTTCCCCGCTCGTCCCTCGTCCCTGACGAGGTCACGGCCGGACTCGAGACGGTGGCGATCCGCGTGCCATCGCACCCGGTAGCCCGCGCCATCATCGCCGCCGCGGGTCGGCCGATCGCCGCGCCGAGCGCCAATCTCTTCTCGCGGCCGAGCCCCACACAAGGCGCGCACGTGCTCGACGATCTCGGTGGACGTATCGAGATGATCGTGGACGGCGGGCCGACCGAGGTCGGCGTCGAATCAACGG
Source organism: Acidobacteriota bacterium (assembly GCA_021731165.1). Lineage (GTDB taxonomy): Bacteria > Acidobacteriota > Vicinamibacteria > Vicinamibacterales > UBA2999 > JAKFXY01. Next base: position 1,392 of record JAKFXY010000068.1, on the reverse strand, counting down.
TGCTCGATCTCTCGCGAAACAACCCGATTGTGCTCAGGCCTGGCGCGGTAACACTGGAGATGCTGCGCCCTTACGTCCCCGGTGTGCGGTACCGCACGGGCCCCACCGATGACGAGGTCGCGCAGACGTCGCCCGGCATGCTGTCGAAGCACTATGCGCCTCGCGCGCCGCTCACGCTCTTCTCCGGCGATCCGCTCGCGGTACGCGAAGCCATGGTCACGATGGCACACGCCCTCGCCGCGGCCGGCCAACGAGTGGGCGTGATGGCCACTGCCGCTGACGCTCGAGCGCTGGGGGAAATCGGGGTCGTGCTGGCGCTCGTCAGTGGCGATGCGGGAGCGGAAGAGACCATGGTCGCCGTCGCCTCCCGCCTCTACGCTGCCCTCAGGGAGCTCGATACCGCTCGCGTGGACGTCATCCTGGCGTGCGAACCCGCGGGAGCAGATGGACTGGGAGGAGCCATCCGCGACCGCCTCCGACGCGCGGCGGCGCACGTCGTGCGAGTCGGATAGGACATCCTGTAGCTAGACGGCTGCACGCCATGTTGGGCGGCTATGGCTATCGTGTGTGTCGGCCGAGCTCGACACTCCAATACGCGTGCGGGCGTCGCGGGATATCTGGGTTCACCGGCGTCCGGTAGCGAGCCCGAGCTGGTCGTGTACCATGGTGCTCGCATGCTGATTCCCGCCAGATCGGCAGACACCGACCCTGATGCCGAGCGGGTGCAGGTTGCACTGTTTCGTCAGGCGTCAGTGGCTCGTCGCCTGCAGCTTGCCCAATCACTCTCCGACACCGTGCGGCAGTTGGCGCGGCGGGCGCTTGCCGTGGCGGGGCCCGAGGCGTCTTTCCGGGATCTCGCGCTACGATTCGTCGAAGTGCACTACGGCGTGGAGTTGGCCGCTGGCCTTCGCGCCGACTTCGAACGGCGGGACAAGGCCAATCGGGCGAGTGCGTGAGCGATTCGGACCTGGTCGCGGCCCTTCGCCCGGTTGCGGAGGCGTTCGCACACCTCGGCGTGCGCTATTACCTGGGCGGTTCGGTCGCAAGCTCAGCGCACGGCATCGCTCGAGCCAGTCTCGATGCTGATGTCGTGGCCATGCTCGAGCCCCTCCACGTTGACAGGCTCGTGGCCAGGCTCGTTTCGGAGTACTACATCCCAGACGATCGCTTGCGCTCGGCGGTGGTGACACGCTCGTCCTGCAATTTCATTCACCTCGCCACGATGTTCAAGATCGACGTGTTCATCCCACGGGGACGACCATTCGACCACGAAGCTCTCTCCCGCGCACGAAACCAGGCCCTCGGTGAAACGCCTGACGCAGGACAGTTTCCCATCGCCTCGGCCGAGGACACGGTGCTGGCCAAACTCGAGTGGTTCCGCAAGGGCGGCGA
>JAKFXY010000010.1 GCA_021731165.1 Acidobacteriota bacterium | reverse complement strand
CGGTCGTAGGTACTGCGAAGGCCGGAGAAATAGTTCGAGACGTGGTGGCGGCCCACATAGACCCCTGTGTGGAACCAGGTCTTGGTGAGCACGGGCGGTACGTGCGACGCGGCGTCCACGTTGTCGCCAGTCGGGAAGGCGCCGCCGGCGGCGAGCGTGGCGAATGCTTCGGTGTCCCGCTGTTCCACCATCCCGAAGCCGCGGAACTCTCGTTCCACTCCGTCGAAGTAGCCATGGTGATACACGTAGCTCGACACGAACCGGTTGCGGCTGATCCAATCCCAGGTCTCGACCCGCTCCACGACGTGGACGGGAAACGGCAGCTTCGTGATCCACGGCGTCCCGCCAGCTCGATCCGCAAGATAGAACTTGGTGGAGGCTGCGTATCGCACCCGGGTCTCGGCGCCGAGGTTGTTGCGAGCGGCAATCATGAGGTGCGGCTTGCCCTCGGCCATCAGGTCCATGTAACGCATCTGGCGGTGGGAATGCCCGGGTAGCGGCGAAGACCAGACGAGGCAGGCGGTTCCCGTCCCGTGCAGATCAGTGGTGACCACAGTCGTGAGGTCGTCTACCGGCGGAAAGCCCGTGAGAGCCTCAGGCGCGCCCCAGCTATTGCCGGACTGGTTGCGGTAGATCGTCGCCTGACCGCGTGTCAGGTAGATGATGTCTGTCGTGCCTGAGCCGTCGATGTCGGCAAGCCGGATCTGGCGCTGGTCGAACAAGTCCTGATGGTCGAAGCAGGGACAGTTGTCCATGGTGACCCGCGCACCGAAACGTCCATAGCCCAGGTTGGGCCAATAGCTCACTTCGCTGTTGCGAATTCGCACCAGATCGGAGAGCCCGTCACCGGAACAGTCCGCGAGGTAGATCGACTGGGTCCCGTCCGCGAGCACCAGCCGCGGCCCGCGCTCCTCGTCCAACGGTTGCGTACTGCGCTCTTCCGGACCGAAGCCATCCTCGGCGAGTGACGCGTGCCAGCGAAAGACGCCATCGTCGGTAATCAGAACGTCGGCGTGTCCATCGCCGGTGAGGTCCACGAAACGGAGATTGGGATCCTCCCAGTCGATCCGCGGCACGGATCGGAACGGGGTGAAGGACTCCCATCCTTCATCCGTGGTCCGCTCGTAGAAGCCCGGCATCGCGCCAGCGAACTCCGCCAGGTCCAACTGGCCGTTCCCGGAGAGATCGACGAGCTGCTGTCTTCCGCCTGCCAGTCGGGCGTTTGCCGGTAGCTTGGCGACTTGCTCCAGCGGACTGAATCGCCCCTCTCCCAGATTTCGCTTGTAGAACCAGGCGTTGGCCTGCTCGGTCAGGATCCCGGACACGCCTTCACCGTCGAGATCCACCCACTGCGATCGGCTGCCGTCCACTCCCCCTGGGAGGTTCTCGAGGCTTTTCGGATCCAGCTCCCGCACTTCGCCTGAAAGAACGGCCTTGCTGTACTCGAACTCGACGGAGGGGAGCGAGCGCTGCAGAAAGAGATCGGTGGGATGGGCGGCGTCGGGCCACGCGACGTACCCGCTCTGCGTCACGCTCGTCATGAACGAGGCAATCGAGCCGCGTTCGTATGCGAACTCCGTGGATCGGACCAGATACGGGTCCACCCCAAGCTCGTCCGGAAAGTGATGAAACATCAACACGCGCTGGCACAGCCGATACGTCCGGACCTCGAAGCCGGAGCGATAGGTGGAGAACGGATCCTGGCGAACCGGCCACGAACCCGTGCCGTTTACGCGTGCTCGAGCGGTCTGCCTTCCATGGGAATCGAGCGGCTCCAGCCTGAGGTGACCTTCACCGTAATCGAAGACCACTTCGAAGAACCACTTGGTGTTGGTGAAGCCCGGGAGGAGTCCGGAGACGGTGTTCCCGTACTTGATCCGCTTCGGATAGCGATTCGTCGCCCGGGTCTCCGGCGTACGGTTTCGCTCATTCGCCTGCGTGACATCGACGCCCCGGGAGTCCTCGGCCGCATAGTCGTAGACGATGACATTGCCTTTGTCGTCGTAGCTGCGGCAAACGAGCCAGCTGAAGATCCGGGTGGGATGGTTCGGATCGGGATCGGCCGGATCGAAAATCCGTGATTCGTTGGTTTCGCCGTAGAGCGTGGTGACGTTCTCTCGGCTGATCGAGCGCCAATGAATCTCCCCATTATTTCGAGCCGTCCAGCGCTCGATGCGCGCGAAAAGACCCTCGATTCTCGGCCGGTACCGCTGGATCACGAATCCGGCGGGATCACTCGCGCCAGGCGCCCTGGGGATTGGCACCAGGTCTTCCGCACCGGAGAGGATGAAGACATCCGATTCCTCCGAGTCCTGGTAGCGGGGCAGGCCCTTGTCGGTCTTGCGTGTCATCGACGGGAGCGAGAGGCTCCATCCGAGGCCGAAGGGACCGTTTCCGGATCCGGAGTCGTAGGAAAGAGAGAGCTGCGGGCCGAAACCGGAGCGGCCTGGGCTGGTGGCGATCGGCACGGTCATGGAGCCGGTGCCCGTGACCGGATTGGCGCCGAACTTTTCGCCAATGCCGCGAATGGCGCCTCCGCCCTTGGGAAGCACAATCGATGGCGGGGAGGGGGAGAGGGTCCGATCCTCGGGTGGTCCTTTTCCCTGGGTCACCTGGTCCATGCGGCCTTCGGGGCTTACGCCGACGTCTCCATCCACTCCGCGCACGGCAACTCCGCCTGCATCAGCACGCGGATCCTGGCCCGCGCAGTCTCTCGCGCACCTTCGGCATGAATCGCCTGGCGTTCTGGTGCGGACGCCCGCCGAGTATAGCCAGAACGGACTACCCGTTATCCAACGCTAGGCGAGGAAGCGCCGCGGCTGCGGCCTGCTGTGGCCTCCAACATCAGCCCCTTCAAAGCTTTAGCCAGAGACGCGTATAATCGGTTGCAGTGAGTTCACGTTTGATTTTCCGCCCGCTCGCGCTTTGTACCGTCGCCGCTCTGGTGCTGGTGGTTGCGGGGCTGCGTGCGCAGGATCCAGGTGAGGAAGCGGCTCGCCGGCAAATAGGGGGGGCGCGACTGGTTCCGACGCAACATCCTCCGCTCCCGGGGCTGCCATCACTTTTCTGGCTCCTGCCGGAAGCGTCGGCCGCGGGCTCAGCTGGCGGCGGGCGCGTGCAGGACGAGGCGGCGAAGCGGTTCGCGCGGGGTGCGGCGTTGATAGCCAACGGCGACTTTGCCGCCGGCCTGCCGCTCGTCAGAGACAGCGATCTCGCCGGAACGCCGCTGGCCGCCTACGCGCGTTACTACACCGGACTTGCGCTCTTCGGCATGGGACGGCTGCCTGAGGCCGAGGCCGCTCTGGCGGTGGTTGGTGCGCAGAAGCCGCAGGGGTACCTGAAGCAGGCGGTTCCGCTGCAGCTTGCCGAGGTGGCGCTGGCCCGGAGCGACCCGAAGGACGCCGTTGACGCGCTCGACGATCTCAGCGACGAGAAGGTGGCCGAACCGGAAGAGTTCTTCCTGCGCCTGGGGCGCGCCGCCGAGCTGGCGGGTAACACCGAGAAGGCACTCAAGAGCTATCGACGCGTCTACTACGAATTTCCCCTGAGCACGCAGGCCTCTGACGCGCAAGCAGGGCTCGAGCGTCTGGAAACGCCAGCCAACGCGTCTCCCGATCGCTTCAAGCAGGGGCTGGCCCGCGCGGAGCGGTTGTTCGCGGCCCGCCGCTGGGCGCAGGCGCGCGCGGGCTATGTGCCGCTCGGCCGCGCGGCCACCTCGGGCGACGATCGCGAGCTCATCGCCATCAGGCTGGCCGAGTGCGACTACCACCTCGAACGCGCGCGTGTCGCGCGAACGGCGCTGCGTCCGTTCCTCACGGACTCTTCCCGTAAGGCTGAAGCCCGGTACTACTCGCTCCTCGCGACCCGTGCCGTTGGGGAGGTCGGGGCCTACGTGGACATGGTCCGCGCGATGGTGGCCGACTTCCCGACGAGCCCGTGGACGGCGGAGGCGCTCAACAACCTCGCTTCGTATCACATCGTGAAGAACGACGATGCCGCGGCCGACCCGGTGTTCCGCGATCTGCTTCGCCGCTTTCCGCTGGGACGCTTCGCCGAGCGAGCCGCGTGGAAGGTTGGCTGGTGGGCGTACAAGAACGGGCAGTTCACCGACGCGGCGCTGACGTTCGATACGGCGGCAGCGGCGTTCCCGCGCGCGGACATGCGGCCGGCTTGGCTCTATTGGGCAGGACGGGCGCGCGACCAGGGCAGCGACGCCGCGACGGCCAACAGCCGCTATCGGCTCGCGGCCACTGACTATCAGAATTCCTACTACGGACGCCTGTCCCTGAAGCGGCTGGCCGACCGGCGCGCGCCGCCGCTGGCCGGGTCGGTGACGAGCGCGTTCGTGCCGATGCCCTCTCCACTCATCCCGACTGATGCGCTCGTGCGGCAGCTCGTCGGCCTCGAGCTTTATGACGAAGCGTTGAACGAGCTGCAGTACGCACAACGGGCGTGGGGAGACTCGCCGGCCGTACAGGCGACGATTGCCTGGATCCGTCACGAGCAGGGGCTCGAGCAAAAGTCCACGGAGCGCTTCCAGAACCTGCGCGGCGCCATCAACATGATGAAGCGCGCCTACCCGCAGTATCTCGCCGCCGGTGGAGAGGATCTGCCGCCCGAAGTGCTGCGCGTGATCTTCCCGCTCGACTACTGGCCTCTCATCAGGAAGTACTCGGAGGCCCATTCGCTCGATCCGTATCTGATGGCGGCGCTCATCGCGCAAGAGTCCACCTTCACTCCAGACATTCGTTCTTCTGCCAATGCGTATGGACTGATGCAGCTCATTCCCTCGGCAGGGCGGCAGTATGCGCGAAAGGCGGGGCTCGGCAGCTACTCTCAGCGCCTGCTCACGCAGCCCGAATCGAACGTGCGCATGGGGATGGCCTACTTCAAGGATCTCTCTGACCGCTTCGGCGGCAGTCACTTCGCGCTCGCGGGCTATAACGCCGGTCCGCAGCGCGTATCGCGCTGGATCTCGGAGCGTCCGGCCGTGGCCCAGGACGAGTTCATCGACGACATCCCGTTTCCTGAAACGCAGGCCTACGTGAAGCGGATTCTCGGCACCGCCGAGGACTACCGGCGCCTCTACGGCGCCGGAGGGCCGCTGGCACCGCCGGCCGTCGTGGCGACGGCGAAGTCCGCCGCCGCCACTGCTGCCAGCGCTCTCCGTCCCCCCGCTGATTGATGGAAGACCGGCTCGACCTGACGAGTCTGGCCGCCGAGACGCACTTCTGGTTCCGTGGCTTCCGCGCGTTCGTGTCGCCCGTGCTTGGCGAGGCCGCGGCCGGCCGCCGCGGCTTGCGCCTCATCGACTGCGGCTGCGGCACGGGCCACAACCTGCAGATCCTGGCGCCTCACGGCCGCGCATTCGGCGTCGATCTTTCGGCCAGCGGTCTCACGCACGCGAAGGCGGCAGGACGCCCGCTCGTGCGGGGCGATGTGACGCACCTGCCGTACGCCAGCGGCGCGTTCGACATCGCGACGTCGTTCGACGTGCTGCAATGCGTCGAGCGCGATCGCGATGCGGTGAGTGAGATGGCGAGGGTCCTTGGGCCAGGTGGATACGCCGTGGTCACCATGGCCGCGCTCGAGGCGCTGCGCGGCGATCATTCCGAGGTGTGGCAGGAGTACCGGCGCTACACGCCGGCCATGGCCCGACAGCTCTTTGATGCGGCGGGCCTTCGCGTGGAGCGTGTGTCGTTCCTCTTCGGAACGCTCCTGCCGCTGATGTACACCGTACGGCTCGTCCAGCGACTCACGAGGCCGTACCGCGCGCTCAGCCACGATTCCGACATCGGGCTGCCGCCTGCGCCAATCAACGCGGCTCTGACGTGGCTGGTGGAGGGGGAAGCCGCGCTTGCGCGCCGCCTCCCGCGTTTCGCGCAGACGCCCGCCGGAAGCTCGCTGCTCGTCGTCGCGCGAAAGGCGAAATAGATTTTCTAGAACCGCAGCACGCCGCCGAAGTACGGGCCCTTCAGCTTCAGCACACCCGCGTCGCCGTCAACCAGGTAATCCACGCTCACCGATCTGTATCCGACCTGGCCCGCGAGGCTCTTGACGAGGTTGAGCTGGGCGTAGACGTCGAAGTCGTAGAACTTGCCACGAAACTCCTCCCGATCGAGGGAGAAGCCGGTGAACTCGCCGGTGAACGACACGTACTTGCCGAGGTAGCCCCTGGCGATTCCGCCCACGGTCGGGACGGGCACCTTCTGCTCGCCGGTCGTCGCCGACCCGAGCGCGTTCGAGATGGTGCCGGTGACCTTGTTGTACTTGAGCTCCGTCACGAGCCCCACGAACCCATAGTCCCGTGCGACGAAGTCCCACTCGTAACCGATGCGCATCAGATTCCACTCGATGTTGGTGTCTGCAGGCGTGCCGGCGGGGAATGTCCGCCCCTCGAAGCTGATGGTGTTCGCGAGGGTGGTGCTCTCGTCGTACTTCACTGCCACGCGCGAGAAGCGGATCTTGTGCTTCCGGCCCACCTTGAGGACGGCGCGGAACTCCCGAAAGCGCGTGTCCTCGATGTTGAACTCCTTCACGAAATCCACGGACCCACCAAAGGAGTCGGAGGTCAGGGTGATCTCCGGCGTGGGTGTCCAGAACATCGCGCCGAGCTCGACGTTGGCGGTCTCCGGAGGAACCACCTGGGCGCCCGCGCGCCCAGCCACAAGGAAAAGGGGAAGAAAGACGAACGCCAGCAGTCTCGTGTGCATCAAGCTAGTCTACCAGCACGCGATCTCGGGTTTCGATAACCCATGGCAGCAGGAAGAGTCCCACGAGCGGCACCACGCCGACATAGAACAGCAGGTTCATGGCCGTGTCGAGCGCGTTGACGCCGCGCGAGGCGATCGACCCGACAAGAAACGGACCGACTGCCGCGATGAGGCGTCCCGCGTTGTAGGTGAATCCCGGGCCCGTGCCGCGAAGCCTCGTCGGGTAGAGCTCGGGCAGGTAGAAGGTGAAGCTGCCGAAGATGCCGAAGACCGTCAACCCGATCGGGAAGTACATGTAGAGGCGCGTGTGCGGGTCCATCGGGAGCCCGAAGGCCGCCATGAGCGCCGCCGCCGAACCGAGGAAGTAGACGCCGTACATCGTACGGCGCCCGAGCATCTTCGCGGCGGGGATGCACAGAAGGGTGCCAATCAGGCCGCCGAAATTGAACGCGTTGGTGGCCGTGGCCTTCCAGGTTTCGATCATCGTGGTCGTCTCGTCCGGCGTGAGTCCCACCGCCGCTCGAGCGGCCAACCCGGTGGCAATCGTCGGGATGAACGCGTTGCAGCTCCACCACATGATGAGGGCCACCAGTGCGAGGCCGAGCCCGGTCAGCGTAATACGCAGGTATGCGGGGCTGAACAGCTCCCCAAGCGTCGGGGGCGACGTCGCCTTCGCCACCCGCGTCCATCGCTCCGGCTCCTTCACGAACATCCGCACGAAGAACGCCACGGCGGCCGGCAGCAGGCCGAAGAGAAAGACGTAGCGCCACGCCACGTCCGGCGACTCTCGAAAATACACCCCTTGGACCTGGTAGGTGATGAACGTGGCGAGGAAGAGGCCAAAGGGTGCCGACGTATAGAGGAGCGCACCGGCCTCCACGCGCCGCTTCTCTGGCACGACCTCCGCGACCATCGCGGCTCCGGCCGCCCATTCGCCGCCGATGCCAAGCGCGGCCACGATCCGGAAGAACAGCAGCACCCAGATGTTGGGAGCGAATGCGCAGGCCGCCGTCCCGAGCGAATAGAGCGCCATCGTCAGGAGCAGCGTTTTCGTGCGGCCGATGCGGTCCGCGATGCGGCCGAAAATGATCCCCCCGACAGCCCATCCCACGAGCAGGACCGATGTCAGGATGCCGGTCCATCGCAGCGTGGCCGCCGATGCCTCGGGTGTGCCGCGGGCGATTCCAAGCAGCGAGGGGACGGCGTTCGGGGCGATGTAGTTGAAGAGCAGGCTGTCGAAGATGTCGAATCCCCACCCGAGCCACGCCGCGAGGAGAACCGTCCACTGATAGCCGTTCATGTCAAGGACGGTGAAGCCGGCCGCCCTGGGTGACGCGGTGGTCACAGCGCCGGGGAGAGGACCCTTGTGCATACGCGGGGCATTTTATACTGGCGCATGTCTCCCCTACGCCGGTTGCTGGGTTACATGGCCAGGTATCGCCGGTCGTTTCTCCTCGGTTTCGTCTGCATCGTGCTCTCCACGGGCATCGCGCTTGCCGGACCGTGGGTGCTCAAGTACGCCATCGACGACCTCACCGCGGGTGTGACGATGGGCAAGGTGCGCATGTACGCGTTGGGGCTCTTCGCGCTGACCATTGTCGGCGCGATCTTCCGCTTCCTGATGCGGCGTATCATCATCGGCGCGTCGCGCGACATCGAATTCGACCTTCGCCACGACTTCTTCACCGCGCTGCAGCGGCTCGACCTGGCCTACTTCCAGCGCAACCGTACCGGCGACCTGATGTCCCGCGCCACGAGCGATCTCAATGCCGTACGCATGATGGTCGGCCCGGCGGTGATGTACACGGCAACCACCGTGCTGGGCTTCATCGTGGCAGTCGGCCTGATGCTCTCCATCGATGGCCGCTTGACGCTCCTGACGCTCGTCCCGCTGCCTTTCGTGTCGATCATCGTTCGTTACTTCGGCTCCGCCATCCACCGCCGCTTCGAGGCGATCCAGGAGCAGCTGTCCGAGATCAGCGCTCAAACGCAGGAGACGTTGTCGGCTGTACGCGTGATCCGCGCCTACGGTCAGGAGCAATACGCGATCGAGCGGTTCCGTCTCGCCAACGAGGAATATGTCCGCCGCAACAAGGGGCTCATCCGCCTGCAGGGTGCGTATTACCCGAGCATGGGACTGCTGATGGGCTTCGCCGCCATGCTCGTGCTCTGGCTGGGCAGCAGGGAGGTGGTGGCCGGCCGGATGACGTTGGGCGAGCTTGTGGCGTTCAACGCGTACCTCATGCTCTTGTCGTGGCCGATGATCGCCTTCGGCTGGGTGACGAACCTGCTCCAGCGTGGGATGGCGTCGTGGAAACGGATGCTCGAGGTCATGGACGCGGTGCCTGCCGTCGCGGACAGGGTGTTGGATGACGTTGATTGCGGTGATGGCGTCGTCGTAGGGGCGGACCTTAAGGTCCGCCCCTACAGCGCCATCGAGTTCCGCAACCTCACCTTCGCGTACGGAGACCATGTCGTGCTGCGGGATGTCTCCGCGGTCTTCCCGGCCGGGACCACCACCGCGATTGTCGGCGCCACCGGTTCGGGCAAGTCCACGCTCCTCGGCCTCCTGCCGCGGCTGCACGAGCCGCCGCGCGGCACGGTCTTCATCGATGGCGTGGATGTCCTGGACATGCCGCTTGAAACCCTGCGAGGGGCAATCGGGTTCGTGCCGCAGGAGCCGTTTCTCTTCAGCGCCAGCATTGCCGAGAACGTGGCGTTCGGCGCGCGAGGGGCGCAGGGCGACCGCGATCGCGTGGAAGAGGCGGCGGGGTTGGCCCGTCTCGACAAGGACCTGTCTGACTTCCCGAAGGGCTACGACACGCTGGTTGGTGAGCGCGGCATCACGCTGTCGGGCGGACAAAAACAGCGCACGGCCATTGCCAGGGCTCTCGCCATCGACCCGAGGATCCTCGTCATGGACGACGCCCTGTCCTCGGTGGACACCTACACGGAGGAGGAGATCCTTTCACGCCTCGCCGCCGTGATGCGCGAGCGCACGACGATCCTGGTCTCGCACCGTGTCTCGACCGTTCGGGGCGCCGATCAGATACTGGTGCTGGACGATGGGCGCATCGTCGAGCGTGGGACGCACGACGCGCTCGTGAGGCACAACGGGCTGTACGCGGACCTGTACCGGAAGCAGCTTCTCGAAGAGGAGCTCGAAGCGTCGTGACCGACAACGCGGCGCACGCCGCGACGCATGACGAGGAGGTTCTTGGAAAGGCGTACGACGCGCGCCTGATGCGCCGGCTCCTGACGTACCTGCGCCCGTACCGGCCGCAGGTGGCGCTGGCCGTGGCCGCCATCATCGGCCACTCGATACTGGAGCTCGCCCCGCCCTATCTCACGAAGGTCGTGATCGATCGGTACATACCCGCGGGCGATCTCTCAGGCCTCGGGTTCATCGCCGTGCTGTTCTTCGTCGCGCTGACCGTCTCCTTCGCCCTCGAGTACGTCCAGACCTGGACCATGCAGATGACCGGGCAGCGGATCATGTTCGATCTCCGCATGCAGATCTATACGCACCTGCAGCGGCTCGATCTGCGGTTTCACGATCGCCATCCCGTTGGGCGGATGATGACGCGGGTCACGACCGACGTGGACGTGTTGAACGAGCTGTTCACGTCGGGAGTCGTTTCGGTGTTCGGCGACCTGTTCACGCTTGTCGGCATCATGGCCGTGCTCGTCTGGATGGACTGGCGACTGGCGCTGATGGCGTTCTCCGTGCTGCCGCTGATCGTGCTGATCACGCAGTGGTTTCGGCGCAACGTCCGCGACTCGTACCGGGCCGTGCGGACCTGGCTGGCCCGGATCAATGCCTTCCTGCAGGAGCGCATCACCGGCAACGCGACCGTGCAGCTCTTCAGACGGGAAGAGCGGGACCGTGTCGCCTTCGACACGATCAACGCCGGTCACCGAGACGCCAACGTGCAGTCGATCTTCTACTACGCGGTCTTCTATCCGGCGGTCGAAGTCGTCGGCGCTCTTGCCGCGGCGCTTCTGCTCTGGATTGGCGGCGGATGGGTAATCGAGGATGCGTTGACCCTTGGGTCTCTGGTGGCGTTCCTGCAGTACTCGCAGCGGTTCTTCAGACCCATCAGCGACATGTCGGAGAAGTTCAACGTGCTGCAGGGGGCGATGGCCTCGTCCGAGCGGATTTTCGCGCTGCTGGACACGCCAGTGGAGATTGCGAACTCTCGAACAGCGGCGAGAGATGACATGGCTCGCCCCGCTTTCGGACCAGTGGCTCAGACGACGGCGGGTGTCATTCGCTTCGAGCACGTGACGTTCGCCTACGTTCAGGGCGAGCCCGTGCTGCGCGACGTGTCCTTCGAGATTCAGCCTGGGCAGCGGGTGGCCATCGTCGGCGCAACCGGCTCCGGTAAGACCACGATCGTGAACCTGCTCCTGCGCTTCTACGACGTCCAGGAAGGGCGGATTACGATCGACGGGGCCGACATCAGATCGATGCGCCTTGACGAGCTGCGGGGCCGGTTCGGGCTGGTGCTGCAGGATGTCCATCTCTCGTCGGGCACACTGGCCAGCAACGTACGCCTCGGGCGCGAATCCATTGATGATGCGGCCGTGCGCAGGGCCGTGGAAGCCGTTCGGGCCGACCTCTTCATCGATCGTCTGCCCCGTGGGCTCGACACGCGGTTGGCCGAGCGTGGCGCCACGCTGTCAGTGGGACAGAAGCAGCTTGTCTCCTTCGCTCGCGCCCTGGCATTCGATCGGCCGGTGCTCATCCTGGACGAGGCCACGTCGAGCGTGGACACCGACACCGAGATGCTCATACGGGACGCGCTCACGACGTTGATGCGCGGCCGCACGACGCTCGCCATTGCGCACCGACTCTCGACGATTCAGGACATGGACCGCATACTGGTGATGCACAAGGGGCACTTGCGCGAGTCGGGCTCCCATCAGGAGCTGCTCGCCGGGCGCGGGATCTACCACCGTCTCTACGAGCTGCAGTTCAAGGCGCGGGGCACGACCGCATTGGCGCCAGCTGCCTCCTGAGACAGCCGCACCTCAGGTCGGGTTCAGGGCTGGGCCGTCGGGCCAGGTGTCGCGGCCGGCATGGCTGGTGCGCCTCCGGCAGTCGGAGACGGAGCAGACGTTTCGATGCCTGCCGTCGCTTCGGCGTTCCGAGCCGGGTCCTCGGCGTTTTCCGCCTCTGCGCCGGAAGCCGGGGGCGTCGCGCTCGCCGGGACCACGGCTTCCACGGACGGTGCCGGGCTGCTCCTTGTCGGGCGCCTGAAGATCCGGTCGATGAGGCTGGGGGTGCTGGCGTTGGGGTTCCATCCCAGGCGCAGCACGGTGAGCTGGATCGGCTTGCGGCCGAAGGCCAGCGCCTCCTTGCAGCTCCACATGTACAAGTCGAGCTCGCGCCCCTGCACCGCCGGCCCTGTATCCATCACGGTGTACACGCCGTTGTATCGCACGTCGTCTGTCGTCACCGTGACCACGCTGCCCACCGGGAGCAGGCCCGGATCCGCTGCGGCAATGCCAGTGCGCACCTCCACTCCGGACGCCGTTGTGTTGCCCTTGCAGTAGGCCGTGGCGCTGAACTGGAGCCGGGCACCCTGGACGGGGCCGGTTGGATCGGCCAATTGCGTGTGCCACGGTAGAAACTGGTCGATCGTGGTGACGTCGTAGAGCAATACGAAACCCAGCACGGCGACGAGCGTCACCGCGAGCTTGCGCCACGTGGACCGCGAAAGTACTCGTCGCATAAAGACACGGGCGCCACGGTGCGCGCGCTACATGTCGCCTGCAGCGCGGCCGGATCAGCCGCCGCGTTGAAAGTGTTCGTAGCCGGCCGGCAGGGCAGTCGTGCCCGTCTTGCCGCCGAGCAGCAGTTCCCGCGCTCGTGTCACGACGCCGATCCTGGTTATCGGCAGATCGCCGAGCAGCTGTCGCACCGCACGAAGACGCCCCCGGTGCGTGGGCCGAACTGTAAACAACAGCTCGTAGTCCTCCCCGCCGCCGAGCGCTGACGCGATGGCATCGGCGCCTCGCTCCTGGTGCCACCGGCGCGTTTCGTCCGAGAGCGGAACGGCATCCCCGTCCAGTGTGATGCCGACTCCCGAAGCCGTTGCGAGCTGGCGCACACCGTCCGCGAGCCCGTCGCTGAGATCCACGCATGAGGTTGCCGCGCGGTTCCGGCCGAGCAGCAGACCCGCTCTGACCCGCGGCTCCGGACGGAGGAACGTCTCAATGCAGGTTCGTGGGCGGACCTGAAGGTCCGCCCCTGCATCGCTTCCGGTTCCTACATCCCTGCCGATTCCGGCGTCACCCTGGCGTAGGGGCGGACCTTCAGGTCCGCCCCGCAGCGGAGGTGCGCCTCCAGGTCCGCCCCG
>JAKFXY010000080.1 GCA_021731165.1 Acidobacteriota bacterium | reverse complement strand
AGATTCTCCCCCTCGAGCCGCGTCAGGTGACCGTGCACGCGAACCTGCGGCGGCGTCCCGGTCGTGACATGGAGGTCCGAACCGCTCAGCTCCACGGTCTTGCGAAGCAGGTCGGTGAGTGTCACCGTGCTCATCTAACAGTCTCCCTGATGACTTCCTCGAGGGTGGTCAGGCCTTCCTTGACCTTCCGCAATCCGCTTGCGCGGAGCGTGATCATTCCCTCGTCAACGGCCTTGCGGCGCAGCTCGAGACCCGAGGCCCCCACGAGGATCAGCTCACGCAGCTCCTCGGTCACTTCCATGACCTCATAGAGACCCACGCGGCCCTTGTATCCAGTCTCGTTACACATCTCGCAGCCCCTGCCCTTGTTCGGAATGACTGTCTTGGCGTCCTCGGGGCTGAATCCCGCCTGCACGAGCGCGATCGCCGGTGTGGGGTGCGGCTCCGAGCAATTCCGACAGACGCGACGCACGAGGCGCTGCGCGCAGACCAAATTGAGCGAGCTGGCCACGAGAAAGGGCTCGATGCCCATGTTCATCAGCCGGTTCACCGTGCTCGGGGCATCGTTGGTGTGGAGCGTGGACAGCACCAGGTGGCCCGTGAGAGCCGCCTTGACCGCGATCTCGGCGGTCTCGAAGTCGCGGACCTCGCCGACGAGGATGATGTTCGGGTCCTGGCGAAGGAAGCTGCGCAAAGCCGCGGCGAAGCTGAGGCCGATGCTTTCGCGCACCTGCACCTGGTTGATGCCCAGGAGGTTGAACTCCACGGGATCCTCGGCGGTCATGATGTTCGTGCCGATGGTGTTGATGCGCGAGATCGACGAATAGAGCGTGTTCGTCTTACCGCTGCCGGTGGGACCCGTGACGAGCACCATGCCCCACGGCTTGTCGATCGCCGCCTCGAACTTGGCCAGCGACTCGGGCTCGAACCCAAGCTTGGTCATGTCGAGCATCAGCTTGTCTTTGTCCAGGAGACGCATGACGATCTTCTCGCCGAAGAGCGTCGGGAGACTCGACACGCGGAAGTCGATTTCCTTGGTCCCGGTAGTGTCCTGGAACCGGATCTTGATGCGCCCGTCCTGCGGCAGCCGCTTTTCAGCGATGTCGAGCTTCGCCATGATCTTGATTCGCGACGTGATGGCGTCGCGGAACTTCATCGGCGGCCGCATGATGTTGTAGAGAATGCCGTCCACCCGGTAGCGAACCCGCAGCTCCTTTTCGTATGGCTCGATGTGGATGTCGCTGGCGCCCTTCTGGATGGCGGACATCAAGATGACATTGACCAGCTTGATGACCGGCGCCTCCTCGCCCTGCCTGGCGAGCGCCTCGACACTGATCTCCTCGAAGTCCTCCAGCAGCTCGACGTCGCCGGTGGCGTCGAGCGACGGAAGTTCGTCAAGCGCCTGACTCGCGACCTCCAACGCGCTCGGACCGGACGGAGCCGCAACAGATGGCGCGGTCGCCTTCCCGTAGTATTTCTCGATGGCGTCGAGGACGGCGGTTTCCGACGCCACGACCGGCTCGACGGAGTAGCCCGTCATGAACTTCACGTCGTCCATGGCGAGCACGTTGGTCGGGTCGGCCATCGCGATCGTCAGCGTCGCGCCGGAGCGCGAGAGCGGAACGACCTGGTACCTGTGCGCGGTCTCGGCGGGAACGAGCTTGATGACCGCGGGATCGATTTCAAACTGGGAGAGCGCGATCGAGGGTACGCCGTACTGCTTACTGAGGAGGCTGGTGATCTCCTCGTCTTGGACGTGGCCCAGCCGGACCAGGTGCAGACCGAGCTTGCCCCCGTGCTGGCGCTCGTGGGTCAGCGCCTCTTCGAGCTGCTCCGATGTAATGCGCTTCTTCTTGAGAAGCAGCTCGCCGATTCGGACCGCCATGGACTCCTGTCATTCTCAAAACGAGACGCGCGCCGCGGCACCCCAGCCACGTTCGTCCGGGGCTCCACCGCGAACCACATGCGCGTCCAGATACAATCCCGAACGTATCGCGACGCTAACCCCGCCCGTGACGCTGCGCTCCGCGGCGCCCACCCTGTTCACACGAACGCCGGTACGGAGCCCGACCCGGCGTGCCCACAACCACTCCTCTGCACCGACCGCCACCACACGCCGCTCGCCGCTCGCCGCGAGGTAGGTCCGGAGGTCGGCATCGACCGCGATCATCAGCGGCGGACCGCCCGCCTTCTCGATGTCCACCGCGGCGCCGACCCGCACCTGCCGCGGAAGCCGGTATTCCCCCGCTCCGAACTCCGGCTCCCTGACGTTGCGGACCACCCCGCCAAGCCGGACTGGACCCACCACCGCCAGGACCCCGATATCGAGATCGAACCGCCCATCGGCGGCGCCTCCCTCGAATTCCTCACCAAGGCCGAGGAGATCAGCCGGAGTCCTTGGACCGTCCTGGTGTTCGCTCCTGACGGTGCCCCTGACGTACTTAATGGTCGAGCCGAGGTGCACACCCGGCAGCAACGAGTGCACAAACGTGGCTCCCACCTGCGTGGCGGACCATGAGTGCACCGGCACTCCTCTTTGTCGGCCCGCCATGCCTTCCGCTGTAGGGTCTTGTGGCTGCGCATCAGTCGCCCGGAGGCGGTAATAGCTGAAGCCAAACGGGGGCGTGCCGAGCGCAAACCAGCCGGCCCTGTCTCGGCTGGCCGGCAGAGCGTCGGTCCGCTCCGTCACCGCCCGCGCCAACACGATGTCGAGAAATGGGCCGTCCGCCAGCCCCCCAGGGTTCCACCAAGTGGCGCTGCTATCGTTGGCTACCGCCACGAATGCGCCTCCCATGCCGAGCGCACGACTGCCCACGGTTTCCACGATTTGCGCAGATGCAGAGCCGCAGAAAGTGAGGAGCCAACCGCACGCAAGCGCACACCGTCTGAAGGTCGGAGTCGCCATAAGACGGTATAATTTCAGTTTTTGAGTGATCAAAATCAGGAACCGATGAGAAGTCTCATCGTATCAGGAGTTCCAGTGACTTCTCTGGCCGCCCGCATCGCGGGTGTCGTGAAAGAACCCCGCACGACGCTGGCCGCCGTTGCCGCCAACCCCAGGTGGGCTGGCGTCCTCATGTTGACCACCCTTGTGACGTTTGTCTCATCGGCCTTGTTGTTCAAGACTGAAGTCGGGCGTTTCGCACTCGTGGACCAGTGGGAGCGAACGGCAATCGCCTTCGGCCAGCACATCGACGATGCCCAATACGACCGATTCGAGGCACTCAGCGCCAACGGTATGGGCTACGCCGCCTTGACAGCACTGTTGAGCGGCCCCATCCTCACCTTGGCCGTCACCCTCGTCCTGACGCTCGTAGCACGCGGGGTCCTCAGGAGCCGCGCCTCGTTCCGCCAGCTTCTGGCGATGGTCGCTTACGCCGGTGTCATCCTGACACTGCGGCAGGTCATCACGGCGCCGCTCAACTACGCCTCGGAAACGCTTGCCAGCCCCACGACCCTGGTGCGGGTTGTGTCCGCGCTTGACGAAACTTCTCCGCTGGCGCGTTTTCTTGGCGTGATCGATCTGTTCGTCGTCTGGTGGATCGTCGTGCTCGCAATTGGCGTCGCAGTGATAGGCCGCCGCCCGGCGCGCCCCCTGGCCCTGGCATTTACAGGCGCTTACGTTGCGCTCGCGCTGCTCCTGGCGCTCGCGATGGCAGTGTCCGGAGGAGCGGCGTGACTCGGAAAACGTGGATCATTCTCGCAATCGTCACGTTGATTGTGGTGGCTGGCGCGGGTGCTTGGTACCGATTTCGCGTTCAAACGCCGCCCACGGTAAACGCCGAGGCCCTGCGAACCCGTGACCTCGACGCCCTCGTCTCGGCCTCTGGAAAGATCCAGCCCCAGCGCCAGGTCAACATCTCCGCCAATACGATGGGGCGCGTCACGCGGCTGTCCGTTCAGGAGGGCCAGCGGGTGAAAGCCGGTCAGTTCCTGCTCGAGATCGATCCGCGCTCCCTCTCTGGACAGATTGAGCGCGGCGAAGCCAGCGTCGCCGCGGCGCGTTCGTCCCTCCAACAGGCGCGAACGGCCATCGATCAGGCGCAGATCAACCTTGATCTCGCGATGCAGAACCTCGCGCGACAGCAGGAGCTGTCCAAGGACGGGCTGACCACCCGCGAGGCGCTCGAACGTGCCCAAAACGAAGTCGCCGCCCGCCAGGCGGAAATCAAAGTCCGCCAGCAGGAAGTCCAGACACGCGAACAACAAATCCGGCAGGAGCAGGCCAGTCTCTCCACGACCCGCTACAACCTGAGCCAGGTCATCATCTCTTCTCCTATGGACGGTCTCGTCACGCGCCGGAACATCGAGGAAGGCGAGAACGTGATGGTGGGAACGATGAACAATGCGGGCACCGTGCTCTTGACCGTCGCCGACATGTCGGTGATTCAGGCCGAAGTCGAGGTAGACGAGACCGACATCCCGACCGTCGTGCTGGGCCAGGTGGCACAGATCACCATCGACGCGGTGCCGGATCGGACGTTTCGCGGACATGTGACGGAGATCGGCAACAGCCCCATCCAGACGACCGCCACCGGGACGACGGCACAGGCACAGGCCACCAACTTCAAGGTGGTCATCACAATCGACGAGGCGGTGCCGGATATCCGTCCGGGGTTCACCTGCACGGCGGAAATCACGACGGCCACACGCAAGGGCGTGGTCGCGGTGCCTATCCAGGCGCTCACGGTCCGGGAGATGCTCTTCGACGCCACCGGAGGGCTTGTTCACGAACCACCTCCGGTTCGTCCGCGGCAGGGTCTGTTCGGTGGATCAGCCGCAGCGCCGCGCGCGACAACCCCGCCGGAGCCTGGCCCGGGACAGGCGCGCAAGGAAGCCGAAGGCGTCTTCGTCGTGAAGGACGGGCGCGCGGTGTTCACGCCGGTCAAAGTCGGGATCGCCGGCGAACGGTACTTCGAGGTGCTGTCGGGCTTGGCCGCCAACGACCGTGTCATCACCGGTCCCTTCGCCTCGGTACGCGAGCTGGCCGACGGCGAGCCGGTCACCCTCGAAGAGACGGCGCGTGCATCAAATCCTTGAGTCGATTGGGATCGCGCTGCAGGCGATCTGGGCCGGCAAGCTCCGCTCGTTCATGACGGTGCTCGGCAACGTCGTGGCGGTCACATCGATCGTCACGGTGGTCTCGCTCATCCAGGGCATGAACACGATGGTCTCGAGCGCGATTGTCACCGACGTCGGAGCCGATTCCTTCACGATCCAGCGCCGGCCGCCAATTCGCACCGACGAGGAAGATGAACTCAATCGAAACAATCCACAGATCACTCTGAAAGAGGCCGACGCGGTACGTCGCTTCAGTCCCGCGATTGAAGCGGTGGTCGTGCAGGCGAATCAAAGCGGCACGGTGAGCTACCGGGACCAGGTGCTCGAGCGCGTCGGGATCCAGGGGGTCAGCCCTGAGTACCTCAACTTCGGCACGTTCGACGCGGATCGCGGCCGGATGATGAGCGCGATTGAGGTGGAGCGGAACCGTCCGGTCGTGCTGCTTGGGTGGGGCACGGCGGACGCCCTTTTCGGTGAGACATCCCCGATCGACAAAGTGGTCAGAATTCAGGGGGTGCACTTCCGCGTCGTCGGCGTCAGCGCCAGCAAGGGCTCCTTTTTCGGCAACACGCAAGACAACTTCGTGGTGATCCCTCTCGGCGCGCACGCCAAGATGTTCGGGGCACGCCAGACGTACTCGCTGCAGGTGAAGCCGGCTTCTCCGGAGCTGCTCCCAGCCGCAATGGACGCCGCCACTGCGGCCCTCCGGGTGGAACGGAGGCTGAAAGGGAGTGATCGTAACAACTTCGGGATCTTCACCTCTGACACCCTTCTCGGTATCTACCGCCAGGCGACCACTGGTATCTTCGCCGTGCTCGTGGGCGTCGTGGCCCTCTCCCTCGTGGTGGGTGGCATCGTCATCATGAACATCATGCTCATGGTCGTCAGCGAGCGGACGCGCGAGATCGGATTGCGCAAGGCGCTCGGTGCCAGAAGAAAGGACATCCTGGCGCAGGTTCTGACCGAGTCCATCACGCTCTCGACATTCGGGGGCATCGTCGGGATTGCGCTCGGCTTCCTCGCCGCGGAGGCGGTGTCCGCCGTCACACCACTTCCCGCCAGGCTCGAGCCCTGGTCGATCGTGCTCGGGGTCGGAATCACCGCGGCCGTCGGTCTGTTCTTCGGGGCGTACCCGGCCGCCCGAGCGGCCAGGCTCGACCCGATCGAAGCCCTCAGACGCGAATAGCCGTGAGGATTCGGCCCGGTCTCACTCGCGATGTCGTCGGCATGGCGCTCGAAACACTGCGCGTCAACAAGCTGCGCTCGGCACTGACGGTGCTCGGCGTGGTCATCGGGATCACGGCCATCGTCGGCATGACGTCCCTCATCCGCGGCTTCGATGAGTCGCTGCGCGACACGATTCGTACGCTCGGACCGAATACGATCTACGTGGCCAAGTTCAGCGGGATCAGCTTTGTCTCCGGCAAGGATTTCGCGGACCTGGCGCGCCGGCCGGACCTGACGGTGGATGACGCGAAGGCCATCGAGAAGCTGGCCCCCTCGGTGGATCGGGTTGACAGCTGGCTCGGTGGCATGCAGGACGTCCAGGAGCGCGTCTTCTACGAGGGTCAGCGGACAAAGCTGCTGCAGGTGCTCGGGGCCTCCGAGCAGTTCGCCGAGATCAATTCCATCCAAATCGAGCTGGGCCGCCTCTTCACGGAGGCAGAGGTCTCGCGCCGCCGGCGCGTGGTCGTGCTGGGGCGCACGGCCTACGAAGCGATCTTCGAGCCAGGGGGCATCGACCCGATTGGGAAGAAAGTCCGTGTCGGTGCCGTGGAGTACACCGTCATCGGGGTGCTCGGAAAACGACCGTCGGCCGGAGGCTTCGACACGGGCCAGGACGACTTCGTGCTGGTGCCGCTGACGACGCATGGGGTGCTCTACGGAGGGCGGACCTCCCGCGGCCCTGGCGGGATGTCGATGGGCCAGAGCGCGCTGATCGCGATCGTGCCGCACGAAAACGCCACCCAGAAACAGGCGCTAGCCGAGGTTGAAGAGATCATGCGCGTGAGGCATCGGCTCACGCTCGATCAGGAAAACGACTTCGACCTCGCCACACAGGACGCGATTCTGGCCGTGTGGGATCAGGTGAGCGGCGCGACGTTCCTGGCGCTGGTCGTCATCTCGTCAATCGCCCTGATGGTAGGCGGCATCGGGGTGATGGCGATCATGATGATCTCCGTCACGGAGCGGACCCGTGAAATCGGGGTCCGCAAAGCGCTCGGCGCCAGGCGCCAGGAAATTCTCTTCCAGTTCCTCGCCGAGTCGATTGTGTTGACGTCGCTCGGCGGCATCCTCGGAATCGCGCTCGGCAGCGGCATCGGCGTGGCGATCCACTTCGTCACCGGCTTCCCCATCTCGCTGCCGTGGTGGTCGTTCGCGATCGGCCTCGGCTTCTCCGCGACGGTGGGCGTTTTCTTTGGGATGGTGCCGGCATTCCGGGCTGCGCGCCTCGATCCGATCGAGGCGCTGCGCTACGAATAGCGCAAAAGGCGTCAACGCCGTTCTTGCCGCAACCGCGCCGTCTTACTTCCCCGAGCCACGGCCGGTGCTCGGGGAAGCCTGTCGCGACGGGAACTAGGATTCCTTCTCGCCGGTGCGGATCCGATAGCTCTCCTGAACCGGCAGCACGAACACTCGACCGTCACCGATCTCGCCGGTGCGCGCCGCCTGCACGATGGCCTTGATGGCCTCGTCAGCGATCGAGTCGGGCACGACCACCTCGATCTCCATCTTCGGCAGGAGGCTGACGTTGTACTCCTTGCCTCGGTAGATGGCGGTGTGACCCTTCTGCTTGCCGTGGCCCCGCACCTCGGTCACGGTCATGCCCGCGATGTTCAGCTTCGCCAATGCGTCTTTCACTTCGTCCACCTTGTTGGGCCGGACGATGCTCTTCAGCAGCTTCATAACGTAGTCCCCTCCAGTGTGCGTTGCAGATCGGCGGTGAGCGCCAGCTGTTCCTCGTCGGTGAGCTTCGCGCCTCCCTTGGTAATGTGAAACACGTCGATGGCCTTGTCCCCCTCGGTCGAGATGAGCACGAGATCCACGTCGCAGCCGTACCGGGAGATCACGCGGCTGATCCGGTACAGCAGCCCGAGCGCGTTGCCGGTCACGATGTCGAGGATCGTGTAGCGGCTCGATGCGCCGTTGTCGGTATGAACGACCGTCGGGATGCGCGCGGCCCCCTTTGACTGCAGGATGCCCTGCTCGCGCCCGCGGAGCCGTTCACTCACCTCGGAACGGCCCGACACGACGTCCTGCAGGACGTGAAGCACCTGCGCCTGCGCGTCCGGATTGAGATCCAGGAACCGCTCTTCGTCTGTGAACTCGAAGACGTCCAGAACGAGGCCGTTTGGGTTGGTGAACGCGTGGCCGCGCAAAATGTTCATGCCGAACGAGGCAAGCACGCCGCAGATGTTCGAGAAGAGAAACGGCCGGTCAAGAGTCGCCACCGCCAAGGTCCAGACGGCGTCCTTCCACTCGAGGGAGAGGTGTACTTCGTCGGGTCTGATGTCACGCGACAGACGGACGTGACGGTAGATCGCGTCACGCGCGAAAAGCTGCAGGTAGCGCTGCGGCAATCCCTCGAGGAAGCCGGTAATTTCAGTCGGCGAGAGATCCTGCGGCCGGCCAGCGAGGAGCTCGGTGAGCTCGGCCTGGTTCCGTTCGATCAGCTCGTCGCCGTAGCGCTGGGTCAGATGATTGTAAGTGTCCACGTATAGCCGCCACAACAGCTCAGATTTCCACGGGGTCAGGGTTTCCGGGCTCACCGCCTCGACGTCCACGAGCGTCATGAGGCACAGCATTTTCAGGCGCTCTTCGGTGCCCACCAGTGCCGCGAACTGGCGAACGATCTCAGGGTCCTCCGTATCGCGCCGAAATGCGGCCAGCGACATCCGCAGGTGGTACCTGATGAGGAACAGCACAGTGTCGCGCTGCTCTTCAGTCACATCGAGACGGCTGAGGACGTCGCCGGCCATCCGCACGCTCTCGAGTGCGTGATCATCGTCGCGCCACTTGCCGACGTCATGGAACAGCAGCGCCAGTACCAGCAGCTCCGGCGACGGAAGATCCGCCAGGATCGACCGAAACCGGAGGCGTTCCGTGGTCTGCGCGTTCCACAACCGCTCGAGATTGCGAATCGTGAGGAGCGTGTGCTCGTCCACCGTGTACTTGTGGTAGAAGTCGCGCACGACCCGCCACGAGATCGCCTGAAACTCGGGGAACAGTCGCCCGAGCAACCCGCAATCGTGCATCTCCGAGAGCCGCGCGTAGAGCCCGGGCCGCGGCCTCAAGAAGCGCAGCAGCGCCGCCCGGTCCGCCGATTCTGGAAAGAAATCGTCGGCACGATAGCGGTCCACGTGCTGCTGGATGCACGAGAGCGCTTCCTCTGCGACGTCCGCGCCGTGTTCAACCGCCGCCTGAAACACGTCCAGCCACGAGCCTGGATTCCGCGCCGCCTGCACCGGGTCCATGAAACGGATGCCGTCCCGCGAGAGTCCCAGATTTGCTCCAACCGGCACGGGAGCGGTCTTGCGTGCCCAGTCCAGAGAGCGGCTCACGATCCGCGCGTGGCGGAAATAGTCGCTCATGAGACGTTCCACCCGCTGGCGAGGCTCGGCACCGGGATAGGACAGCAGTTCCGCCGTGCGCTCCTGCATCTCGTGACTCAGCATGTTCTGGTTCCGCCCCGCCTCGATGTGCAGGATGGACCGAACTCGCAGCAGAAAGTCCTCGGCATCGTCGAACCGGGCCGAGTCTGCCGGTCCCCGTCGCAGGAGCAGGGGGTCGGTCAGCATCGCAATCGTCCGCGTCGCCGTCAGATCGCGTAGCGCGCCCGGGGCCTCCTTGACGTCCGGCTCGAGTTGATAGAGCGTCGCATTGAACCTGGCGTGCCTGGCCTCGATGAGACGCAGCAATTCGCGCAGGATGAATGCGTGTGTGTCCGCCGTGTGAAACAGCGAGCCGAAGCGGTCGAACACGGAGCGCGAGCCGGCCACCGGCCTTGCGTCGAGCAGCGCCAGGAAGAACTCCGGGTTGTCCTGCTCGATTTCCCGGAAGTCATCAAGTTCGCGCACCTGATGGCCGACCACCACACCGAGATCCCAGAGCGGATTGAGGAATGCGCTGACGAAACGCTCCTCCGCCGGCCCGATGGGACCATCGAACAAAACCAAGAGGTCGATGTCGGAGTGCAGGCACAAGTGACGCCGCCCATACCCCCCGAGCGCCACAACCGCCACCGGTGCGTCCGTCGCGCCTGCCCCGTTGAAGATTTGCCGGAGCAGGGCATCAACCCTGTCCGCGTAGCGCTCGAGCGCGCTGCGGCCACCGGCACCCCGCACGATGTCGGCGCGGAGCTCATCCCGCGCGGCGTCGAGCGTTGCCGTGTGTGTCGAGCCCGATCGCCCCAGCGGGGTCAGCGACATGACGGCAACATCTCCGGTTGGGCGCGTGGAAGTCAAGCGGGATCGGGACAAACGCGGGAAGCTGGAGGTGAGATCAGCTTCCCGCGCCGCTCCACCGCCCCTCTTTGAAGCGGTCCTGCCGATGGCTGGGCACGATCATCATCGGCATTCCTGACGCCGGTTCAACTCAATAGACCACTCCGAACCCAATCGAACCGATCACTCGGGAGTCCTTACCGTTGATGACCTTCGTGGTGTCGCCGAGCGCCTGATACTCCGCCCCACCATGAACATTCCAACTACCGAACCGCGTGGTGCCACCGAGTGGCACGGTTACGACGCCGGCCACGCTGAAGAACCCGAACTTGTTGTCCACGTAGACCGGGGCAGCGGCCGTGCCCGTGTTCAGCTCGTAGTAGTCTCCGAGACTCATCCCGAGCTTCAGCGGAACCGCGATGCCCACCACGCTCGATGCCCATCCCGGCGCGGCACCCAGCTCCAGGTACTTGCCGGCCTTGCTGCCGGCGTCCGCCTGGCCGCTATTGAGCGCCGTGTCAAGTTCGACCGCCACGAGTGCGTATGGCTTGACCGCAAAGGTGCCGAGGTAGGCTGTGTCGTCCACACCGAGCTTGAAGGCCACCTCCTTCACCGTGCTGAACATGTTGTTCGGGCTGGTGTACGCGGTGTAGGTGGTTCCAAGGGAGACGCCGCCGGCAAAGCCGAGGCCGAAGGTGCCGTAAAAGTCTCCCTCGTACCAGAGCTTTCCGCTCGGGCCGCCAACGCCCGTCGGCCCGGCGTGCAGGCTGTTCCAGACGCCCAGATTCACGCCCACGCTGCGCAACGCTCCGGCGTCAGAGGACCAGAGCGCGACACCCAGGTCCAGGTACGGCCACGTGATGACGTCGGTATCCTCCTGCTTGATACCCCGGAACATGTATGCGTTGACGGCGTCCAGCCCCGCGGTGACCGTGATGGCACCAGGGTTGGGATCGTCCGGGTCCGGCGTCTGCGCCGAAGCGGACGCTGCACAGGTGATCACCAAAGCGATGGCCACAATGGCCGAGAGTCCGTAACGTATCGGGCTAGTTGACAACATCAAATCTCCTCCAGAAGCAGTCTTGAAAGCGGCCGGCAACAAGTCCGGCCGCAGCGTCCCACGCGTGGAAGCGCGGCGCCGACACCCCCTCGGCGTCGGCGCCAACGGCAACATGTCCGGTTGGGGTCGCGAAAGTCAAGCCCGCATCCAGGGCGGACACGGAAGGCCGCGGCCAGCAGGCCCCCCGAGTCAGTTCACTTAACCTCTACCGCTGGCCGCGTTAGTAGGTGAAGCCCAGCCCAATCGACGCAATCCCTTGATTGCTCTCCCCGCTAAATAGGGCCTTCGTCATGTCGCCGAGCTTCTGGTACTCCGCGCCCCCGTGGATGTTCCAGTTGGCTCCCATCGGGACCGTAACGACGCCGGCAATGCTGAAGAATCCGAACTTCTGATCCTCGCCCGCGAGTTCGTAGTAGTCGCCAATGCTCAGACCCACCTTGATCGGCACGGCCAGCGAGGCCTTTGCCCCGGCGTAGCCAGGTGCAACGCCCAGTTCGAGGTACTTGCCAGCCTTGAGACCGCCGTCTGCCTGCCCCTTCGCCACGTCGGTTCCCAGTTCGAATGCGAACAGCGCGTACGGCTTGAGAGCCCCCTTGCCAAGCACCGAGCTGTCATCAACCGCCAGTTTGATCGACAGTTCCTTGACGTGCGTGAAAAAGTTGGCCGGACTGGTATACGACGTATAGGTGAAGCCAAGGCTTCCCTTGCTGAAACCGAAACCCATCGTCGCATACAGATCCGATTCGTACCACTTGTTGCTGCTCGTTTCGCCGTCAAGGTTCGTGAAGTTGTCGATCTGACTATTGAACGCGTTCCAGGTTCCCAGATTGACCGTGACGCTCTTCAGCGCGCCTTCGCCCGTGTACGCCCCAATTCCAAAGTCGATGTACGGCCAGATAGAAACGCCATCGGTGTTCTGTCGGATACCACGGAAGTTGTACTGATTGGTGACGTCAAGTCCTCCCGTCACGGTCAACGAAGGGCCCGAAGGCGCTGGGTCCTGGGCCGCGGCCGGCGCCGCCAGAAGGGTGACCATGGCCATGGCCGCAAAGGCCACGCTTCCGTAACGCATCACGCGAATAAGCGACATCGAGATTCCTCCATCGAATTTGTTGACACGCGGCCGCGCCGCACTTAACGTTTCGCTCCAGCCGGGGCAAATACCAATCCCGCAGTCATCATCCGGACCGCCTCTGCCACGGCGCTGGCTGCCCCTAGGGAGCTTCAGCACCTCACCATGCGGGCCCGAGGTCAACGCCCGCCACCTCGTCGGCATCCGCCGCTCCAGCCGGCATCAACCAATCCGCGATCTCCAACGGCGGAGTACTCGCGGAGCCGTCTCATGCAACGGCGGCCAGCACCACCGCAACATGCATCTGGTCCCATACCCGGTGCCGGCGCGAATGTCTCTAGAGCAAGATGAACGCCAGCGTGCGCCTCTCGACCGTCGCCGAGGCCGCGGCGATTTACTTAGGAAAACACGCAATATGGTCCAGATTCACGATGGAGCACTTAGATACATAAGAGTACTAACTGACTAAAATATCAACAAAGATGTCTTGCACGGCATACGCGACAGGCTAGCGCCCCACGTGGACAGGGGGGAGGGAGCGGGGACA